>CAYYNM010000067.1:0-4561 GCA_964472945.1 uncultured Methylomarinum sp. | reverse complement strand
ATTGAAAAAGAACCCCATCCGAGAATTCGTAGCTTTGCTTTACGGCAAGGTAGAGCAACTGTTGGACAACAAAAAGCGATAGATAATATTTGGGACAAGTATTGTTTAGATCCAAGCCAAGACTATGATTTTTCGCAGGTTTTTGAAAGGCAATCACCTTTAATAGTAGAGATAGGTTTTGGAAATGGGAGTAGTTTAGCTGCAATGGCTGAGGCAAATCCCGATTTGAATTACTTGGGTATTGAAGTGCATAGGCCCGGTGTTGCCCATTTAATGTTGCTACTTGAAGAAAGAAATATTAGCAATGTAAAAATCTATCATCATGATGCTATTGAAATTTTAGAGCAAAAAATTCCTGACCATTTTATCCAGGGTGTCCACCTGTTTTTTCCTGATCCGTGGCATAAAAGGCGGCATCATAAACGTCGAATTGTAAGGCCCAGTTTTATTGAGTTACTCAATAAAAAGCTCGTTGTAAATGGTTACTTTCATGCTGCGACGGACTGGGAACATTATGCTAAATCAATGCTAAAAATATTAACGGCTAGTACAAAACTTTACAATACAAGTAAGAGTGCTGAGTATTGTGAACGACCTGATTACAGGCCATTAACTAAATTTGAAAGCCGGGGCCTTCGTTTAGGTCACGGCGTATGGGATTTAATTTTTAAAAAAATCTAATTTTTGGTGGTCTAGGCTATACAATTATTGGATTAACTTTGCTTTTGTATAATCAATTGTAGCTAGTTTGTTTTTTGTATTTAAAAGGCCTGTTCGTTTGAAATCAGCAATTACCCGGCTTGCTGTCTCAGTCGTTATTGCTAATAAAGCACCTATATCTTCTCTGGATGGGAGAAAAAAAGGTTCCTTATTGTTAGCTAAATAAATAAGCAAATTGGCAACCCTACGCCTAGAACTTCCCATCGTTAAATAAGTCAGCCATATATCGGCATCACTTTGCACCTTTTGCCATTGAGAGGTTAACTGCCTATACAAATGGGAAGACTTAAGGCTTAGCTGTTGAATGTTTTTTACCAAGATTTTACAAACAGTAGTATCTTGCATCGTTATGGCCTGTTGTAAATAAGCTGAACTATTTAAGGCCTCAATACCTGCCAAATCACCTTGCTGCAATAACCGAGTAATTCTATAGCTTCCATTTGGCAAATAATGCACCAATTTTACCAGCCCTGAGCGGATGGTATAAACATAATCAATAGTATCTTCCTGTTTATATAAGGCTGCCCCCGCTTTATATTTAAGTTCTTTTATGGGGTAATTCAAGCACTGGAAATCATCTGCTTGTAAATCAGCAAATAAAACAAGGTGACGGATAGGGCAAAGTTGACACTTTTCTATATTATTTAACACTTGTTTAATTTTATCTGGCTTCATTGCTTAAAATAATCGGCAGTTAAGGACGGTGTATTTTAAAAAACATAAGATATTTTTAATATTTATTAAAAAAGTAGAATTAGGCAATAATAAAACTATGTTATTTAACATAAAGCTACGTGTTAAATCCCCCAATAATTTTAAAAAAGAAGACTATTTTTTAGTGAAAAACGGTTTAAGCACAAATTAGGCCAAAAATACGATTTTTTAGAATTTCTACTGTGCTGAAAAATTGATAATTATCAATTTGTTTTACATTATCTTCCTATAATCTATAAAAAAATAGTATTAGAGAAGTTAAATGAAAAATAAATATTTTAAACCTGTTGCCGCTTGTCTGTTAGTGGATAGTAAGTAGGCAGGCATAATTATGAAGGTTATTTTCCTTGTATCTATTTACTTATGGAGTTTAATTTGTGAAAGGCTTATATATTTTAAATGGGGGTTCCCCAGCCTTCGGTTGCGCTACCTGAAACAATGGAAACAGTATGCTAATAAAGGTAAAGCCAAAGATACTTATTTTATTAAAACTTGCTTATTATCTGAAGTTAAAATCAGTATGGAAAAATATTTATCAATTATAAAGATGTTAATCGCAATCTGTCCTATGCTCGGGCTTTTGGGCGCAGTAGTCGGAATGATACATGTTTTGATGTCATGGCAGTTACAGGTAATGGAAATGCACGAGCAATGGCTGCGGGGATATCTCAGGCAACAATTTCAACAATGGCAGGTATGGTTATAGCTATTTCAGGGCTATATTTTTATCAGCTTGTTAAAAAACTGGTAAATGATAATTTGCACCAAATGCAGTTATTATTAAAATAAAATAGGCTTATAAATTTATTGCAGGGAAAGCTATAGATACCTTTGGTTTGTTTATATAAAATCAAGGCTTTTCATTTAAATGTATTGCTTTAATAATCATGCTCAACTCAGCACGTTGTTTTTTAAGAGGTTCTAGTTCTGCTTCGAGATGGGCAATACTTTCTGATACCTCGCCTTTTGATTCGCTTATTTTTCTAAGCATTTTAAGGCGGCTTTCAATTTGTTTTTTGTGGTCCTTCAGTTGGTGCATTAAAGGGACTAATACACCGTTACTCCACGATAATGCATCATGATGAGCGCGTTGAAGAATAAAACTGGCTTTAGCAATTAAGGTGCTATAAAGCTTGTTGACCACCACGCTTTGTTCTGTCATTGTTGTTTTCGCGCTACTACGAAAAAGTTCGCCCTCTTCAAAAACTTGTTCCAACTCAAATTGATATTCTTTAATAGAAAAAAGCTGTGGCTCAATGGGTTTAAATCCGTGTTCATTCTGAAATTTTAAATGGATAGCTTTAACTAATCGGCGCGTTTCATTGGTTATATCCACAGAGTCTTGCAGTAAGTCTCTTAGGTCATCGAATAATTTACGAATATTTTGCTTCATTCCATAAGTGGTTAAGCTTTTGGACATATCTTGTTTAGTTGCTGCAACAATACTATCAATTCTTTCTTTAGCAAAAGATTCAATTAGCATTTTTGCTTGTACTGCAAACACTTTTCGGCTGGCTTGAAAGTTTTCGACATTAGCCATATAGGTATTTTGTCGATCACGAGTTTCAGACATCAACTTACCCGTCATTTCAGCATTATCAAAGTCAACTTTTTTGAACTCTTCCAGCTGTTCAGTCGCATTTATTAACTTTGTTTTTATAAAGTTAAATGACTCTGAAACTAAAAAACCAATATCTTTATTAACAGTTTCTACAAGAATATTACGGCGCTGATCTAAAATATCAGTCGATAAATAATTTTCTAGCTTTGCCAATCTGCTTCTTTCTAATAAATTATCATCAGATTTTACTTTTGCAAGTAAAGCCTGCTTGGCAGATACTGGAAAAATATGATTTTCACTTATCTTTAAAATCGAAGCAGAGGTTTTTATTTGTTTTTTTATTGACTCTTCGTAACCATCTTCACCAGCAAGATCGTCCCACATGGAGTCAATTTTATTCATCACAACGGCTAAGCCTTGTTTATTATTTCCTCTAGAGTTGCAAACATGGTTCTTCCACATTTCTAAATCACTTTTTGTCACCCCTGTATCAGCCGCTAGCACAAAGATAATTGCTTGAGCACTGGGTAACATGCTTAAAGTGAGTTCTGGCTCAGTACCTAAGGCGTTAAGCCCAGGTGTATCAAGGATTGACAAGCCTTCCTTTAATAGAGGGTGAGGAAAGCTAATTTGTGCATGTCGCCAACAAGGTATTTCAACTTTTTCAGGATTAATAATGCCTTGCTCAGCAGCTTCACGCTCATTCCATAAGCCTAGCTTATTAGCTATATCTTTATCAACTTCTTTAGATGCAACCAGTTCTTTAAAAGCTTCTTGCATTTGAGTCGGCGAATCACAGTCTAAATCAATTTTTGTCCATCGGTCAGGGTTTTGCTTATACTCCATTAAAGAAATGTCTTCGAGTCGGCTTTCTATATTTAACAGTCGAATATAGCTACCTTCAGGGTCATAAAATATTTCTGTAGGACACATGGTTGTCCGCCCAGGCGAAGAGGGAAGTAAGCGAACGCCTGTTTCTGCAAAAAACAAAGCGTTTATTAACTCCGTTTTTCCACGGGAAAATTCGGCTGCAAAAGCGAGTGTTACTCTATCATTTTGTAAACCATTTAGGATATTTAATAAGGTATCAGTACTGTGAGCATCACTTAATTTATATCGGGTTCGCCACTCTTGGTACATCTCAATTGCTTGTATTAACTTTTCACGCCATTCTGCGTATTCATGCAACTGGTCTTTAAATTCTAAATTCCTCATGTCTAGCCTTTAGTATGCGGACTGCTCTTAATGAAAGTGGTTTATATGCTTAAATTTTGAGATACTATTTATTTAGTAATTATTGAATAGATGTACTTCTCTCAAACACCTCAAATATTTTCTCTAAACTAATTGTAGACTAAAAATAAAAAACTGATATGTTAATTTGTTTCATGCCTATTAACTTCCCCGCAGTTAATTTAATAAATTAAACTTTCGTCGGCTGTAGAGCGGACTTTAGTCCGCAATAACTCAAAAATACTGATTCAATAGTGGGCTAAAGTTCGCTCTACAATATAAGTAGACAGGCATAATTAACTTAACAATTTATTTTCGTCATTCCCGAGTGTT
>CAYYNM010000066.1:0-14933 GCA_964472945.1 uncultured Methylomarinum sp. | reverse complement strand
TAAACCGTGTAGAAAAGGCGCATAGCAAGCTACGCAACTTTTTCTACACGGTTGATGACGGACAAAAAGATTAGAAAAGCTTTAGCGATTCTTATGCTTTAGTACAAGCTAGGTTGGATGATTATTTGTTTCCATCTCCCTTAGTCCGCAATAATTTATAATGACTGTCTTTATGGTGAACAAAAGACCTCTCAATAAATGGCTGGACTTAATTTATTAAACGGGGTTGTGGTAAGTTAATGGGAATGGTAATTTCTTCCTGCATTGTCGAATGGTTCAAATGGTAAGTAAGTGTTAATTTTGCCATATAATTAAAGTACTGTGAAATTAACTGTTTGCACTATAATTCTATATTTATCTGATTATTCTATTGTGATGTAAATTTAACGCACGGCATAGAGGATATGTAATATTTCACATGTTTTTTAGAGTGTTGATTTTTATATCTATTATATAGTTGGTCTTTATTTTGCTTACTTTAAAGGGGACGACAGATGGCGGAAAATGAAGAAGTTGAGGGTGATAAAAAAAAATCCTCTAAATTAATTATAATTATTGCAGTTGTATTATTACTGGCAGGTGGGGGGGCAGGGTATTATTTTATGGCAGGTGACTCAGAAGCTGTTGATGAAGAGCAGGTTGAAGAGGTTGAAAATACCGAAGAGGATGAAGCGGCTAATGAAGAACTTTATTATGATTTAAGCCAGTCATTGATTGTTAATTTCCCTCAAGGTTCTGAGGCTAGCTTGATACAAGTTTCAGTTTCTATACTTGTAAAAGGTGCTGATACATTGGAAGCAGTAAAAAAGAATGAGCCTATGATTAGAAATAATTTATTGATGGCCATTAGTGCAAAAGGTGCTGCTAATTTGAAAACACGAGAAGGTAAAGAAGCTCTTCGGGCCGTGATGTTAGATGAAGTAGGCAAGGTAATGGAGCGCATGACAAAAAAGAATAAGGTAAAAGACATATATTTTACTGCCTTTGTTATGCAGTAATTTAATGAATGGGTATTAAAATAATGCTATACAAAAGTAAATTGAAAGGAAGAAACATTGCTAAAAATTGTGCTGTTAATGCTTAGAAAAAATTATCTTTATGTATTTATTTTTAATCGGGGAATTTAGTCTATGTCCACAGCAGACCTATTATCACAAGATGAAATTGATGCGCTTTTACATGGCGTTGATGATGGCGATGTAGAAACAGATACAGCTGAAAGCAATGAAGAGCATGCTGGTGTTAGGGGGTATGATTTTAACAGCCAGGAAAGAATTGTTAGAGGCAGGATGCCAACTCTGGAGATGGTTAATGAAAGGTTAGCACGATACTTTAGAATTTCACTTTTTAACTTTCTTAGACGGTCAGCGGAAATTTCTATTTCGGGTATTCAGGTGCTAAAATTTTCTGAATATATTCAAAGTTTATTTGTACCCACCAATTTGAATATCGTTCGGTTTGCACCACTGCGAAGTCGAGCATTAATTGTTATGGAGCCTCGTCTGGTTTTTACTGCAGTAGATAATTTTTTTGGTGGTGGAGGGCAATTTTACAATAAAGTAGAAGGTCGTGAGTTTACGCCAACTGAAATGAGGGTTATTCGATTAATTATTGATTTACTGTTTAAGGATTTAAAAGAAGCCTGGAAGCCGGTGATGGAGCTTGAATTCGAGTATATGAGTTCAGAAGTTAACCCTCAGTTTGCTAATATAGTGAGCCCAGCCGAAATTGTTATTGTTTCGACCATTCATGTGGAGTTAGAAGGGGGGGGCGGGGATATTAATATAGCTATGCCGTATGCCATGATTGAACCTATTCGTGATTTGTTAGATGCAGTGAGTAGTGACCGAGGGGAAGTAGATGGGGGTTGGCAGGAAGGTTTAAGAAAAGAAGTGTTACGCAGTGAAGTTTCATTAAATAGTTTGTTGGTGGAGAAAACAATGACTATTAAGGATGTTATGAACTTAAAAAAAGATGATGTTATTCCCATAGATATGCCAGAAACCGTTGTAATTCAAGCGGAAGGTGTGTCTATTTTTAAAGGTAAGGTAGGATTATCTGATGGTAACTATGCCATTCAAATAACAGAGAAATTAACACAGGATTCTATGTAAAGTATTGTGAAATACGACTTGGCTTTTTGGAAAAAATATAATAGTTATTAGGTAAAAGTATAATGAGTGAAGATGAAGAGCCTGTTGGTGACGACTGGGCAGAGGCAATGCAAGAGCAAACTGATGCTGAAGCTGGCGGTGATGCGGATTGGGGTGATGCCTTACAAGAACAGAGTGAATCTGAAACACTCGCTAAAGCAGAGTTTAGTGAATTGGAGGAGCAAGGCGAGGAAAAGCCTGTTAAAGCAGATATTTCACCTGATGATCTAAAATTAGATGTTATTCTTGATGTGCCTGTTACTGTCTCTATGGAAATAGGACGAACTCAAGTAAATATTAGAAATTTATTGCAATTGAATCAAGGTTCAGTTATTGAATTAGATAGATTTGCAGGAGAACCGATGGATGTTCTAGTTAATGGGACTTTAATTGCTCATGGTGAAGTTGTGGTGGTTAATGATAAATTTGGTATTCGTTTAACAGATGTTATTAGTCCATCAGACCGGGTAAAAAAATTAGGTACATAGGAATTTAATATAGGATTTATAGATTGAAAGCTTTGTTACAAAGTAGCATTATTTTTTTATGTTCTATTACACCTGTTTTTTCAGCAGTTCAGAATGGGGCAAAACAGACGGTTGCTAGCATTTCTTATGTGCATATTTTAAATTGGGCTTTAGGGCTGGTTTTTGTTTTAGCTCTGTTTCTTGCTTGTGTCTGGTTTATGAAAAAAATGGGTGCTCTACCTACTAACATTAAAGATGGGATGAGAATTGTTGGCGGCTTGTCATTAGGTGTACGTGAAAAAATCATTTTAGTTCAAATCGGTGAGAAGCAATTAGTGTTAGCCGTTACGCCTGGAAGAGTTGAAAAGCTATTAGTATTAGAAGGTGAAGATATTTTATTTCAGCAAAGTAAGAGTGAGAGTACAGGTGCTGATTTCTCACAAAAATTAAAGCAACTTATGTCAGGAAAGTCAGATGAATAGATTACTATTATTCATCATCCTATTGGTAACAGCAACATCGGTATGGGCTGTACCAGGAATTGATGCTATCACGGTTACAACAAATCCAAATGGAGGGCAGAGTTATACGGTCACTATTCAGATTCTAGCCTTAATGACAGTGCTAACATTATTACCAACATTGTTGTTAATGATGACATCATTTACCCGTGTTATGATTGTTTTAGGGTTATTAAGGCAAGCAATAGGCACGGCACAAGCGCCGAGTAATCAAGTATTGCTAGGACTTTCATTATTTCTGACTATTTTTATTATGATGCCTGTTTTTGATAAAGTTAATATTCAAGCTGTGCAGCCGTATATGGAAGAAAAGATTGATGCTCTAACTGCGGTTGAAAAAGCTTCGGAGCCATTTAGAAAATTTATGATGAAGCAGACTCGGGAGGCTGATTTAGAGTTATTTATGCGAATTTCGGGTAGGGGCGATTTTCAAACAGTTGATGATGTACCTTTTTCCTTATTAATGCCGGCCTTTCTAACCAGTGAGTTAAAAACAGCTTTTCAGATTGGCTTCTTAATATTTTTACCTTTTTTAGTGATAGATCTTGTTGTAGCCAGCGTCTTAATGTCTATGGGGATGATGATGTTATCGCCTATGATTATTTCATTACCTTTTAAAATTATGTTATTTGTTTTGGCTGATGGCTGGTCTTTAGTTTTAGAAATGCTAGCAGCTAGTTTTTATGTCTAAGGAGCTAGCTAAAATAACAAACTTATTTTTAATCAAATAGATATTTTCTATGACTCCTGACGTTATTTCAATGATTGCTCAAGAGACAGTATTGGTAGCAATTAAGTTAATAGCTCCCATATTACTGTCCTCTTTAGCGGTTGGTTTACTGGTGGCGATGTTTCAAGCGGCAACACAAATTAATGAACAAACTTTAACCTTTATTCCTAAGTTGGCTATGGTTATTGTGGTTTTGATGCTTGCAGGGCCATGGATGTTGCAGGTAATCATTGATTATTTTCAAGATCTGGTACATCAAATACCTGAAATAATAGGCTGAGGTAATGAACTTTACTGAGCAGCAGCTATTAACAATGTTGGCTTCATTTATGTGGCCTTTCATTCGGATTAGTTCAATGTTTATTTCCATGCCCGTCTTGAGTGTTAAATCGTTACCTGCAAAAATTCGTGTTATAGCTTCATTGTTAATTACCGTAGTGATCGTTCCTGTGTTGCCAGACCCCCCAGCTATTGCAATATTTAGTTATCAAGGTTTCTTAGTCACCATTCAGCAACTTGTAATCGGTTTGTCAACAGGCTTTGTTTTGCAGATGGTATTTTCTGTGATGCTGGTAGGGGGGCAAGGTATTGCCTATAGCATGGGCTTAGGGTTTTCTTCTATGGTTGACCCTGCAACGGGGATTCAAGTTCCTGTTATTGCGCAGGTGTTTGTGGTTTCTGCTAGTTTGATGTTTTTAGCTGTTAATGGTCATTTGCTATTAATTGAAATGTTGGTGACCAGTTTTACGACTTTACCTATTGATAAGGTGGGTTTTAGTTTGAGTGATATTTGGTCTATTGTTGCCTGGAGTAGTCAAATGTTTTCAGGAGGGTTGTTATTGGCAATGCCTATTATGGCAGCCCTACTCTTTGTTAATATTAGCTTTGGTGTGGCTGCTAGAGCGGCTCCGCAATTACAAATTTTTGGTGTGGGATTTCCTATTACCATTATGATGGGAATGGTTTTGATTTGGGTGACTATAGCGAATACATTGGAAATTTTTTCAGAGGTATTAACGCATGGATTTGCTTTAATTAGTCAGTTACTAAAGATTTAAGCATAAAAGTGAAAGGCAGTGGCTGAAGATTCAGGGCAAGATAAAAGCGAGGAACCCACTGAGAAGCGCCTTACCGACGCGAGAAAGAAAGGGCAAATACCTCGGTCAAAAGAGTTAAATACCTTTGTAGCATTGATGACAACTGCTGTTATGTTATTGTTTGTGGGAGATTCTATTGCCAAAGGTTTGGGGCGATTAATGCGTCAACAACTCAGTTTGAGTCGAGAAGTCATTTTTGACCCTGCTAGCCCCGTCATTTTTTTTAAGCAAGTCTTGTTAGATGGAATGTTGCTTATCGTCCCTTTGGTTATTCCGCTTGTTATAGTCGCTTTATTTACGCCTATGATGTTGGGAGGATGGAACTTTACCATGGAATCCATGGCACCTAAGTTTTCAAAATTGAACCCTTTTTCGGGTTTGAAAAGAATGTTTGGGGTTCAAGGGCTTGTTGAGTTATTAAAAGCAGTGGTAAAGATTGCCTTAGTTTTTTTTGTAGCAGGTATTTTATTTGATAGTTATTATGATCAATTTATGGGCTTAAGCTCTTTGTCTCTAAATAAAGCCGTTACAAAAGCAGCTGATATTATTATGTTTAGCTTTTTGATTTTGAGTTCAACCTTGGTGTTAGTTGTTGCTATCGATGTGCCTTACCAATTATGGAATACCAAAAGGCAATTAAAAATGACTAAACAAGAAATTAAAGATGAGTCAAAAGAGCAAGAAGGTAACCCTGAAGTTAAAGGGCAAATTAGGCGCAAGCAGATGGAAATGTCTCAACAGCGGATGGCGGAAGAGGTGCCAAAAGCGGATGTTATTGTTACAAACCCTGCGCATTATGCTGTTGCTTTAAAATATGACCCTATGGGAAGTGGTGCGCCAGTCATGGTGGCTAAAGGCGTTGACTTAATTGCAGCGCATATACGAAATATAGCAATAGGGGAGAAAATTCCATTAGTTGCTGCCCCTCCTTTAGCGCGAGCATTGTTTTATTCGACAGAAACAGGCGAAGAAATACCTCATGGGCTTTTTTTAGCGGTTGCCCAAGTTTTAGCTTATGTTTTTCAACTAAAAACAGCAACAGAAAATGGTACCGAAAAGCCTACACAGCCACGGGATTTAAAAGTTCCAGATGAATTTAGGCAACAGTAAAAATCATGAATTTTACTGTTTTTTTATATTGACTAAAATAAATAATATGGATCTAGCTAACATCACTGAAAAAATAAAATTATATGCGGGTATGGGCTTGGGAGCCCCAGTAGCCATTATTATGATTTTATCCATGATTGTGCTGCCACTGCCAGCCTTTCTATTGGACTTATTCTTTACTTTCAATATAGCCTTTTCATTAATTATTTTATTAGTGGTTATTTACAGTATAAAACCTTTGGAATTTTCTGTTTTTCCTTCAGTTATCTTAATTGCAACTTTATTTAGATTGGCTCTGAATGTTGCCTCAACTCGTATTGTGTTGCTAGAAGGCCATAAAGGCGGTGATGCGGCTGGAAAGGTGATTGAGGCCTTTGGTTCTTTTGTTATTGGTGGTAATTTTGCCGTAGGTTTGGTTGTTTTTGCAATTTTAGTGATTATTAATTTTGTGGTTGTAACCAAGGGGGCAGGTCGAGTTGCCGAAGTGGGCGCGCGTTTTACTTTGGATGCGATGCCAGGTAAGCAAATGGCAATTGATGCTGATTTAAACTCAGGCTTAATTGACCAAGATCAAGCCAGAGAACGGCGTGCAGAAGTTGCCGCTGAAGCTGATTTTTACGGTTCAATGGATGGTGCAAGTAAGTTTGTCAGGGGCGATGCTATTGCCGGGATTATCATATTATTCGTTAATATTATTGGTGGTTTAGCTATTGGTGTGGGACAACATGATATGAGCTTTGCGGATGCGAGTAGAGTTTATGTACTATTAACAATTGGTGATGGTCTGGTTGCACAAATTCCTTCATTACTGTTATCGACTGCTTCAGCCATTGTGGTAACAAGTGTACGTGGAAGTACCCAGAATGTGGGGCAGCAAGTTAATCTTCAACTGTTTAATGACCCCAAAGCATTAATTATGACGGCTGCGATTATTGGTTTGCTGGGTATTATTCCGGGTATGCCGAACCTGGTTTTTATTTTGTTAGCTCTGGCTTTATTAGGAGGGGCGTACTTAATTGATAAGCGACACACTAAAGAACAAGATGAGATATTGCAAAAAGTGGCGGAAGTCCCTCAGCAACAAGTAGGTTCATCAGAAGTAAAAGAGCTAGGCTGGGATGATGTTATGCCTGTTGATGTTATTGGACTTGAAGTGGGTTATCGGTTGATTCCCCTGGTTGATAAAAATCAGGGGGGGCAATTAATGACAAGAATTAAAGGAGTACGAAAGAAATTGTCTCAAGAACTGGGTTTTTTAATTCCTTCTGTACATATTAGAGATAATTTGGATTTATCACCCACAAGCTACAAAATTTCATTGATGGGTGTTGCTGTGGGAGAGGCAGAAATTAGACCTGAGCTGGAAATGGCAATTAACCCCGGACAGGTTTTCGGTTCTTTACAAGGCGAAGTGACTCAAGACCCTGCTTTTGGACTTGAAGCCATTTGGATAGAAAATAGTCAAAAAGACCAGGCGCAAACTTTAGGCTATACCGTGGTAGACCCTGGGACTGTTGTTGCCACGCATTTAAGTCATATTTTACAAAATAATGCACATGAATTATTTGGATATGAAGAAGCGCAAAATATTATGGATAACTTGGCTAAATCAGCACCAAAATTAGTTGAGGATTTAGTACCCAAAACATTAGCCTTGGGTGTGATTGTAAAAGTACTGCAAAACCTATTGAGAGAAGGGGTTTCAATTAGAGATATTCGAACGATTGCCGAAACTTTGGCGGAGTATGGTGCTAAGAGTCAAGATCCTGACATCTTAACATCGGCTGTTCGTGCTGCACTAGGTCGATCAATTGTCCATGAAATCAATGGAGTAGAAGAAAATTTACCTGTTATCACTTTAGAGCCAGAGTTGGAACAGTTGTTGCATCAATCTTTGCAAACGGCAGGCGATAGTGGTGCAGGTATTGAACCTGGGTTAGTTGAACAAATGCAAAAATCATTAGAAGAGAGTACTCTGAAAATGGAAATGGAAGGACAGGTTGCAGTGTTATTAGTTTCTTCTTTTGTACGTCCCTGGCTAGCTCGGTTTGTCCGTCATTCAATTTCTGGGTTACATGTCTTGGCCTATAACGAAATTCCTGAAGATCGTCAGATCCAGGTAGTTTCAACGGTTGGACAGCGTGAATAGCGCATAAAATAAGAAAATAGGAAACTACTGATGAAGATTAAACGTTTTGTTGCAAAGGATATTCGCCAAGCTATGCGTATGGTTAAGCAAGAACTGGGGCCCGATGCTGTCATTATGTCGAATAGATCAGTTGATGAAGGCGTTGAGATTGTCGCAGCTAAAGATTTTGATGAGCAAGCTATTCATAATAAACTAAATTCACAATCAGATAGTTCAGGTTTTAATAGTAAGACAAAGAAAAATATTGAATTAACTGACTTTGAAACAGAAAGAAATAAATTACACGTTGTCAGTAGTCCTCGTAAAGTAGGTGCTGATGGAGTTATTCCTAAAAGGCCTTTGCAACGTAATATCGATCAATATGTTGGGTATGCTGAGAAATTAAATATAGCCAGCAATAAAAACGCATCGACGATAAAAAAACAAGTGCCTATACATAAGCAGCCAGGAAGAGCAACTCAACAGTTTAGCAATGTTGTCCGAGAGGAAATAAAACAACAATCAGCGGGAGTACCAGAACAGTTTATGCTGGAAATGCGCAATGAAATAAAAGCATTAAAATCAGCTTTGGATAGTAAGTTATCAGAAGTGTCTTGGCATCGTGGCTCGCAACATAATCCTATACGGGCTGATTTATTGCATAAATTATCTGATATGGGGTTCTCAAAAAAATTATCGGCTAAAATTGCTAATCGTTTGGACAGTCATAAGGATGAGGGGCTTGCTTTTGATAAGGCAAAAGAGATGTTGGCTAAAGTTTTACCTGTGAGTGATGATAACTTATTAGAAAATGGGGGTATCATTGCTTTGGTTGGGCCTACTGGGGTGGGGAAAACCACAACGATTGCAAAGTTGGCTGCACAATTTATTTTAAAACATGGTGCAAATAAAGTTGCTTTAATTACCACTGATAATTATAGGATTGGTGCACATGAGCAGCTGGCAACTTATGGTCGTTTATTAGATGTACCTGTCCGTGTTGCGGCTAATGCTGATGAATTACATGCTCATATTAATAGTTTTAATGATAAACAGCTGGTTTTGATAGATACTGCTGGAATGAGTCAACGTGATATGCGTCTGGCTGAACAGATTCAAACACTGCAGCAAAAAGATGTGCCGATCAAAACGTACTTGGTCATGTCGGCAGCGACACAATATAAGGCCATGAATGAAATTATCAATGCTTTTAAAGTATTTGAGCCAGAGTCCAGTATTTTGACTAAACTGGATGAAACAGTTGTACAAGGTTCTGCTTTGTCTGCAAGTATTGAACAACAGTTACCTATTTCTTTTATGACCAATGGACAGCAAGTACCAGAAGATATATATTTTCCGGATGCTTATACTTTAATTGAACAATGTGTCTCTGAGTTAGCTGAAGAAAACGATTATAATAACGAACTAAGTAATGATGACTGGGTGGCAGAAGGTTATGCATGAGTCATATGATCAAGCGTCTGGGATACGAAAAATGAGACAAATAAAACCAAAACCTGTCCGTGTTATTGCAGTAACCAGTGGTAAAGGTGGGGTTGGTAAGACCAATTTATCCGTTAATTTGGGGGTGGCACTGTCACAAATGGGGCGCAGAGTTGCTTTGCTTGATGCTGATATGGGGTTGGCAAATGTTGATATTTTGTTAGGACTTTCACCAACATACAATTTATCTCATGTGTTGCAAGGTGAAAAGTCATTACAAGACATTATGTTGACAGGACCTGCAGGTTTAAAAGTAATTCCTGCATCATCAGGTGTTCAACAAATGGCAGAACTTTCTAATATTGAGCAAGCAGCTGTTATCAGAGCCTTTAGTGAAATAGATCAAAGTCTTGATGTGTTGATTGTAGATACAGCGGCAGGCATTTCTTCTAGTGTGGTTAATTTTGCCAGAGCCAGTCAGGAAATTATTGTGGTGGTTTGTGATGAGCCCACCTCATTGACTGATGCTTATGCTTACATTAAATTGCTAAATAGGGATTATGGTTTAAACAAGTTTCATATTATAGCTAATATGGTTCAATCCGTTCAGCAGGGACAACAATTATTTAACAAATTGTGTATGGTGACTGAAAAATATTTAGATGTAACACTTCGTTATACGGGGGCCGTTCCTTTTGACGAATATTTGCGTAAATCAGTGCAAAAACAAACACCGGTATTGGAAGCTTTTCCTCGTAGTAAAGCCTCATTGGCAATAAGAAATTTGGCCCGTAATATAGATAGTTGGCCTATAAAAATACAAGCAGGTGGTTATTTAGAGTTTTTTGTTGAAAGAATGATTGAATACAGTACCCAAGAGGATGCCGCATGAATGGAGCGGCAATGTACGCGACCACAATGCATGTAGGAACGACCGATGACTTGGTTATTCAGCATGTACCTTTGGTTAAGCGAATTGCTTTTCACTTATTGGGACGTTTGCCTGACACCGTATTGGTTGATGATTTGATTCAGGCAGGAATGTTAGGTTTATTAGAAGCTGTAAAAAATTATGATGTCACTCAAGGGGCAAGTTTTGATACTTACGCGGGAATCCGAATCAGAGGCTCAATGCTTGATGAGGTGCGTAGGTCTGATTGGACACCTCGGTCTGTACATAAAAAAGCAAGAATGGTTTCTGAGGCCATCAGGGAAGTTGAAAATAGAATAGGCGCTGAAGCGAGGGATATTGATATTGCAGAACAACTAGGTGTTGATCTGGATGATTATAATCAAATGCTGCAAGATTCAGTGGGTTGTAAAACTTTAAGTGTCGAAGAGCTATCAGAAACGGGAGATTCTATTTTTAGCGATGCAGAAAAATTGTATGATTCACCTAGCGATATGCTTGAAGAGGACGATTTTCAGCAAGCATTAAGTAATGCCATTATGTCATTGCCAGAAAGAGAGAGGCTTATTGTGGCCCTTTATTATGATGAAGAATTCAATTTAAGGGAGATAGGAGAAGTGTTAAATGTCAGCGAATCCCGTGTCAGCCAAATAAGTAGCCAGGCTATGCTAAGGCTTAGGTCAAGGCTTGGTGAATGGGCTGATAAGCTGCATAAATAGCGAGCCTGAATACCTTTTACTATAAGTGTTGTAGGTTGGGTTAGCGGCTCTATCGCGTAACCCAACTTTTTTGAATGATGTGCTGGGTTATGCTGTCGCTAACCCAACCTTGCTGTGCCTCAATCAATAGTGAGTTTTAAAATATCAGGTTGACCCACTACTGTTTTCTGTATTACCTAAGGTAAAATTATTTTTACCGAAAAAAATATAAATTATAAGGCCTGGCATTGAAAAAATGGGATATTACATCTATGGTATATAGTATGTACTGATTAATGGTGCTTTAAGATATAAGCACTGTGCTAATCTGTTTTTGAAGGTTTTAAAGTAGGTTCAAGTATTATTTATTTGGGTCGATATAATATAATGATTAAAAATGAATAGGTTGGAGATTTTCCTTGGATAAAAATATGAAAATTCTAGTTGTTGATGATTTTTCAACAATGAGACGAATAGTAAAAAATCTATTAAGGGATCTTGGGTTTACCAATACGGTTGAGGCGGACGATGGAAAAACTGCTTTACCCATACTGGAGGCTGGAGGGATAGACTTTTTAGTGACTGATTGGAATATGCCAGGAATGACGGGCATTGATTTATTAAAAGCCGTTCGAGCTAACCCAGAGTTAGTTAATCTTCCCGTTTTAATGGTGACAGCCGAAGCAAAAAGAGAGCAGATTATTATGGCTGCTCAGGCTGGGGTCAATGGATATGTTATTAAGCCTTTTACTGCTGCTACGTTGAAAGAGAAAATAGAAAAAATCTTTGAACGAATTGATGGTTAAACCAATCCAGGAGAATAAAAAATGACGAATGATTTTCGTTTAGCGCTAGCCAAGGATTTGGTTATTGCATTAGAACAAGGAAATGAGGCTGAAGCAGATAAAATACTGGATGATATTGCAGGACATAAAGAAAATCAGCTTTTTCAACAGGTTGGACAGTTGACTCGTCAGCTTCATGATTCCATGACTGGCTTTTCATTAGATTCAAAAATTACTGCAATGACAGAAAATGAGATACCTGATGCCAAAGAGCGTTTACAGTATGTTATTACCATGACAGAACAAGCTGCAAACCAAACATTAAATGCAGTCGAAAACTTATTACCCGTTTCAAAAACACTTAATGAGCAAGCTGAAGAATTATCTGAAAAATGGGAACGTTTTTTGGATAGGGAAATGCCTTTTGAAGAATTTAAGAGTATGAGTGCGGAGATAACCAAGCATTTTAATGAGTCAAAAGCTTCTTTGCTTCAAGTTCAAAAGGGGCTTAATGATATTTTGATGGCTCAGGGCTTTCAAGATATAACAGGGCAAATTATTAAACGGGTGATTGATCTGGTTCAAGAGTTAGAAGTTAATATGATCGAGCTTATTAAACTTGCTGGAGGAGCTGAAATAGGCGAAGGTAAAAGAAAAACACCTGATTTACCAGGGCCTGTAGTGCCAGGTATGGATGACAAAGTCGGTGATGTGGCATCTAATCAAGATGATGTTGATGATTTGTTGTCGAGTCTGGGATTCTAAGGAAAAGTTATGGCAGTTGATCTAGAAGATGAAATTTTACAAGATTTTTTGGTAGAAGCCGGTGAGATTCTTGAGTTGCTGGGTGAGCAATTGGTTGAGCTTGAACAATCACCTGAAGATTTTGAATTACTAAATGCAATCTTCCGAGGTTTTCACACCATCAAAGGGGGGGCAGGGTTTTTAGCTTTAGATCCGTTAGTCGCAGTTTGCCATAAAGCTGAAGATGTTTTTGATGTTTTAAGAGAAGGTGAGCGTAAGGTTTCTGCTGAGTTAATGGATGTCATTCTGGAAGTTGTTGATGTTGTAAACGTAATGTTTGAGCAGGTGAAATCAGGAAATGACCCAGAAAAAACAGATGAACTTCTGCTGACTAAATTACAAGGTTTTACTCGAGCAGGGTTGGTTGAAGAAACTAATAAAGAACCAGAAATTGTTGAAAAACCTGGAGTTACAGATGTGGTAGAGCAAGAGTTCTCTGCTATGTTGGATGATACATTTGATAACAGTTCTGAGTCAGAGAGTGATGAAATCACAGAGCAGGAATTTGATAGTTTGTTAGATGACCTGCATGGCAAAGGACAATTTTCAGCGCCATCACTGAAAAATAATTCAGCAGAGACTGAGACTGAAGAACCAACTCAGCAGGTCGATTCTGGTGATATTTCTGAATCAGAGTTTGATGATTTGTTAGATGAGTTACATGGTAAAGGAAAATTTTCAGCGACTATCCTACAAAAAGATGAAAAAAATGTAGAGGTTGTTGACTCTGGTGATATTTCTGAAGCAGAATTTGATAACTTGTTAGATGAGATGCATGGTAAAGGAAAGTTTAAAGGTAATGTTGCTAGTTCAAAATCTATAGAATCTATACCCACAAAAATTGAAACTGTTGAAGAAAAAAAACCAATAGCTGTTGTTAAAAAAGAGCCTGCAAAAAAGCCAGAGGCCGAAATGTCTGTTGTAGAAAAAACAGCAGTTAAGCCAAAAGTAGTCACTAAGCAAACGGCTCCAAAAGGAGAAACAACGGTTAGAGTTGATACGGTTGTGCTTGATGAAATTATGAATATGGTTGGAGAACTGGTTTTAGTGAGAAACAGGTTTCAGACGCTTAAAGCAACAACAGAAGATGATTCAAGCGAGCACATGGCAAAAGCTGTTGCTAACTTAGATGTGGTGACTGCTGATCTGCAATTAGCAGTTATGAAAACGCGAATGCAGCCGATTAAAAAAGTATTTGGCAGGTTTCCAAGGGTTGTTAGAGATTTATCAAGAAGTTTAAAAAAAGAAATTAAATTGGAGTTAGTGGGGGAAGAGACTGATTTAGATAAAAATCTAGTTGAAGCACTTGCTGACCCTTTAGTGCATTTGGTAAGAAATGCGGTTGATCACGGTATTGAATCTCCTGATGATAGAGAAGACAGCGGAAAGCCTAGAGAGGGCTCTGTTGTACTGACAGCATCTCAGGAAGGTGATCATATTATGCTATCAATTAAAGATGATGGCAAAGGGATGAATGCAGACCACCTGAGGAAAATAGTTGTTGACAAAGGCTTAATGGATGAAGAGACGGCTGCTCGGCTTGATAATAGGGAGTGTTATAACCTGATCTTTATGCCTGGTTTTTCAACTAAAACTGAAATATCCGATGTGTCAGGGCGTGGAGTTGGAATGGATGTTGTTAAGACTCGAATTACACAGTTAAACGGAATGGTTGAAGTTGACTCTGTAGAGGGAGTCGGAAGTACTATTATTATTAAAGTGCCTCTTACACTGGCTATTATGCCAACTTTAATGGTTATACTAGGTGGACAGGCATTCGCTTTACCTTTGGCGAGTGTGCTTGAAATATTAGATTTAGATTTAAGTAAAACCAATGTTGTTGACGGTCAATTAGTTATTATGGTCAGGGAAAAAGCTTTACCTGTTTTCTTTCTGAGTGAATGGCTGGTACATGATCCTTCTTATGTATTGGATAAACAGGTAACAGGTCATGTTGTCGTTGTTAATGCAGGTGGGCGACATATTGGCTTTGTGGTTGACCAACTTATTGGTC
Organism: uncultured Methylomarinum sp.; assembly: GCA_964472945.1. Classification (GTDB taxonomy): domain Bacteria; phylum Pseudomonadota; class Gammaproteobacteria; order Methylococcales; family Methylomonadaceae; genus QPIN01. The sequence goes on along the minus strand of CAYYNM010000066.1, from coordinate 73 downwards.
AAGAAGAGGTGGTTATTAAACCGCTAGGTGCAAAGTTACAAGGCTTAGATGGTCTCGCAGGTGCGACTATTAC
>CAYYNM010000065.1:0-14981 GCA_964472945.1 uncultured Methylomarinum sp. | reverse complement strand
GCAACCACAAGGGATTGCCCCTACAATTTTATCAATCATTTCAAGCTTAGACTTATCTCTATGGTTTTTAGTATTTTCTGAATTCAAGTTAAAAAAACTGGAACATCGAGTAATAGCACTGCAACTCTCAAATAACAAATTGCCGATAATATTTAATACAACAAAATTTCTTCATTTGCTTTATTATTAAACCTGATTAATACTTAGGGAGTCAGTAAACTTTTTTATTTGCATTTATTCAATCTTAATATCATGATGTATAAAGAAAATACATTCTTATTATGACAAACAGCCCAAACAACGAAGCTAATAAAGTCAGCGATACATTTAGCATGTTATTAACCCCTGCTGAGTTAAACAACAAACGAATCGCTGTTCGTTATATAAGAACTGATATAACAGTCTCTCTGAGATTACGTGGTTTTTTTAACTTTAATAAATATTACCCAGCAGAGTTACTTGATATAAGTAGTAAAGGTGTCGCTATAAAATGTAAAAAAGTAATCTCAATACAAAAAAAAGTGACTGTTTCTTTAGTGTTTAAAGACAAAACTATTTTTAAAATACCAGCAAAAATTGTGTATAAAAATATCAATAAACAAAAATATGGTATAAAGTTTGACCGATTTAACAACAAACTTGGTGATTATTTGGTATCATCAGGACATAATTTAATATTCAAATAAAATTTATTAGTTTATTTTAAGGGGATACCATGGAAATCAATGGACAACAAAATACCGTACCACAAACAGCTGTTCCGGTAAGTTCTGCAGATGCTCAACCCGTTAACCAGCAAGAGACGCAAGCCAAGGAAAGTGGGCTAAATACCGTCTCAACAGTTAACATATCTACAGAAGCACAAAAATTAGCATCAGACAATGAAACAACAGAAAAAACTGCTGCTATATCTACTAAGGAAGAAGCTGAAAAATCTGTTTCTCAATTCCAACAAGATGCTGCAAATGATCCCAGCTTAACTCAATCAGCTCAAAGCAACTCATTGACTTCTGATCAAGTTTCTCGATTAATTGGTTAATTAGCACATGCCGGTTTTAAGTAATATTTTCATTTATCCTGTCAAGTCACTTGCTGGAATACAAGTTTCAAGCTGGCAGGTCAATGAAAAAGGCTTATTGCATGATAGAAAATGGATGTTAATTGATAGTAACAAGCAGTTTTTAAGTCAGCGTCATTTACCCAAAATGGCACTTATTAAAACCCAACTGACTGAAACTGAGCTTATTCTAAGTACAGCAACATCAGGTAGTATTTCATTACCACTATACCCATCAGAAGGTACTAACATCGTTAGCACTATCTGGAAAGATCAATGTTTATCAAAAACTGTCTCTAAAGAGGCCGACCAATGGCTAAGTGATTTTTTAGCAATTAAATGCCAGTTAGTTTATCAACCTGACGAGGTCATTCGTGCTGTTGACCCTGGTTATGCTAATCATAGCGATAAAGTTAACTTTTCAGATGGGTTTCCTTTTCTTATTACTTCCGAAGCCTCATTAAATTCATTAAATCAAGCAATGAACCTTCAGCTTCCCATGCAAAGATTCCGCCCAAACCTTGTTATTTCTCAGTGTGAAAGTTATGCAGAAGATAGTTGGCGTAAAATAACGATTAATGATATTAGTTTTAGACTTCCAAAGCCATGCTCCAGGTGCTCAGTACCCACAATTGATACCGAAACAGCTCAAACCAACAAAGAACCATTAACAACATTAAGTCGTACCCGCAAATGGAATAAAAAAGTTTTCTTTGGGCAAAATGCCTTGCATGATAATTCAGGCATTTTATCAATAAATGATGTTGTACACATTAACAATATAGGCCCCAATCAACCACCTCTGTAAACACTACGGAGCTGTGCAGTATAAAATATTGGTAGTGGGTCGAAACTATTGATAAGGCTGTTTTAAATCTTACCCATTATTGGGACGAAGGCTTTAGCCTGCTCTTGCTATGAAAAATACAGGTTAAAACCTGCGCCTCAAAAGACTGTTACTAACAAAGAGATATTTGTTAAAACTACAAATTTAACCCACCATCCTATATTATTCTAACATTTAAAAGTAAGGCTTTAACCTCGCTGGATACACCTCTATCTACTAGTGTTATTCAGTCTTACGCTGAAAACTTGCTCTTACACAACGCAACACACTATAACTATACGCCTCATCAAATAAATCAAACAAAGGCTTCAGTGCATTTTTTTGCTCATCGGGTAAATTAATAATTGCTTCTTCTATTTGCTGGATTTCATCTTCACTCAACTCAATAACATCCGTTAACTGTACATTGCCATCTTCAATAGCTTGGGATAAGTGAGTGTATATCGTACCTTCGGTTAATTGCCTTTGTTTAGCTACCTTTTCTACCGTGTAGCCTAATCTAAATAAAGCGACCGTTTCAGCAACTGTATCAGGTAAATCCATATCTGCATATTCATCGAGTACCTGTAGAAATTTTTCACCGTATAAATCCAGTTTTTTCTCTCCAACTCCGGAGATATAACTCATCTGTTTTAAATTTGAAGGCTTTTCTTCGATCATTGCCATTAAAGTTGCATCATGAAAAATTACAAAAGGGGGAACGTCTTGCTCATCCGCAAGTTCCCTACGTTTTGCACGCAACGCTTCCCATAACAAACTATTTTTACCGGCAGCTGCCGCTCTTTTCTCTGACTTATTACGCTTTCCTTTCTCGGGAGCAATATCTTTGCGTAACATCAAGGTTTGTTCACTGCGTAATATAGCTCGGCATTTTTCTGTTAATTTAAATGCCCCATACCCTTCAAAATCAACTTCAACATAACCTTTTGCAACAAGTTGCCTAAAGACTGACCTCCATTGTTTTTCATCTAAGTCTTTCCCTATTCCAAAAGTTGATTGTTTATCATGCCCAAAACTTTTTATTCTCTGGTTATCTTTCCCCAATAACACATCCATTAAATAAGTCACACCAAAACGTTGCTCAGTCCGGTAAATACATGATAGTGCTTGTTGTGCAGCAATTGTTCCATCCCAGGTTTCTACTGGCTCTAAACAGGTATCACAATTACCACAGCCTTGCTCTAACTCATCACCAAAATATGCTAATAAGGCTTGCCTTCTGCAACTGACCAATTCACACAGAGCTAACATGGAGTCTAGCTTATGCAATTCTATCCGTTTATGTAGCTCATCAGCATTGGAGGTCGCTAACATTTGTCGTAAGGTGATAACATCTTGCAAACCATAAGCCATCCAGGCATTTGCTGGGGCACCATCACGCCCTGCCCTACCTGTTTCCTGATAATAACCTTCTATACTTTTAGGTAAATCAAGATGTCCTACAAATCTAACATTGGGTTTATCTATTCCCATACCAAATGCTATGGTTGCAACAATGACTATCCCTTCCTCCATTAAAAAACGGTGCTGGTTTCGTTGTTTAACATCATTAGGCAAACGTGCATGATAAGGTAAGGCATTGATTCCTTTTCCCACCAACCATTCAGCCGTTGATTCAACTTTTTTTCGTGATAGGCAGTAAACAATACCAGCATCTCCCGAATGTTCAGCTCTAATAAAATTGAGTAACTGCTGTTTAGCATTTTGTTTTTGTACAATTCGATAGCGTATATTGGGTCTATCAAAACCACTAATAAATGAATGCGCTTGCTCCAAAGCCAGACGTTTAACTATTTCCTCTCTGGTTTTTTCATCTGCCGTTGCTGTTAAAGCAATCCGGGGAATACTTGGAAATCTTTCGTGCAATAAGGATAATTGTAAATAATCTACTCGAAAATCATGTCCCCATTGTGAGACACAATGCGCTTCATCAATTGCAAATAAAGCAATATTAATCCGTTGAAATAAAGCTTGTGTCCAGTTAGAGGTTAAACGTTCTGGAGCAATATAGAGTAAATCCAGTTCACCTTGTTGTAATTGGTGCTCTACCAGGCGAGCTTCATCCATGGATAAAGTGGAGTTAAGAAAAGCCGCTTTCACACCCAGTTGATGCAAGGCTGTTACTTGATCTTGCATTAAAGCAATCAATGGAGAAATAACAATACCTACACCAGAACGTACTATAGCAGGGATTTGGTAACATAATGATTTACCTCCACCCGTAGGCATTAGCACCAAAGCATCTTGTCCATTAATAACTTGTTCAATAATTTCCTGCTGTTGCCCTCTATATTCATCATAACCAAAAACCGATTTCAGGATTTTTTCGGCTTCAATCACTGAAGAAGTGCCTTGTTCCGTATTGATAATTTACTCCAATTGTTCATTACCTATTATAATATGCCGATTATATCAAGATCAGCTGGGCTAACGCCTCTTTATGAAAACTTTAAATACCTCACATTCAGTTAAACTTAACTATTTACTCGAACAAAATAAACAGCATCTACTTGTTGGTGGTTTAAAAGGTATCGAAAAAGAAAGTTTACGTATTTCTAAAGTGGGTAATATTTCTCAATTACCCCACCCATCTGTTTTAGGCTCTGCACTGACCCATCCTCATATCACCACTGATTATTCAGAAGCATTACTTGAATTTATCACCCCTCCTTTTGCAGAGATAACTGAAACATTAGAGTTTATGCATACTATTCATCAATATACCTATGATCATTTAGGTGATGAGATGCTACTTTCTGCCAGTATGCCCTGTGGTATTAATGGTGACGAAAGCATTCCGATTGCTGAATATGGTCAATCAAATATAGGCCAAATGAAACATATCTATCGAAAAGGGTTATCCTATCGTTACGGCAAAACCATGCAAGCTATTGCCGGGATTCATTTTAACTATTCAGTTCCTGAAGCTTTATGGCCAGTATTATACGAACAAAGTCAATCGAACAAATCTCTAGCCGATTTTATTTCTGCAAGCTATTTTGATCTTATTAGAAATTTTCAACGTCAAGGCTGGATAATTCTATATTTATTTGGTGCATCTCCTGCTATTTGTAAAAGCTTCTTTAAAAGCAGGCCACATTTAATCGCTGAATTTGATGAATTTGATCAATACACCCTTTATCATCCTTATGCGACTTCACTACGAATGAGTGATATTGGTTATAAGAGCAAAAACCAGGCTGATTTAGAAATTGATTATAACTCATTAGCTGGGTATGTTGACAGTTTAGGCCATGCTATTGATACACCTTACCCTGAATATGAAAAAATTGGGGTGAAAGTTGACGGACAATATAGGCAACTTAATACAAACATCTTACAAATTGAAAATGAATTTTATAGTACGGTACGCCCTAAACAAATTGCAAAATCATGTGAAAAACCTACACTGGCGTTAAAGAGTCGTGGTGTTAAATATATAGAAATTCGCTCACTAGATTTAAATATATTTAATCCTATCGGGATTGATGAAAATACAGCAAGATTTATTGAAGCTTTTTTATTAACCGGCTTGCTACAAGATAGTTCAAAATATACCGGACAGGAACAACAAATAAACAATAGCAATCAATTATCTGTCGCACATTTTGGTAGAAAACCTGGTTTAGAACTCAATAAAGATGGCAAGAATATCGTTTTAAAAACATGGGCTAAAGAGATATTAGGCTCAATGAAAACAGTGTGTGAAATATTGGATGGAAGCTCAGCAGATAAACCTTATAGCTCTGCATTAAAACAGCAAAAGGAAGTGGTAGAAAACCCTGATTTAACGCCTTCAGCAAAAATATTGCAAAATATGCAATCATTGCAACAACCTTTTGGCTGTTTTGGCTTAAAAACCTCAGAACAACACAAGCAACACTTTAAACAAAATAAGCTAGATAAGCTAATAACGCAACAATTTGATCAAATGACCAAGGTATCACACAGCAAACAACAAGAGATTGAGGCTAATGACACCCTATTTTTTGATGACTTTTTAAAGCAATATTTTGCTCAACATTAAAAATAAAATTTCACTTAAATTATAAAAATGACATCTTTTGATATCCAAACTATTCAAGCAGATCTTAACAACAAAAAACCACGCAGTATATTAAGAACAGCACTAGAAAACTTTGACAATATTGCTATTTCGTTTAGTGGAGCCGAAGATGTAGTGTTAATTGATATGGCCCTCAATATCAGAAAAGATATTCAAGTGTTTTCTTTGGATACAGGCCGTTTACATCCTGAAACTTATCGCTTTATCGAGAAAGTAAGACAACATTATAAAATTGATATTGAATTATTAACACCTGAACGTAATTCACTAGACTCTTTTGTTAAAGAAAAAGGCCTCTTTAGTTTTTATCAAGATGGACATCAACAATGTTGTGGTATCCGAAAAGTAGAACCACTTAAACGTAAATTATCACAACTTGATGCATGGATTACTGGTCAACGCAAAGACCAAAGCTTAGATACGCGAAATGAAATCCCTGAAGTACAAATTGATACAACATTTTCCAGTGATGAAAAACAGTTAATTAAATTTAACCCTTTGCTCAACTGGAGCTCAGCTCAAGTCTGGGACCATATAGAAGCCTACCAGGTACCTTATAACAACTTGCATAAAAAAGGCTTTATTAGCATCGGCTGTGAGCCCTGTACGCGTGCAGTACTACCAAACCAACATGAACGTGCAGGGCGCTGGTGGTGGGAAGATGCTACGAAAAAAGAGTGTGGTTTACATGCAGGGAATATTAAAAAGTAAAATTAGAACCTCTGCTGTTGGTTGGGTTACACGATAGAGTCGCTAACCCAGCCTACATGTTACATTTTTATAAGCTGTGGTTTGTATATAGTATAAATATAAAAAACGACTATCCTTTTAATATGGACACAGATAACAAAATATTAATTGTTGACGATGAACGCTTTTATATTAATGTTCTCGTTGAACTACTTAAAGACAAATATAAACTTTATATTGCAAAAAGTGGTAAACAAGCCTTAAAAAGAATAGCAGATAACCCACCTGATTTAATTCTGCTAGATATTATGATGCCTGAAATGGATGGTTACCAGACCTGCTTTGAAATCAAAAAAAACCCACAATGGACGCAAATTCCTATTATATTTTTAACCGGAAATACAGATCAGGATTCTGAGGCTAAAGCATTTGATTATGGTGCAGTTGATTTTATAAATAAACCTATTACTCCAAGCACAGTATTAGCAAGAATAACCCCCCATTCATCCTTATTACATGCTCGCAAGGCACTAGAGCAGCAAAACCCACCCTCTCGGATAAGTCACCCTCAGCTAGCTGATTAATATGTCGATAACAATAAGGCTACAATTAATCCAAAAAAAATGGCTGTTATTAATTGTCTTAGCTTTATTTTCCAGTCAACTTTTTTCAGCACCTAAAGCACTTCAATTAACAACTGAAGAACAAAACTGGCTAGCAAAACACCTCATTATTACAGTAGGTGTTGATCAAAACTGGCCACCTTTTGATTTTATTGATTCAGAAAAAAGACACCAAGGAATAGCCTCTGATTACCTTAAGCTCCTTGCTAAAATATTAAACGTTAAATTCTCTACAACAGCAGGTGAGTGGAAAAATGTTATCCATGCCGTTAAATCAGCTCATTTGGATATGTTGGCCTGTGCCGTCAATACAGCTGAAAGACGTAAATTTCTTAACTTTACTACACCTTATATAGAAATTGATACGGTTTTTGTGACACGTAAAGACCAGCCTGGTGTCACTTCGCTAGCAGAACTCTCTAACAAAACAGTTGCCTTACCCAAAAGCACCTATATTCATGAACTACTCAAAAACCAGCACACTGATATATCTTTCTTATTTGTAAAATCTAATGAAGAAGCTTTACAAGCCGTCTCCTTGGGAAATGCAGATGCCTATGTTGGCAACCTGGCTGTTGTTAGTTATTTTATAGAAAAAGACCTTTTAACCAACCTTAGAATAGATAGTCGCTTATCTGCCGAAAAATCTAAATTAGCCTTTGCAATTAATAAAAACCTCCCTCTGCTACAAAGTATATTGCAAAAAGGACTTAACACTATAACTGAAAGTACACGCCGAGAAATCTTAAATAAATGGGTTCTCTTTGACTATACAGTAAAAAAAAGCACTTCAGTTCGGCTTACAGAGGATCAAAAGCTTTGGCTTCAAGCACATAAAAATATTCGTATTGGAGTTGATCCTGCCTGGGCTCCTATAGAATATATTGATCCAGAGAAAAAAACTTATCAAGGTATAGCCTCTGATTATGTTGCCTATCTGGAAAATTCACTTCATATAAAAACAACTTACAACGCTGATTTAAGCTGGAAACAAGTAGTTGATAAAATTAAAAACCATAAGATAGATGTGTTACCAGCAGTATCAAGAACGCCTGACCGTGAGAAATATCTTAACTTCACTCTACCCTACCTTAAATTCCCTTATGTTATCTTCACCCGAAATGATAATACAATAATTACTGGTATTGAAGACCTTTTTGATAAAAAAATAGTTGTTGAAAAAAATTATGCTAATTACGAAATTCTAACCGCCAATTACCCTGAAATAGAACTTGTTCTTGTCGATAATACTGAACAAGCCCTCTCTAAACTATCTTTAGGTCAAGCCGATGCCTATATGGGTAACTTAGCGGCAACAAGTCATATTATTTTACAGTCTGGGCTACATAATATAAAAGTTGCAGCACCCACCCCCTTCAGTAATAACCTGGCGTTTGCAGTACGAAAAGACTGGCCTGAGTTAATTGGTATAATTCAGCAATCACTCGACAGCATTACCCCAACAGAAAAAAATGCTTATAAAAAGAAATGGTTTGCTATTCGTTTTGATCATAAAATTGACAAAGCTTTGCTTCGGCAGATTATTGGTATTGCTGGCTGTATTTTTTTAATCTTTAGTCTTTGGTTATGGCAAGTCAGACGACAGAAAGAGGCTCTTAGAATAAGTCAAGAACGCTTTCAATTTGCTATGAATGCATCTCAAGAAGGCTTATGGGACTGGAACTTAAAAACGAATGAAGTTTATTTCAGCCCAGGTTATTCAGAAATGCTTGGCTACCAGCAGGATGAATTTAAAAGTACACACCTTTCTTGGAAAAACTTATTACATCCTGAAGATAGAGAGACTGCATTAAAATTTGTTGCAAAAAATATAGCTGATTGTTCTAAACACTACGAGCATGAATTTAGATTACGCCACAAATCTGGTCATTACCTACATATTCGCTCGACGGGTTCAATTGTTAATACTGAAAATGGAAAAGCCACACGCGCAGTAGGTACACAGCAAGATATTACAGAACAAAAAAACATCCACATTACATTAGAACAGCAGAAATTTGCCTTAGATGCCTCATCTATTGTTGCAATAACTGATGTAAGAGGGACTATCTCTTATGTTAATGACCAATTCTGCCAAATCAGTGGCTATAGTAGAGAAGAGCTGATTGGAAAAACACACCACCTTGTAAACTCAGGCTTTCATCCCAGATCTTTTTGGAAAAACATGTTTCAACAGGCATCAAAAGGAATACCCTGGCGCGATGAAGTCTGTAATAAGGCTAAAGATGGTTCTCTTTATTGGGTCGATAGTACAATTATTGGCTTATTCACTCCTCAAGGTAAGTTAGATCAATATATTGCCATTCGAACAGATATTACTCGCCGCAAAATAGCAGAACAAAAGCTTAAAAAAAGTGAGCAACAGTTTAGTTCATTAATTCACAATATACCGAGTACTTTTTATCAATATAAATTTAATCAAAAATGGGTTCTTTCTTTTCTTACAGATGCCGTTGAATCAATTAGTGGTTATCCAGCCAGTTTTTTTATAAATAACCAACAAAGCCTGATAAATATTACTCACCCTGGTGATATAAGTTCAATCAAAGAAAAGCTGCAAAATGCCATAGATTCACATTTACCCTATACCTTAGAATACCGCATTATTCATAAAGATAAATCAATTCGCTGGATACATGAAAAGGGTTTAGCACTCTATAATGATAAAAACCAAACTGTTTATCTCCAAGGAGCTATTTTTGATATTACCCCAATAAAGCAAGCCGAAATAGAATTAGAAAAGGCCAAACAAATAGCAGAGCATGCTAGCCAGTTTAAAAGTAATTTTCTTTCTAATATGAGCCATGAGATTCGTACACCTATGAATGCTATCGTAGGTTTAGGCTATCTAGCATTAAAAACCAAACTAACTTCACAGCAACAAGACTATATCCAAAAAATACAAAATGCCAGCCAATCATTATTAAATATTATTAATGATATTCTTGATTTTTCTAAAATTGAAGCCGGTAAACTACACTTGGAATCTGTTAATTTTCAACTTGATGATACCTTTGAAATACTGGGGGACTTATTCCGTTTTTCATGTGAAGAAAAAAATATTGAACTTATTTTTGATATTTCCCCCTCAATACCTACAACTATAATTGGTGACCCTACTCGCTTATCTCAAATTTTAGTCAACCTTTGCAGTAATGCTATTAAATTTACAGAACAAGGAGAAATTAAAATATCCGTTATTCCAGTTGATGTTGATACCCATAAAACGACTCTAAAATTTTCAGTCAAAGATACTGGGTGCGGTATCGAAGCAAGCAAACAAGCTCAACTATTTGATTCTTTTTTTCAAACAGATACCAGTACAACACGGACACATGGAGGTACAGGGCTTGGTTTGGCAATAAGCAAACAATTGGTTACATTAATGAATGGCTCTATTGGCATTAACAGTATACAGGGACAAGGTAGTGAATTTTTCTTTTCTATAGAGTGTGGCATTGCAACCGAACAAAAAAAATCACTTGCTTTGCCTCAACCAGACTTAAGAGGTATTAGAGTTCTTGTTGTCGATGACAACATAACTGCCCGTAATGTATTACGCGATCAACTGGCTTCTTTGTCTTTTAAAGTCACCACTGTCGCCAGTGCAGATGAAGCTTATTCAATTTTAACAACAACAGAAAAATCATTTGACTTGATTTTAATGGATTGGTCTATGCCCGAAACAAATGGATTAGAAGCTGTTAAATATATTAAAAATAAGCTTCACCTTAACAAAGTACCGGCTATTATTATGGTAACCGCTTATGCTCAAGAAGTGCTTATCAAAGAAGCTAAAGAAATTAACTTAAATGGATTTATTGTTAAACCTGCAACCCTGTCTACTTTATTTGATACTATCATCAAAATTCTAAAACCAGGCTTAACAACACAATCAGTTGAAGTTAAAGCAGAACTTTCTACCTTAATGGGTTCTATATTATTAGCTGAAGACAATAAAATTAATCAACAGGTTGCTGAAGAGTTACTTAAGTCTTTTGGCCTAAAAGTAGCTATTGTAGATAATGGCTTAGCTGCTGTTAATGCAATATTTCAACAACCTTCCAATAAGCAATATTTTGATTTAATCCTTATGGATATTCAAATGCCCGAAATGGATGGCATTCAAGCAACCCAAAAAATAAGGTCTAATCAAGACTTTAAAGACCTTCCTATTATCGCTATGACAGCACATGCTATGGCAGGAGACAAAGCCAAATCACTAGCCGCTGGTATGAATGAACATATTACTAAGCCGATAGATCCCGAAGAACTGTATAAGGTACTCAGTCAGTGGTTAAATCAGCCAAAACAAGCCAATACCTCAAAAATCATTATAAATAACAGCAATGATATAACAATATTACCAGACTATTCAGAGTCTCTCGATGTCTTATGGGGGCTTAAAAGAGTTGGTGGAAACAGATCTCTTTTTAGTAAACTGTTAAAAGACTTTTATACTGATCATCAGCATGATATTAAACTGTTAGAAACATCTATTGATACTAATCAACTCAAAACAGCTAAACTTATTATTCATACCCTTAAAGGTGTTGCTGGAAATATTGGGGCACGTCAACTACAACAACAAGCAATCAACCTTGAATTAGCAATTGCCTCAGATCAAAATTATACTGAAGAATTAAAACTTTTTAGTATACAATTTAATGCGCTAATGACAGAGCTTAATAAATATAAGCAAAACCAGGTTGGTGCCAAAACTACAGAAAAACTTTCAAATACTCAATTAACTAAACAAGTAAAGCTGCTTTATAATTTACTTAGTGAAGGTGATAGCCATGCACTTGAAATATCAAATAATATACAAAATAATTTATTAGCACTTTCAAATGATAAAACACAAGCACTAAAGCTGGCTATTGAGGATTATGAATTTGATCAGGCTATGAGTACCCTAAAAGAAATTTGTAAGCAAATAAAAGTAACCCTTCCTTAGAAATACCCCTTTACTTATCAAGGTTACAGAGTTTACAATCTAGAGTATAAATTTTTATACCACTCTTACTTATCTTTTTCTATGTCTAAAGATACTATTTTAATCCTGGATGATGAACGTTTCTTTTGTAACCTATTACAAGGTATTCTTGAAAAGAAATATCATATAATAATTAGCAATAATAAAAAAGAGGCTATAGAAGCTCTAAATAGCAAGAGAATTGATTTAATATTACTCGATATTATTATGCCGGAGATAGATGGCTACCAAATATGTAAAGAAATAAAACAAAATGCACAATTCTCTCATATTCCTATTATTTTCCTCACCGTTAAAAATGAGGTTGAAGATGAACTAAAAGGGTTTAATGCTGGAGCTGTTGACTATATTATCAAGCCTATCAGCCCCCCCATAGTTAGTGCCAGAGTCGCAACTCACCTTGCTTTAGCAAAAGCCACAAAAGAATTACAGCAACATGCAATAAATCTTGAGAAAATAGTCTCTGAACGTACCGTTGAATTAACCAGAGAAATAGCAGAAAAACAAAAGGTGTATGAAAAATTACACTATTTGGCTAATTACGATCAACTGACTTTACTTCCTAATAGAAACCTATTTAACGAACGACTGGCCTACGCATACAAATTAGCAAAACGTAATAACTCATCTTTTTCATTATTAATTATTGACCTTGACCGTTTCAAACTGGTAAATGACTCTTTAGGTCACCATATTGGTGATTTATTACTAGAACAGGTTGGACAGCGTTTATCAAATTGTTTACGGGGGGTTGACACTATTGCTCGGCTAGGTGGAGATGAGTTTACGGTTACCTTAACTGAATTGCATGAAAAACAAGATGCCTCTATTGTTGCCAATAAAATCATTTCAGAAATTTCACAAGTATTTGAAATACATGGACAAATAATACATATAGGTTGTAGTATTGGTATTACCAGTTTTCCAGATGATGGAGATAATTTAACTGATATGCTAAAGAATGCAGATATGGCAATGTATGAAGTTAAACGTGGCTGTAAAAATGATTATGCATTTTTCTCTCCAGAGATGAATACACATGCAAATTATAGAATGGAACTGGAAAAAGATTTATATTTGGCCCTAGGCTCCAAGCAACTCTATTTGCACTATCAACCCATTATTAATTTACAAAGCCGAAAAATTTGCACCGTAGAAGCTTTATTGCGTTGGAGACACCCAAAACATGGTCAAGTAGCACCCGATAAAATCATCTCAATTGCTGAAGAAAGCGACCTGATTCTAACATTGGGAGAGTGGATTTTAGAACAGGCTTGTAAACAGTTATCTTTATGGCACGCTCAAGGGCATACAGAACTACGCATTGCCATCAACATGTCAACTCGACAATTTGATATTAAATTCAATAGTACAACTCTATTAAAAAACTTGATAAGTAAATATAATATCCCTAAAAATTATATTCATTTGGAAATAACAGAAAGCTTAATGCTTGAAGACTCCAAATATATCCTAGATATTCTATCTGAATTAAAGGAAATAGGTGTATTACTTGCAGTTGATGATTTTGGCACAGGTTATTCCTCACTCAGTTATTTGCGTAAATTTCCCATTGATATTTTAAAAATTGATCAATCATTTGTAAGAAATTTTAATTTAGGCTCTGGTGATGATATTTTAATTAAGGCTATTATTGCCATGGGGCAAAGTTTGAATTTGGCTATTATTGCTGAAGGTGTAGAGGATGGGAAACAACTGAGCTTCTTATCTGAACAGCACTGTGATCAAATTCAAGGTTACTATTTTAGCAAACCTGTTTCAGCAAATGAAATAAGTCTGCTATTAAAAGAAAAGGTGAATTTCTAACTACAACGGTAGTGAGCCAGATCTGTTGATAATATCAAGGGGTAATATCAAGGGGTCAGCCAGCTTGATTTATAATATCAAGGGGTCAGCCAGCTTGATTTATATAGCTTTCACTCTTTCTGTCCCCACCATGCGCTGTAAGCTTTGTTGCTCTTGAAATTAATCGGCTTATCTTATGGTGAAAGCTATTACTACCATAAACCTCGCCTCGCATTGTTGCCACTGTTATTTGTTTTTCTTGCTCTGTGGTATTCAATGTATTAAATATTTTTTGATAATATTCAGTCCGTAGCTCTAGGTTTTCACCCAAACTTTCATAGAGTTTGTGTTCTGTGATTAATCTATCTTGTTCACCTAATGCATTATGTCGATAACTTGACCATGGATAATCAGCTATATTTCCAACCATGTTAGCCTTAATTGGATTCATTTCAATGTATCGATAGAGGCTGAAAAGATAATTTTCACTATCCACTAGGCATGATTTAAACCGGCCTTCCCAAATAGTGCCGGTTCTATTTCGTGTTGCATTAAAATAACGGACATACCGATTAGCCATGGTTTGCATAAATTTACCAAGGCTCTCCTTATTCATGGGAGTAATAAGGAGATGCAAGTGGTTGTTCATGATGACATAGGCATGCAAATGACAACCAGATTTTGATAAAGCATGCGCCATATCTTCTTTGATTCGAACCATATCACCCTCAGTCTCAAAAATATCTTGTCTATTGTTGCCCCGGTGCATAATATGTATCGGTTGGTTAGGAATAACTATTCTAGGTAATCTGGCCATTTGAGAAGCATACTAAAGTTTTCCTCACAAATCAAGCTGGCTGACCCCTTGATTAGAA
>CAYYNM010000064.1:0-15107 GCA_964472945.1 uncultured Methylomarinum sp. | reverse complement strand
TGTTATTGAGGCAACAGTTAGATATAAACACATTGCCTCAATATTACCTTAACCTATGGGTGAAGCTAAGATTTTTTGAGCCACATGGATGTGGTGAATGTCGATTATGCAGGAGCAATAATCTAACTAAATCCCCTGTGAAACCAATATCTTGAGCTCTGTTATCCGCATTGAAGTCACGGATTCATTAAGTAATTAGTCAATACCTAATGAATCCCAAAGTTGATCAACTCGTTCAATAATTTCATCCGACATAACAATGGTTTTGCCCCATTCTCGGTTAGTTTCACCAGGCCATTTATTAGTGGCATCAAAACCAACTTTGGAACCTAAACCTGATACAGGTGAAGCAAAATCTAAATAATCAATAGGCGTGTTTTCTAAGATTGTTAAATCTCTAGCTGGATCCATTCGGGTAGTAATTGCCCAAATTACATCTTGCCAATTACGAACATCAACATCTTCATCAACAACAATCACAAATTTAGTATACATAAACTGACGTAAGTATGACCAAGTACCCAGCATCACTCGCTTAGCATGACCTGCATATTGTTTTTTCATGCTGATAACAGCCATTCGATAGGAACAGCCTTCTGGGGGTAAATAAAAATCTAATATTTCTGGAAATTGCTTTTGTAAAATAGGAATAAAAACTTCATTTAGCGCAACGCCTAAAATAGCAGGTTCATCAGGTGGACGGCCTGTGTATGTGCTGTGATAAATGGGGGCTTGCCGCTGGGTAATACGCTCTATTGTAAAGACAGGGAATTCATCAACTTCATTGTAGTAACCTGTATGGTCTCCATATGGGCCTTCGGCAGCCATCTCATCAGGGTAGATAAAACCTTCTAATATAATTTCTGCACTGGCTGGGACTTGTAAATCATTGCTTAAGCAGTTGGCAACTTCTGTTTTACTGCCGCGCAATAGCCCAGCAAAAGCATATTCCGATAAGGAATCAGGGACTGGAGTAACCGCTGCGAGAATAGTAGCTGGGTCTGCACCTAAGGCAACAGAGACTGGAAAAGGTTCACCTGGGTGAGCTTCTTGCCATTCTAGGAAATCTAACGCCCCACCTCGATGAGATAACCAGCGCATAATGACTTTATTTTTTCCGATAACTTGCTGACGGTATATCCCCAGGTTTTGCCGGTCTTTATTTGGCCCTTTGGTAATGACTAGAGGCCAGGTGATAAGTGGAGCTGCGTCATCAGGCCAGCAGGTTTGAATTGGGAAGACGCTTAAATCAACTTCATCTCCTACTCGAATAACTTCTTGGCAAGGTGGGCTACTGATGACTTTTGGAGCCATATTAAGCACTTTTTTAAATACTGGAATCTTTTCCATGGCATCCTTTATGCCTTTTGGAGGTTCAGGTTCTTTTAGATATGCCAGCAATTCACCTATACCACGCAATTCTGAGACGGAGTCTGCACCCATCCCCATGGCAACACGCTTTGCTGTACCAAAGAGGTTGGCTAATACAGGAATATTTGAGCCTTTTGGGTTTTCAAATAATAAGGCTGGGCCGCCTTGTTTTAGTGTACGGTCACTTATTTCTGTTATTTCCAAATAAGGATCGACTTCAATGGTGATTCGTTTTAACTCTCCCTGTTTTTCTAACTGTTTTATAAAGTCTCTTAAATCTTTATATTTCATGCGCTGATTCCATTGTGTCTGAGTAACGCCTCAATTTTGGGTTCACGCCCACGAAAAGCAACGAATAATTTCATGGCATCCTGGCTACCCCCTGTTTCCAGAATATTATGTAAAAAGGACTGGCCTGTGGTTGGATCAAAAATACCCTTTTCTTCAAATAGTGAAAAAGCATCACTAGATAACACTTCAGCCCATTTGTAACTGTAATACCCAGCCGCATACCCCCCAGCAAAAATATGAGAAAAACTGTGGGCAAAACGATTAAATTCAGGAACTTGTATTACGGCTACTTTATCTCTGATCTGATTAAGGGTTTTATAAATTTGGCCAGGGTTATTAGGGTCATATTGTTGGTGCATTTTAAAGTCGAATAAACTAAATTCCAGCTGTCTTACCATCATCATTCCTGCCTGAAAATTTTTGGCATTAAGCATTTTCTGGAATAATTCAGCTGGTAGTTTTTCTCCACTTTGATAATGTCCTGAAATTAAATCTAGAGCTTCTTTTTCCCAACACCAGTTCTCCATAAATTGGCTGGGTAATTCCACGGCATCCCACTCCACACCATTTATTCCTGAGACACCTAAATAATCTATTTTACTTAGCATATGTTGTAAACCATGGCCAAATTCATGAAAAAAAGTGGTGACTTCATCATGAGTTAACAGCGCGGGGTCATTACCTGTAGGAGGTGTGAAGTTACAAGTTAAATAAGCGACTGGTCTTTGTGTTTTATCACCAACTTTTTTACGCCCAACACAATCATCCATCCAAGCACCACCTCGTTTTTTCTCACGGGCATATAAATCAAGATAGAACTGACCACGAACTTCTCCATCTTGGTCCTTTATTTCAAAAAACTTCACATCTGGGTGCCAGCTATCAAAACTTTCAATCTCCGATATTTGTAAGCCATAGAGTTTTTCGACTACTGCAAATAAACCGGGTATTACACGAGTAGATGGGAAGTATTTTTTTACTTCTTCTTGCGATAATTGGTAAAAATATTGGCGCATTTTTTCCGAATAATAACCGATATCCCATGCTTGCAACTTATCAACACCATAATGTTCATTTGCAAACTGGGTTAACTCCAAAAGATCTTTTTTAGCATGAGTTAAAGATTTTTCTGCCAAATCTTCTAGAAAGTTAATTACATCACTAGGTTTTTCCGCCATTTTAGTTGCTAGCGAATATTCGGCATAATTATCAAACCCTAGTAGATGGGCTTTTTCATATCTAAGTGCAAGGGTATCTTCCATAATTTGGCTATTATCCCACTCACCTGCATTTGGGCCTATTTCTGAAGCACGTGTTGAAAAGGCTGTGTAGTGCTCTTTTCTTAGCTCACGGTTATCTGCATAGGTCATTACTGCAATATAAGATGGGAATTGTAAGGTAATTACCCAGCCTGATTTATCTTGATTTTTTGCAGTTTGTTTAGCTTGTGCCAAGGCATTTTCTGTTAAGCCTGATAAAATTTCGATATCAGTAATATGCTTAGTCCAGGCATTTGTTGCATCCAGTAGATTCTCTTCATATTTACTAGATAATCGTGATAATTCTTGGTTTATTTGTTTATAACGTTGCTGGTTTTCTTTTGAAAGGTCTATTCCTGACAAACGAAAATCTCTTAATGCATTGTTAATAATTTTCTGTTGAGCAGTATCTAATTGGTTAAATTCACGGCTCTTGGCAATGTATTGGTAAGCATTAAATAATTCTTTATTTTGTCCCATCTCAGTTGAGTACTCACTAAGTTTAGGCAAGCAGGCATTGTAAGCATCACGTAATTCATCAGAATTAACAACCGAATTCATGTGACTAATGGGTGACCACGCTTTATTTAATTTATCTTCACTATTTTCAATGGGATCAATTAAATTCGTCCAATTGTATTTATTTGTTGCCTGTAAGCGTTGTTTTACCGTTTCGCGTGCTTCTTTTAATAATGTATCTATTGCTATTTCAACATGTTCAGGTTTGATTTTTGAAAACTGGGGGAGAGAGGTTTTTTCTAATAGTGGGTTGCTCATGATTTGTAGTAAATTGTCCTATTTTATTAAGTGAAGACTAATAGCCTAAATAATATCTGATTTTTGCTTAGTGCTAAAGAATAAGTTTTTCTTGCTGTTGATTGACCTGATGATGATACTAAGAAGCTAGGGTTTTCTAGGAGATCACATATACTCTTTAAATGAAAATTACCGGAGCTTAATGTGACTGCTGAAGAAGTTGAAGGAAGATCGGAGGGGGGGGGGGCTATAGCTGTGAACCAATTCACAGCTATAGGGTGTTGCTTACTTCTGCTTAGGACTTTGATTCATTATTTGTAGGCTCAGTTTTCACTTTTGGTTGCTGTTTTTCTGTTGGAGCTTTATCTGCTATTACTTCAGCGGCCGAAGTTTGTGATTTTCTTTCAGCAAAATCATTAGTGTAAGCCCTAGTTTTTTCAGCATTGTTAGATTTTTCTTCCTGTTTTTCAGGACTTTGGTTTGCTTGAGATTGGTTATCTTTATTCTGCTCAGGCTTTCTATAATTCGGGTTGCGAGCCCGTCTGCGGTTATTTGGGTTTCGTCTGTTATTCTGCTTTGGAGTCGTATTACCTTGTTCTGTTGCTTTATTTTCCGTAGGCAGGTTTTTCTTGTCAGAGTTCTCTACAGCCTTTTGTGTTTTCGTGGGTGATATTTGTTTTTGAGTTTGACGGTTACTATTATTTTTACGTGCCCCTCGGTTTTGGCTAGTTTTTCTTTCGTTATCATTATTACTGTTTCTGTTCTTGTAGTTTCTATTGTTGCGAGTTTTTTCTTCTGAATTACTTGTTTTTGCTACTTTTTCTTTATTTGTAGTGTGAGTACCGGTTTTTTCTTCAGGGCTACCTACAAGTTTTTGCCAAAATCGATGGATAAGATTAGCAGATGCTTTAGTGTTATGTGTGGGTGCTGGTGCATCAGGTAGAAATTCTTTTATAGCTGGTTTTTCAGCTTTATGGGATGATTTTTGTGCAAATTCAGGAGTTGCCACAGTTTCAGACTTTATTTGCAGGTGGCTTGGTTTTTCCTCTTCATCTTCTGATGATTTAATTCTCTCAATATCATATGCAGGCGTCTCAAGGTGTTTGCTGGGTAAGATGACAACGCTTATTTTATGTTGTGTTTCTAAATCCTGTAATACTGATCTTTTTTCATTTAATAGAAAAGTTGCACATTCAATAGGTAAGTGAGCTACAACTTTTTCGGTGCCTTTTTTCATTGCTTCTTCTTCAACAATACGAAGGACAGAAAGAGCAACAGACTCAATATTACGAATTGCCCCTTGACCTTTACAACGAGGGCAGGTTAACTGCGTTGCATCACCTAGAGAAGGTCGTAGCCTTTGTCTGGACATTTCCAATAAACCAAAGCGTGAAATTCGACTAGTCTGGATGCGTGCGCGGTCAATTTTCATTGCATCGCGTAATTGGTTTTCAACGGCTTTTTGATTTCTATTCGCCATCATATCAATAAAATCAATAACGAAAAGTCCACCTAAATCTCTTAGACGTAATTGGCGTGCAATTTCGTCTGCTGCTTCAAGATTAGTGTTTAAAGCTGTTTCTTCAATATCACTGCCTTTAGTTGCACGGGCAGAGTTAATATCAATTGAGGTTAATGCCTCGGTGTAATCAATAACGATAGAGCCACCAGAGGGTAAGGATACTTCACGGTTATATGCAGTCTCAATTTGAGATTCAATCTGGTAACGGCTGAAGAGAGGAACGTTATCTTGATAAAGTTTAGCTTTTTGTAAAAAGTGAGGCATCACTTGCCTCAAAAAGTTTTGTACTGATTTGTAAGAGGTGGCTTCATCAATCAGAATTTCATCTATCTCATTTCTTAAGTGGTCTCGTAATGCTCTGATAATAACGTTACTTTCTTGAAAAATAAGAAAAGGAGCTTGTTGCTCAGAACTGGATCGTTCCACAGATTCCCACAGTTGTAACAGGTAGTTTAAATCCCACTGTAATTCTTCTGCATTTTTACCGCAACCAGCGGTACGCACGATAAGCCCCATTTCTTCAGGAATTTCTAGAGCAGAAATAACGTCACGTAATTCTGAACGTGTGTCTCCCTCAATGCGCCGGGAAATTCCTCCTGCTTTAGGGTTGTTAGGCATTAGAACTAAGTATGTGCCAGCCAGGCTAATATACGTTGTTAGTGCTGCACCTTTATTGCCACGCTCTTCTTTTTCAATTTGAACAATAATTTCTTGGCCTTCTTTGACCAAATCTTTAATACTAGGACGACCTTCTAATTTTTTATCGGAAGAAGGTTTGCTCCGGTATTGTGCTGATATTTCTTTAAAAGGTAAGAACCCGTGTTTTTCTGCGCCATAATTAATAAAAGCGGCCTCTAGACTAGGTTCAACTCGGGTAATAATACCTTTATATATGTTGGCTTTTTTCTGTTCGTTTGAAGGGAGTTCTATGTCAAAATCATAAAGTTTTTGACCGTCTACCAAAGCAACACGCAACTCTTCAGGTTGAGTGGCATTGATAAGCATTCTTTTCATTTTAGTTTCCTTGTAGTTTATTGCTTCCTAATCAGAGTTACTAAGGAATTGTTATTCCTGAACAGATACTTGTAAAAGGGCGAATATAAATTAAATAATCGCTAAATATCTAAGTTTTTTTAACTTCTTGCCATGTAAGAGCGTCCAGTTTAGGTATGCTCAATATTTTAATGTGGGAGTACACTTTTTGTGTTTACTTTTATTGTTTTTATAGAGTTTTTAGTATCTTGCACTTGTTTAAAATCAGGTATAAAAACGGTTAAAGGTAATCTATTTGAAGTGTAAACCTTTAGTATAACTTGGCGAAATAAGTTCTGTTGCTATAGCTTTAAGAGAAAAATCAAGCTATAAGTATGTTGTTCTGTAGGAACAATACCGTTCATCATGGGTCGAACGATAAAACCCGAAATTCTGTGTATATCTTTTTTGTGCGCTACTTTAACTTAGATGCAAGTTGCCTTGCGATCATATTTATAAGCGGTATGTGCAAAGTATAGTTTGCAAAACAATTTGACTGGTTTTACAAAATATTATGTTGTTACTATTGTCAATTTATAGATAAACCTCCCTAATATAACAATCTTTAGCGATACTATCAATTTAAACCATTATTAAATTGTATATACTGGTATTATTAACGGTATGAATACAGTACAAGAGAGTGATAAACCTAAAGTTAAGTTCATTGAAATTTTCGAAGAGGATAGTGGTCAAAGATTAGATAATTTCTTGATTACTAAGTTAAAAGGCGTACCTAAAACGAGAATTTATAGAATTATAAGAAAAGGTGAGGTTAGGGTTAATAAAGGTCGAATAAACAATAAATATCGCTTAAAACAAGGAGATGTAGTTCGTATCCCCCCGGTCCGTGTTGCTGAAAGAAACCATAATATCGACTTACAGCCTACTTTAAAAAATAGTCTTGAGCATGACATTATTTATGAAGACGATGTGATGATTGTATTGAATAAGCCTTCTGGCTTTGCTGTACATGGAGGAAGTGGTATTAGTTCTGGTGTGATTGAAGCGTTGCGAGCTATTAGGCCTGATGCGCGTTTTTTAGAGTTGGCGCATAGAATAGATAAAGCAACATCGGGCTGTTTATTGGTTGCTAAAAAACGTTCAACCTTAAAAGCCTTGCATGATCTTTTTAGAGATAATGCGGTGAAAAAAACTTACCTTGCTTTACTCGTTGGGCAATGGGAAAGAAAACAAATGTTGGTGACCGCTCCTTTGCTTAGAAGTACTGGAAAAGGTGGTGAGCGTATGGTTAAAGTTAATAAGGCCGGTAAGTTTGCTGAAACTGTTTTTAGGCGTATTCAAAAATATAAAGACTTAACCCTGGTTGAAGCCTCTCCAAAAACGGGGCGAACTCACCAAATCAGGGTTCATTCTGCATGGTTGGGACACCCTATTGTTGCAGATGAACGTTATGGTGACGATAAAGTGAATAAAGAATTAAAAAGTCGTGGCTTTAAACGCTTGTTTTTGCATGCAGAACAACTTGAATTTATACACCCAGGCAGTAATGAAAGAATGCATTTTAAAGCACCTTTACCTGATGAGCTGGAAACTTTGTTGAAACAGCAGGTGATTAAGTAGGGTAGCTGAAATGAAAAATAGATTTGATTTGATTGTTTTTGACTGGGATGGCACCTTGATGGACTCGGTGGACTGGATTGTTCAATGTTTAATGCTCGCAGCTAGAGAGAGTAATTGTAATATACCAAGTGAGCAAGAGATCAAAAATATTATTGGTTTAAGTATTCATAAATCAATGGATATATTATTTTCAGAACTTGGTGGTCTAGCGCGTCAGCAGTTTATAGATAGTTATAGTAAGGCTTTCTTTTCTAGGGAGATTACAGAAAACGACCTGTTTGCAGGTGTAAAAGATATGCTGTTACATTTTAGGCAACAGGGTTACCAATTGGCTGTTGCTACAGGGAAAAGTAGATATGGGCTTGATAAAGCACTAAAGGGTACAGGACTAAAAGATTTTTTTAATACAACAAAGTGTGCGGATGAGACAGCTTCAAAACCTAATCCAGATATGCTTAATATTATTGTTGAAGAGTTAGGTTTAAGTAAAGAGCGAGTCGTACTAATTGGTGACTCAATACATGATATGGAAATGGCAGTTAATGCTGATGTTGTTTCTATTGCGGTTTTATGTGGTGCTAATTCAAAAGCACAGATGCAGGCGTATAATCCCTTATTCAATTTACAAAAAACAACAGAACTATTAGATATTTTATAAAAAGGTTAAGAAATGGAAAATAATCAAGATCCAAATATGGATACTAACGACTTGAATAAAAATACAGCAGGGTGGGAAAGAGAAGTCCTTGAAAAACTTGCCTTGGCAGCCGTGACAGAGCAACGTCGTGCTCGTCGCTGGAGTGTGTTTTTTAAAGGACTAATGTTTGTATATTTATTAGTTATAGGGGTTGTGGCTTTTTATCCTAAGTTTGAAAATGAAATGGTAGGTGACAAGAATCATACTGCTATAGTTGATGTTATCGGAGCTATTGGTGAAGGAGAGACTGCCAATGCTGATACAATTATCGAAGGATTGAGAGATGCTATTGAAGATAAAAAAACTAAAGGGATTGTTTTAAATATTAATTCTCCTGGCGGAAGTCCCGTTCAGTCGGCTTATGTTTATGATGAAATAAGACGGTTGAAAGCTAAGCACCCAGAGATACCCATTTATGCCGTAGTCAGTGATATTTGTGCTTCGGGGGGCTATTACATCGCTTCTGCAACAGATAAAATATATGTTAATAAAGCAAGTATGATAGGTTCTATTGGAGTGATTATGAATGGTTTTGGATTTATAGAAGTTATGAAAAAACTAGGGATTGATAGACGACTATTGATTTCAGGTAAGCATAAAGCATTATTAGATCCTTTTTCTCCGGTTAAGGAAGATGAAGTTAAGCATATGCAGACCTTGTTGGATGATGTGCATCAACAATTTATTAGTGCGGTAAGAAAAGGACGGGGAAATAGATTGCATGAAACTGCTGATATTTTTTCAGGTTTAATCTGGACCGGAGAGCAAGGTGTGAAGCTTGGTTTGGCTGATGGTTTTGGTAATGTAGACTCAGTGGCCCGTGATATTATTGGAGCAAAAAAAATAATAAATTTTACTCCGCAACAAAGATTGTTGGATAAAATTGCAGGCAGATTAGGAGCGTCATTTGGACATGCGGTAGGTCATGTTTTAAGCAATGTATCATTAAGATAAATTGTGAATTCAGTCTGGATTCAGACTGAATAGGCTAATATATACTTCGCGTGGTCACGACTGTGTGAAGTATAAATGCCAAACTCGTGTTTAAATGTCAGCGTGAATTAATTTCTTTTGGATCTATTATGCAAATTTTTGCTAAAACTTTATTATTAACCTTTTGTCTGATTCAGGCTGTTTATGCTGATAAGGAAATAACACTTGCAATGGTGACGCTTGATCAGGCAACTAAGAAAGTTATTGAAAAGGGGGGTAATAAAGTAATGGGAGCAAAGACTGAAATTATGGAAGGAAAAAAGGTGCATATTATTAAGGTGCTTACTTCTGATGGTCGTGTTCAATATATAAAGGTAGATGCTGAATCAGGGAAGTTACTAAAATAAGGAGCTGTAATGCGTATTTTAATAGTTGAAGATGAGCGGGTTTTGAATCAACAAATGCAAAGTTTTTTTTTAAAAAAGGGTTTTGTCGTTGATGTTGCTTTTACTGGTAGTGATGGCTTTTACTTGGCAAAGGAATATCCTATTGATGCTGCTATTATTGATATAGGATTGCCTGATTTCTCAGGAATAGAGTTGATTGAGCAATTAAGAAAAGAAGGTATTAAACTGCCCGTATTGTTATTGACGGCTAGAAGCCGATGGCAAGATAAGGTTGAAGGTTTGGAGGCTGGAGCTGATGACTATTTGGTAAAGCCATTTCACTATGAAGAGCTTTTGGCAAGAGTTAATGCTTTATTGCGGCGGTCAAAAGGTGAGGCTCACCCTATCCTTTCATTTGCCAATATTAAACTGGATAGTTTGGCGCAAATTGTAACGGTCGATGCTGAAAAGGTTGAGCTAACTGCTTATGAATATAAAGTATTAGAGTACTTGTTGTTTCGTAAAGGTGAAGTGGTTTCTAAAACAGTTTTGACTGAGCATATTTATGATGAAGACTTTGATCGTGATAGTAATGTGATTGAGGTTTTTATTGGACGATTACGTAAGAAAATTGATCCTCAAGGTAGCACCAAACCTATTGAAACACTAAGAGGTAGGGGATACCGTATTCCTGCTGATGTCGAATAGCTAATAAGTGAAGACAAACTCCTTAAGTTTTCGGCTTTTGATTTCGGCTGCTATTGTGCTAACTGCTTTTTTTGCTTTAGTGTCACTTATCTTAGAGCAAGGTTTTAAAGAAAGTGCAGAGCAAGCCTTAAAAGAAAAACTTCAAATACATATTTATTCTCTTATTTCAGTGGCTGAACTAACAGATATGTTGGAACTGAGTATGCCTGACGCTTTAAGAGAGCCTCGTTTTTCCAATCCTGGGTCTGGCTTGTATGCCACAATCACACAAGTTAATAATATTTTTGTTTGGCGATCTCCATCAGCTGTTGGAATAAGCTTTCCTATCCCTGAGCAATTAGAACCGGGGAAGTCAAAATTTGTTAAAGATATAAAAGGTCGCTTTGTTCTTCATTATGCTGTGATTTGGGAAAATAAAGATGGGTTTGAACAGTATTATATTTTTTCTGTTGCGGAAGAGGGGGTGTTTGTTGATAAGCAGGTTGATAGATTTAGATTAACACTGAGGTCTTGGTTATTTTTTACTGCTATTTTATTAGTTTTGATCCAGTTTTTAGTATTGAGGTGGAGCTTAAAACCTTTAAGAGGTATTGTCACTGATTTGGAAGCTATTGAGGCGGGAAGCAAAACGCGGCTAGATGGCCGGTACCCAAGTGAGCTTGAAGGTGTAGTAGGGAATCTAAATGCTTTAGTGAGTAGTGAACGTGCTCATTTAGAGCGATACCGCAATACTTTGGCTGACTTGGCGCATAGCTTAAAAACTCCGTTAGCTATTTTAAGAGGTTGTATAGAGCCTAAAACTGTTAATAAGGCGCAAGTGGCAGAACAAATTTCCAGGATGGATGAGATTGTTGAATATCAATTACAAAAGGCCGCAGCTAAAGGGCCGCAAAAATTAACAGGAAAAGTTGATGTTTCTTTAGTGGTAGATAAAATAATTGTTTCTTTGAAAAAGGTTTACTGGGAAAAAGGTGTGGTTTTTTCCTTTAAGTATGATGAGGGTTGTACGATGTATTGCCAGGAGGGGGATGTTTATGAAATTGTGGGTAATTTATTAGACAATGCGGCTAAGTGGTGTGAAAAAAATGTATCTATTAACTTAATTCAATTAAAGAGAGAGGAGGATGAGGGTTTTTCATTTCTTTTTCAAATAGAAGATGATGGACCGGGAATTCCTAATAATAAGTTGGATGAAATTTTGCAGCGAGGTGTTAGAGCTGATGAAAATATACATGGGCATGGTATTGGTATGGCTGTAGTGAATGAATTGACAGAATTATTAGAAGGAAAGTTAATTGCCGAAAGTTCAGAGGCATTGGGAGGGATGTGTTGGCAAATTTATTTGCCATGATTTTTAAAACAGGTATTGCATTATTGAAAATCCTCAAGCATAATAGCCGTTCTTTCAGTCGCAGGCTGAAAACATTATGGTTACTGTGTCGGTCCTCTCGCAACGATACGCTGTAAACTCCGCCAGGCCCGGAAGGGAGCAACGGTAGCAGCAGATTCGTGTGCCGAGATGTGGCTGGCACAGTTTCCGCCCAATCTTTATTTTCCTCAAGAGTCTCTAATGGCTTATCAGGTTTTAGCCAGAAAATGGCGCCCTCAAAATTTTACCCAGCTAGTCGGTCAAGAGCATGTTAGTCAGTCGCTTAGTAATGCTTTGCAGCATAACAGGCTACATCATGCGTATTTGTTTACAGGTACTCGGGGAGTTGGAAAAACGACAGTAGCAAGAATTTTTGCTAAAGCAATAAACTGTGAAAATCTAATTGAATCGAACCCGTGTGGGCAATGTGAGGTATGCGTTGCTTTTGATGAGGGGCGATTTTTAGATTTGATTGAAGTTGATGCCGCCTCAAGAACAAAAGTTGAAGATACCCGTGATTTATTAGATAACGCACAATATGCACCTAATCAAGGTAAGTATAAAGTCTATTTAATTGATGAAGTGCACATGCTCTCAGGGCATAGTTTTAATGCCTTGCTTAAAACATTAGAAGAGCCTCCTCCGCATGTTAAATTTTTACTGGCAACAACCGATCCACAAAAAATCCCTGTTACCGTTTTATCGCGTTGTTTGCAGTTTAATTTAAAGTGCTTGCTACCTGAGCAGATTAACCAGCAAATGCGCTTTATTTTAGGTGAAGAAGGGATGGTATATGATGCTGATGCATTGAAACTATTGGCTCGTTCAGCTGATGGTAGTATGCGAGATGGCTTAAGCTTGTTGGATCAAGCTATTGCATTTGGTGATGGCGAAGTTAGAATAGAGACTGTTACTAATATGCTAGGAACAGTTGCGCAACAGCCTGTAGATGATATTTTGTTGGCATTAGTTGATGGAGATGCCGCTGGAGTATTACAGAAAATTGCAGATATTTCAGCATTGACGCCTGATTTTTCAGAAGTTCTACAGCAAATTTTAAGGGTATTGCATCGAGTGGCCCTGGCTCAAGTAATACCTGGCTTTACTGATAGTCAATTTGAATCAGGCATTATTAAGCAATTGGCAGAAAGCCTTTTTGTTGAAGATGTGCAACTATTTTATCAAATAGCTTTGCTTGGCCAGCGAGATTTAGAATTGGCACCAGACCCACGTAGTGGGTTTGAAATGGTTATGCTGAGAATGTTGGCGTTTAAACCAGGCAATAAAAGCATAGAAGTTGATCTTCCTTCTGTTGCGCGTAATAAGCCAAAGCCAGTGACTACAAATAAATATCAACAACTCGGATCTCTGGGTAAGGTTGCAGAAGTTCAAGAAAATCAGCCGGGGATTAAGAAAAATAACAGAGTAGTAGGTGAATGGGCTGAAATAGTTGTTTCCATGAAGGTGGGGGGAATGACGAGGGAACTTGCAAATAACTGTGTGCTTGACTCTATGGATGATAAAGCATGTTATTTAATCCTGACACCGGGACATAGCCAGCTGATTAGTTCTCGAGCTCAAGAAAAACTGCAACAAGCATTGCAAAAATATTGTGGAAAGCCGATTAAGCTACATATTAAGGCGGAAGAAACAAGTAATGTAACACCTGCTCAACAGATAACAAAGAAACAAGAGGATAAGCAGCAAAATGCTGTAGATTCGATTAATGCTGATGAGGGTGTTCAAGCATTGAAGGATAATTTTGAGGCCAGAGTTATGCCGGGTACTATAGAGCCAATTTCGGGTAATAATAAATAGAGGTGAATAAAACATGAAGAACGGACTGGGTAATATTATGCAACAAGCCCAAAAAATGCAGGAAGATATGAAAAAAGCTCAGGATGAGTTGGCTGCGATGCAAACACAGGGGGAATCTGGTGGTGGATTAGTTTCAATCATCATGACTGGAAAGCGCGAAGTTAGAAAGGTAACAATAGATAAATCTTTGATAGGTGATGATAAAGATATGTTGGAAGACTTAGTTGCAGCTGCCTTTAACGATGCTGTACATAAGGTCTCTAAAATGAAAAAAGAAAAAATGGCTGAAGTTACTTCAGGATTACCGTTGCCCCCTGGTTTTCAGATGCCATTCTAATGCAAAAAAATGGATTGTTAGGACAATTAATCCAGAATTTATGCTGCTTGCCCGGAGTGGGGCCTAAGTCTGCTCAGCGAATGGCTTTTCATTTATTGCAACGAGACCGAGAGGGTGCAAAGCAACTTGCTAATAGCTTGTTGCGTGCAGTGGATGAAATAGCTTATTGCCAAATGTGCAGGACTTTAACAGATACAGATATTTGTAATATTTGTGCTCAGTCATCAAGGGATGGCTCTATCTTATGTGTTGTAGAAAGCCCAGCTGATGTGTGGGTGGTTGATCAGGCGACAGTTTTTAAAGGTTTGTATTTTGTGTTACATGGTCGCTTATCACCATTGGACGGGGTTGGGCCAGATGATATAGGTACTGAATTACTGCAACAACGCTTTGCGCAGGGTGAGGTTAAAGAAATTATTTTAGCAACCAATTCTACCGTGGAAGGCGAGGCCACTGCTTATTTTATTGCAGAGCTTGCTAAAAAACATAATATACAGGCGAGTAGGATTGCTCATGGTGTTCCTATGGGTGGGGAGCTTGAGTTTATTGATAGTGGAACTCTAGCACATGCTTTTAGCGGTAGACGAGAAATGGCTTGATTTACAAGGTATGGGTTGGTTATAGGTGGGTAAAATGAGTGAATGTTTGTTCTGTAAAATGGTGGCTGGTGAAATTAAGCCTGATGTGGTCTACCAAGATGACACTGTTCTAGCTTTTAGGGATATTAATCCACAGGCACCTGTTCATCTGTTAATTATTCCTAAAAAACATGTGGAAACTTTAAATGACTTGGAAGATGCTGATTTGGCAAGTCATTTGTTGAAAGCGGCAGTGGATTTGGCTAAGCAAGAAGGTTTAGCGGAAGCAGGCTATAGAACAGTTTTTAATTGTAATAAAAATGGTGGGCAAGAAGTTTTTCATTTGCATATGCATTTATTAGGTGGGCGACAAATGACTTGGCCTCCTGGTTAAAAAGCTGTATTTAAGTGTTATACTTCGCGCGGTCACGACTGCGGATTTCTAACCGCTGAATTTTTGCCGATA
>CAYYNM010000063.1:0-15188 GCA_964472945.1 uncultured Methylomarinum sp. | reverse complement strand
TATAAGATAAAACAGAAGAAACCGTATTCATTTAAATTGAATATGCTTTTAAAGCCCTATTAGCTCGGGAGTTAACAACTTGTACAGGTTTTTTAATCGGCATGGGCTCAGCCACCTCAACAGCTTTAATTGCTTCAGTTTTTTGTTTTGCTACAACAGGAACCTGTTGATTTTCAGTTGTGGGGGCATTAATAGCATCCCAAGCCAGCTTAACATCAGCTAATAAACCGGCCACTTCATCAAGAATTTCCTCACTATTCTTAAGGTTAGCTGTAACCAGGCGACGACTCATATACTCATAAAGAGATTCAAGGTTCGCCGCAATATCCCCCCCCCCTTCAATATCTAAACTAGCCCTTAAACCACCAACAATCTCAATAGTTTGACTAATAAATTTACCTTTCTCGGCAATTTGTTTCCGCTGCATAGCCCCTTTAGCAAAAGCAATACGCTTTAAAGCACCTTCAAACAACATCTGAATTAAACGATGGGGATCAGCATACTCAATCTCAGAGTTATATCCATAATCATTATAGCTACTTAAAGCCGAATTCATTTTTGCACTCATTGCACCACCTATCTACAAAATCAATTTTATCTAAACAACGTATCGGCAAGCCCGCCAGCTTCTTTAGCCTAAATTCAATTATTTAAAGATTACCCACGTAGAGACAAGGCATGCCTTGTCTCTACAGATAGAAACCCTTGTTTGACTGCTCACCTGACATGTTTTTTATGGAACATACAACTTATCATTATGCCAGGTTTTCGGATTCCCACTTATATACTCGTCTATTTTATTAAACGACTCTTGATTACGAATAATATGATCATAAAAACCAGCCTGCCATTTAAACGCAAAATCCAATCGATGAGCGTGTTTTGTAACCACTGATTTATAGGAACCCACAATAGATGAAATAGAATTCTTGCCTTGGTTTTGAAATCGACTAGGCCCTAATTTTTGCCCATGTAGAGACAAGGCATGCCTTGTCTCTACAGATAAAAATCCTTGTTTGACGCTCACCTAGCTTGTTTTTTATGGAACATACAACTTATCATCATGCCAGGTTTTCGGATTCCCACTTATATACTCGTCTATTTTATTAAACGACTCTTGATTACGAATAATATGATCATAAAAACCAGCCTGCCATTTAAACGCAAAATCCAATCGATGAGCGTGTTTTGTAACCACTGATTTATAGGAACCCACAATAGATGAAATAGAATTCTTGCCTTGGTTTTGAAATCGACCAGGCCCTATTTTTTGCCCATGTAGAGACAAGGCATGCCTTGTCTCTACAGATTCGGGGTTATTCAAAATCAACACACCATGAATATGATTAGGCATAACCACAAACTCAGCTAGCTCAATATTTTTAGCATGATTTTTAATTTCATACCACAGCACATCCGCCAGTACACCTAAAGAGCTTAACTGCATGATACCCTCTACAACCTGACCAAAATAACAGACCTTTTTATCAGTACATACAGTAATAAAATAAGCCGCATTCCAGGCATAATCCCAATTTTGCAGCCTTAATGACTGAGTACGGTATTTGCCTTGGTATTTAGAGTTCATTTCAAATCACCATATTCTGTAGAGACAAGGCTTACCTTGTCTCTACAGAT
The DNA here is from genome assembly GCA_964472945.1 of uncultured Methylomarinum sp. GTDB lineage: Bacteria > Pseudomonadota > Gammaproteobacteria > Methylococcales > Methylomonadaceae > QPIN01. Next base: position 13,550 of record CAYYNM010000063.1, on the reverse strand, counting down.
TCGGGGTTATTCAAAATCAACAGACCATGAATAAGCGTTAAACCATAGCAAGCATTTTACTGTGAAGAATAGCCAAACTCAACAAATTTTACTTAGCTTACATCACACCCAGTAGAGACAAGGCATGCCTTGTCTCTACATATTTAGGATTACCACTGAACCAGCGACTTTACAACCAGGCAAGAATGAGAACAGCATCACAAAAAAATATTAAAGAAACTTACACCCCACCCGATAACCTCAGTGACTAAAGCAAAAGCCTAATCCATAACGGGCTTGTGTTACTAATATAAACCGCGCATTAATAACAAGATAGATGCTCGGGTTTTAAATCCAAATAGGAGAACTATCATGGCTATGAGTATTCAAACCAATGTTGCATCGATTAACGCTCAACGCAACTTAAACAAATCACAAGGCGGCTTAGCCACCTCATTACAACGTTTATCATCGGGTTTGCGTATTAATAGTGCCAAAGATGATGCAGCGGGGTTATCTATTTCAGATCGTATGACCGCACAAGTTAGAGGGCAGAAACAAGCCAGCCGAAATGCCAATGATGGTATTTCTTTAACCCAAACTGCTGAGGGTGCATTACAAGAAAGCACCAATATTTTACAACGGGTTAGAGAGCTATCAGTACAATCAGCTAACTCCACTAACTCTGCAACCGACCGCTTAAGCTTACAATCAGAGGTTAATCAACTGGTTTCAGAGCTAGATAGAATCTCTGACACCACCTCATTTAACGGTATCAAATTATTAGATGGTTCATTTCAGGCTCAACAATTTCAAGTCGGTGCCGATGCGGGGCAAACCATCCAAGTTAGTGTCACCAAGGCAACCTCAGATTCATTAGGCATTGAAAAACTAAATACTAAAAATAATGTTAAGGGAATAGAAGTTGCTGTTAATACCCAGGCAGTAGATGTCACTGGGACAATTTCTGCCTCAGGAAGAAATGCAAAAGGTGCGGATATTGCTACCTCACTTAATACCCTTATTGCTGACCAAACCTTAACGGTTACCGATGCATCAACAGGCGCAGTAAATGCAGTATCCGTTGGTTCAAATAAAACAGCAAAAGATGCTTCAGAAATAGCAAAAGCATTAAATGCCATTACAGGCGTTTCCGCCTCCGCAACAAATACTGCAAAATTTGATCTTGGTGGTACAAATTTAGGTGCTGTTAATGACGGTGATAAAATCACTTTTAATTTAACAACGGGTGACCCAAGTGCCGCAAGCTCTCAAACACAAGCTGTTTCATTAGTGTATAACGCATCCTCTTTTAGCGGCGATTTTAATACAGCCATTAATTCAGCAGTAGACACCATTAACACCACTAACGGTAATACTGATTTAAGCTATGATGTTGTTACCAAGGGAATAACCAGTGCCAGCGGTGTAAACTTAGGCATACAAAACTTTGATATTGCAGATAATGCCAGTATTAAGCTTAATGACTTCAATTCTTTAGAAGGGGAAAATATTACTCTTAAAATTGCATCAGCCGCTGCAAACACTACCTTTGTCTCAAAAGGTAACGTTGACCAGGCTGGCAACGCCTCTGCATTACTCACAAAATTACAATCTGATGCCAATTATGACGTTAACTTCAGTGCAAAACTTGATGATGCAGGAACAGGCGTTATTGTATCCTCAATTGCACCTACTGATGATATTGCTGTTAGTGGCTTTACAAATTCAGGATCAGGAGTCGCCACTCTTGATGTGTCTTCAGCGAATAGCGTAGGTACTTTCGTAACAACCCCCACATTAAAGTCAGATACTAAAGTCGCCTTAGCCACTGAAAAGACAACAGCAGGAACGGGTAATACAGCTGGCATGGACTTAAGCGATTTACAATTCCAGGCAGGAGAAACCGTTAAATTTGACTTAAATGTAACACTTGCTGACGGCTCAACTACGCAGAATCAAGCTAATGTCAGCTTTACGGCAACAGGAGACAAACAGTCGGATGCAACAGCCTTTGCCAAGGCAATCAATGATGCAGTAGGAACCGATACTGTCAAGTTATCGGCTACCGTAAGCGGAACAAATAATGACAAAGTTTCAATTGCTGCTACGTTAGCAAATACAGGCAGTGGCACAACAACCATTAAAGATATTTCTATAGCAAACCTAACAATGGATGGAGCTAACCCTTCTTCTTTTAAAACAGTGGCTACCGGCTCTAGTTCACTAACAGGTACAGGATTACTAAGTGAAGCAGCAACAGTTACCGATAGTAGTGGAGTTTCTATCGGTAATAATTATGCCACCGTACAGTTAAATAATTTTAATACGCTAGAAGGTGAAACGGTTACAATTGGCTTGGCAGCTCTAGCTGGAGGAGACGTAAGTTTTACTTCCCTCGGCAGTGGCAAGCAGGCGGGTAATGCAGCATTAGTCCTTGCAGACTTACAGGCTGATTCTAATTTTGGCACAACATTTACAGCAGGACTGGATACAGCAGGTACAGGGGTTATTATAAGCGCAATGACCACAACAGCCGACCTGAGCGTTGATGCATTTACTGGTAATGGTACAGGAGTTACATCATTGGATGTAGCAACTAACAATGGTACAGGTACCACGGTTAGTGTGGGAACGCTTCAGGCCGACAATGTAACAGCTGCTACTATCACCGGCTCAACCGCCTCTTCTGGTGCTAAAGCTGGTATTGATTTATCTGCAATGAATTTCACTAAAGATGCTACCGTTAGCTTTGATCTTGCACTTAACCTTGACGATGGTGGTGCAGCTATCACTGAATCAATTTCTTTCACAGCAACTGGCGACAAGCAAGATGATGCCGCACTATTGGGGGCAGCAATCGATGCTGCTATTACTGCTGATACTGCAAATACAGCTGCAATTACAACAGCACTTGGTGCAGGACTATCCTCAGTATCAGCTGACACTGTAACTATTGAAGGTGCGGCTACACATAATAACAGTGGAGCAGGAAATGAGCTTATATCTGTAAATATTACCAATTTCGCTACAACAGCAACAAACCCAGCCTCAATGTCAAGTGCACTCTCTACAAATGGTACTAACGGTGGTTCAGCGACGCTAAATGCTGTAATGCTAACAGGTGGTAGCAACCTAACTCAAGCTACAAGCAGCACTATTGCTGGAACCAATGCAGACTCTGATACATTAGGTTTTGCAGGATTGGTTATTGATGAAATAGCAGGAGGAAGCAATGATTCAGCAATACAGGTTGGAACTTACTCAATCAACCTGGATCCTAATGTATCCATCCAGTCATCAGTGGGTTCAGCAAGTGTGCTAGATGCCGGAGCAAATACTGATGCAACCGTAACAGCTAATGTTGGTTCCGCAGATACTTCAGGTGGTAATTTTGTTGCAAAACAAACACTAACATTGACAGGAACCGGTTCAACAACCGTAAATGTTGCTGAAAATGATTCAGCCAAAGTTATTGCCGCTAACATTAATCAAGTATCTGATATTACTGGTATCAGTGCCGCTGTTAAAACAACGGCAACAGTCAGTGGTTTAAGTACCGACGGCGTTGTTTCTTTTAGTTTAAATGGCACAGATATTTCAGCCAGTGTAACAACTTCTGACTTAACCGCTCTTAATACTGCTATTAATGATCAAACAGGTAAAACAGGGGTTGTTGGTAAATTAAGTCTGGATCAAAAATCAATTGAATTAACCGATAGCACCGGTTCAGATTTAAAAATTCAAGATTTTAATAGCTCGGCAGCAGATACTGCTACCAATACAGAAGTCAGTATAAATGTTGCTGGTGGGGATAGTAGCTCCGCTGTTAAGTTAAGTGCTGGGATTACGGGTGTAAATGCTGACTCAACCGTGGTAGGTGGTAATATTGAGTTCAAATCTTCAGCCACTTCTTTTAATGTTAATTCTTCACTAAAAGGAGATGAGGGCGGATTATTTACAGGCAATGCAAACCAACTACAAGCCAGCGCACTTGAATCTGTCAATAACCTGGATATTTCTACTGTTTCAGGTGCCAATGCCGCCATTGATATTGTAGATGGTGCCTTAGCCAATATTGACAGCAATCGGGCTGACCTAGGTGCGATTCAAAACCGTTTTAGCTCAACCATCTCTAACTTATCTGTTAGTATTGAGAACATCAGTGCTTCAAGAGGCCGTATTCAGGATACTGACTTTGCTTCTGAAACAGCCATGTTGACTAAAAACCAAATCTTGCAACAAGCAGGTACTGCGATGTTAGCGCAAGCCAATCAATTATCACAAGGTGTACTATCATTATTGAGGTAAGATAGCCTTCCGGTGTAGAGACAAGACAAGGCATGCCTTGTCTCTACTAAGCCAGAAAATACATAGAGAGATGAGATTATGACTGCAAATATTAATATAGTAAATAAAACGGTAATGCCTGAACAGGCAAAACCTGTTTTAAAGGCTGTAGGTCATCCGTCTAAAGACATTAAGCAAGAACAAAAGACCGTTCGTTCAATTGCCCCCACTAAAACTGAAGATATTTCTGCCACTACCACAACAAAGAAAATGGGTGCAGCAAAAGACTCTTCGAAACTATCCCTAGATAGTGCAGTTAAGCAACTGAACTCTTATGTCCAGTCAGTTAATCGAAATTTAGAGTTTAAAATTGATAAAGATAGCGGTAGAATCGTTGTTAAAGTGATTGATGCGGAAACAGATGAACTAATTCGACAAATACCTAATGAAGAGGCACTAAATATTGCAAAACAGCTTGATCAAGGGCTAATGGGGAACAATGCAGACTCTGGCATTTTCTTAATTAAAGAACGCGCATAAAGATATAAATATTTTGGCATAGGATTTGCTTTTATAATTTAATAACAAAATAAGCGGCAATAGCCGCTATTTGTGTTTGTGATTGCTAAACTTTATAATTCAGCTTGTAGAGACAAGATATACCTTGCCTCTACCCTATACCTATTTGGAGGTAAAATATTATGGCTTCTGTTTCAACGGCGGGTATTGGCTCGGGTATAGATATTCCTGGCTTAGTAAGTAGCCTGATTAAATCTGAAGGTGATCCTGTTACCAAACGTCTTGATAAACAAGAAGTTGATTTACAAGCTAAAGTATCTGCTTATGGCTCATTAAAATCAGCTTTATCTTCTTTTCAAGGCTCGCTATCCCAGCTAAAATTTGCCAGTACTTTTAGTGATGTAACGACTGTGTCTGCTGATGAAAAGGTTGTGACGGTAAGCGGTTCTAGTATTGCCAAGCCAGGTGGTTACTCTCTTGAGGTCAGTAGCCTTGCCCAGGCACATTCTATTAGTTCATCAAGCTTTAGTGAGGCTAGTAACCCCGTAGGTACAGGGACTTTAACCTTTGAGTTTGGTCATTTTGATAGTACTTTTATCAGTAATAGCGAAAAACCAAGCAAAACTGTTTCTATTTCCAGTGATGATAATAGCTTACAGGGCATTAGAGATGCTGTTAATGCGGCAAAAATTGGTGTGACTGCAAGCTTGGTTAATGATGGTTCTGGGTTTAAATTACTCTTTACTTCTAATGATACCGGCAAAGAAAATGGTCTTAAAGTTTCAGTTGCTGATACTTCTGATGCCAGTAACATTGATGCCAATGGTTTATCCCAATTGGCCTTTGATCCAGATCCGGCTGCGGCAGCAAATAGCCATCTGACTGAAAACCTTGCCGCTAAAGATGCAGCATTAACCCTAAATGGCTTAAGTATTACCAGCGCTAGTAATAAAGTAAGCTCAGCTGTCTCAGGTGTTACTTTTACGCTTAAAGGTACAACAACCGTAGGCTCCCCTGTCAATGTCACGATTGCTAAAAATAACAGTAAAATTACTGAGGGTGTCACCGGCTTTGTTGAAAAATTTAATGAACTGGTTGATACCTTAAAACAATTAACAAGTTATAACGTTAGCACGGGTGACTCTGGGCCTTTATTGGGTGATTCGGCTATCCGTAGTGTTGAATCTCAATTAAGAAAGATGGTGGGTGCGTCCTCCCGTGGTGCGGATGGTAATATTTCATCAATGGCTACAGTTGGCATTACTACCGACAGGTCTGGAAAATTGTCTTTAGATAGCAGTAAATTACAAGCTGCAATTACTGATAATAGAGACCTTGTGGCACAAATTTTTAGTGCTAAAGGTTCTACAACCGATTCTCAAGTTAATTTTATTACTTCAAATAGAGACACTCAAACCGGTAACTACCCAATTAATTTAGAAGTGATGGCTAGCCGTGGCTCTTTAAGTGGTACGGCTATTACCAGCTTTCCTTTAACCGTAACGGATGCTAATAATGATTTTAGCTTTCTCGTAGACGGGGCTGGCTCTGGCAATATTTCCTTAACTAATAAATCTTATGCCTCTGGTGCTGAATTAGCCGCTGAAATACAGTCTAAAGTAAATGCCAGTGATTCTTTGAAGAAAAATGGTTCTAGCATTCTGGTTAGTTTTGCTAATGATAAGCTGCAAATTACTTCTGCTTTATATGGCGCTAAGTCTAAGGTTGGAATTACTGCCCTTGAAGATACCAGTATTTTTGGTCTAACCGTTGGTCAAGGAATTGACGGCTCAGATGTTAAAGGAACTATTGGCGGTCAACAGGGCTTAGGCTTAGGTACTTTATTAACAGGTCAAGGCAAAGCATCTGGCATGGTGTTGGAATTTTCGGGTGGTTCTGCTGGAAACCGTGGCTCGGTATTTTTTAACCGTGGCATTGCCGATCAGTTAGACAGCTTAATCAGTCAATTTTTAAAATCTGATAGCTTAATTGATACCCGTACATCCGGCTTAAATAAAAGCATTGCAAAAGTGACTGAACAGCGTACAAATTTAAGCAATAAATTAGGTGCGCTTGAAACCAGATTGTTTAAACAGTTTAATGCAATGGATGCCATTGTCGCACAATTACAAGCAACAGGAAGCTTTCTGGATCAACAATTACAGAATTTACCAGGGGTTGTCAGGAAGTAATAACTTGGGAAACTATTGAGTGTGCTGATAATCGAATCTCGTCATTCGGTAATTGATGCGCTTTCTATCGTCAGCCCTCCCTTAAATTGATCGCTATCCCTCTCCCCCCGCAATTTCATTTTTTTTCGCATTTTATCCCGAACCCAGAGACAAGGCATGCCTTGTCTCTACCCTTATTTTATTCTTGCTAACAAACTTTCTAAAACGGCAACTATTCGCCCTCTTCCTTATTCCTTAAAACAAATAAAAGATAAAGTACATAACATACTGTTATTTAATGTATTTATATGCATTGGCATTCAAGGTGCTTTACTCCCAGTGTAAGAATAATTTTCTATTGAGGAGTCAATAAAATGCCACAAGTAATCAATACCAACGTTGCCTCAATTAATGCGCAACGTAACCTAAATAGATCTCAAGCGGGTCTTTCCACTTCACTTCAGCGATTGTCTTCAGGTCTGCGTATTAATAGCGCTAAAGATGATGCGGCTGGGCTTGCTATTTCTGATAGGATGACTGCACAAATCAGAGGATCCACTCAAGCCAGTCGAAATGCTAATGATGGTATTTCTTTAGCACAAACAGCTGAAGGTGCATTAGGTGAAAGCACTAGTATTTTACAACGTGTTCGTGAACTGGCGATTCAATCAGCCAACTCAACTAATTCATCCTCTGATCGTTTAAGTCTGCAGGCTGAGGTTAATCAATTAGTTGCTGAGTTAGATAGAATTTCTAATGCGACTTCTTTTAATGGACTTAAATTATTAGACGGCTCTTTTCAGGCTCAATCTTTTCATATTGGTGCAGATGCAAATCAGTCATTGAGTGTTTCAATTGCAGAAGCTACTTCTACCAATTTAGGGGTCGAAAAGGTATCTACTAATAATGACATCTTGGGGATAGAGGTCGCAACTTTTGGTAACTCTGTTGATGTAACTGGGCCAAAATCACTTTCGGGTACCAGTGCTTTAAGTACAGATATACCTGCTGCACTTGGAACCTTGGTCGCAGATCAAATTGTTACCGTTTCAAACAGCACTACGGGTAGCTCTGCTTCCATAACAATAGATGCAGCAAGTGTTTCCCGTGATGCGTCAGCCATTGCCGGTGCTTTAAATAATTTACCTGGCGTTAGTGCTAGTGCTACAAATAGTGTTGCTTTTGACCTTGGGGGGACTAATTTTGCTAGTGCAAATGAAGGTGACTTAATTTCCTTTAACCTGGTGACTGGCGACCCAAACTCTACAGCTACAAACACCACTCCGGTGAGTTTTGTTTATAAAACAGCTACCTTTACCAATGATTTTAATTCAAATGTAAGTTCTGCCGTAACAGCACTTAATACTGCAAATAATAATACTGATTTATCTTTTGATGCGGCCACCCAAACAATAACAAGTACTACAGGCGTTAATTTGGGTATGGATACCTTCGCAGTAAAAGATAATGCTCTGATTACGATTAACAATTTTACCGCAACTGACAGCGAACAACTTACCTTTAAAATTGATGGAGGAAGTGCAATAAACTTTGTTGCAGGTGCGACAGACAGTACAACCTCAGCAAACCTTTTAACGGCTTTAAAAGCAAATACGGATTATAATACCAAATATACAGCAGAGCTTAACTCGACAGGGACTGGAGTTGTAATCACTGGCAAAGGCGGCAATAACCTAAATATTACCGCTTTTGGTAGTAACCATTCAGCTTCCCCTTCCGCCATGGATGTTACCGCTGGAAAAGGAACAACAAAATCAGCCGCTTTAACAGCAACAGATACAGTAACATTAACAGAGGTGGGTACAACAGGTGCACTATCAACAGTACTAAAAAATGGTGGGGCAAATGAAACCCTAAGCACAACGTTTAAAGATTTATCTTTTACTGCGGGTGAAACTATTTCATTTTTAGTTGATGCTAATACTCAAGATGGCACAACCAGCTCAGGAGCAACCGCTCTTAACCAGCTCAATATTAGTGTGGTGGCAACTGGAAATGCAAAAACTGATGCTAGTGCTATTGTTACAGCAATTAATGCTAAAGCAACTATTGCGGGAATTACCCAGTATAAAGCTGTCGATAATAAAGATGGAACTTTTAACATGACAGGTACTGCGCCATCTACTATTGCTGCAGGTGCTACGACTAGTACTAATGCAGCAGATACCTCTCTTGCCAATATTACAATCAGTAGTTTTGCAGGCTCTTCTTCAACAAGATCGGCAAGTATGTCAATTGTTGATGATAGTAATACCACAGGTACAAGTACTGCAACTGCGGGTAGTCTTTTTGAAGCTATTGCACTAAATGGTTCACAAGTATATTCCGCAACATCAGGCGAAGATACCATGGGGTTCGGCTCATTAACCGTAGATACAACTTCTGCCAGTAATATTGATTCTGCCATTCAAATAGGCACGTACAGTATTACCTTAGACCCTGGTTATAATATTCAGTCTAATGTCTCTCTTGATAGTGTTGTTGACCAGTCAGCAGGGCTTGCAGCAACTCTTACACCCAGCTTAGGTCGACAGGATGTTTCTGAGGGAAATAATATTGCCGCCCAAAACTTAACCATTACTGGAACCAATGCAACAAAAGTATTAGCTATTGCAAAAGATAGTAGTGCAAAAGATATTGCTGCTTTAGTTAATAAGGTTGAAGATAGTACTGGGGTTACTGCAACGGCAAGCACATCGGCTACTTTAAAAGGTTTAAGTGAAGATGGTGTTGTTTCGTTTAATTTAGTTGACCCACTAGGCAATAATATTCCTCTTTCAGCTAATGTTAAAACTGATGATTTAACCAGTTTAGCAAATGCCATTAATGACCAGTCAGGAAAAACAGGGGTTGTAGCCAAGCTTGATATTACTAAAAGCATTATTTCTCTAGTAAATGATACAGGTGAAGATATTAAGATTTTAGATTTTAATAGTTCTAAAGCAACAGATACCAACCCTGTCTCATTGCAAGTACTTGGTAGTGAAGGGACTACACCTATTAATTTAGTCGCAAATGCTTCGGCCTCTGCTACCGATTCAACTGTTATTGGCGGTAATGTTGAATTTAAGTCAACATCAATATCTTTTAGCATCAGCTCTGATGTAGATGGTGATGCTGGTGGTTTATTCAAAGGTAAAGCTGATACTTTGTTATCTAGCGAACTACAATCTGTCAGTACAATGGATATATCTTCAGTTGAGGGTTCTAACAGAGCTATTGATATTGTCGATGGTGCCTTACAACAAATTGATGCAACTCGTGCTGATTTAGGTGCTATTCAAAACCGTATGGAATCAACTATTTCTAACTTATCTGTACAAAATGAAAACCTAAGTGCATCTCGTTCGCGAATTCAAGATACTGATTTTGCGGCTGAAACCGCCGAATTAACGCGTAACCAGATTTTACAACAAGCGGGGACTGCAATGTTAGCTCAGGCAAATCAACTATCACAAGGCGTACTGTCTTTATTACAATAGTATTAAAGCAAAAGCTTCTATGGGAGCCGACTCCTCTTCTGTGGAAGCTTTTGTCTTGTAATTTATTTACAAGGTATTTTAATTTTCTTGGAGCCGTATTAATTATTAAGCTAAATTCTGTTTAATTAATCTTTGACTTTCCGCAATACACTTTTTGGCATCATCTTGCCGCCCCACTTTTATCAACGACTCTGCCTGCTCTGCTAACCAAATAGCTAATACACCTATTTGATTTCTGTCTGTTGCACCTTTAAGCTCTTCTATTGCCCTTTTTAATAAATCCTCCCTAACTTCTTGCTCGTCTATTTTATTGGCTAATTCAGACAATCCATATAAAGCAGGTGGACAATTAGCTTGTTGATTAAGCATATCATGATAAATTTCTTCTGCTTTTATTAACTCGCCTTGGTCGGTTAAGCGCTGGGCTTGTTTAATTTCTGTTAGCATTGTTGAAAATGCTTTTTGAATTAGCTCTCTACTCATTATTTATCTCTTTCTTGGTTTTTATTCAATATTAACTAATGATGATTGAATTAGTTTTTTAAATTCTTCTCTAATTGTAGACCAATCTACAATATCCACTTTAAAAGGTAAGTCAGATTCTTCAAATGCTTCTGTTAGCATTGCTCCTTGTTGTAAAGATAGTGGTTTGTCAGCCATTATTGCCAAGTCAAGATCCGAATAAGGTTTAGCCGTATTATTAGCTCTTGAGCCAAAAGCTTGAATCTTTATGCCTGGAATACATTCCTCTAGTATTTGATTAACCTTTATTAATTCTTCTGGTTTTAAATCTAGCACTTTATTCCTCCCTCTGCTTCAATTGATTAAGTAGTGTCATGGCACTACTTAAAAATTGGCTTGTTATTTCATATACTTGTTGAGCTTTATTATGATCATAAGTATGTGATGTTATATTTCTCATTTGCCGGTATTCAAACCAAGTATCAATATTTTGAATAAAGCCCTTTTCTAGTGCAATTCTCAACAAGCCCCTAAAACTAGTAAAATCAATTTCTTCAGGGCTTGCCGATTCTTTTTCTAATTGTCGCTTAAGCATTTTTATACTTAGCTCGTAGACAAATTCAAAATTTTGGATAACGCCTGCAATTAATGTATTTTGTACTGCTTTTCCTTGCTGATTAAACCATTGATCATTTGCAACCACATCAATTGATTCAGATAAAGAAATTATAGCTTGCTGCAGCGTACTAAAGTCTAACTTTTGATTTATATTCATTTTTTACCGAAATATTATTATCAATAGGGTTAAGTATCAGGAATCCACCACGAAAAAAGGCTTCTAGCAGAAAGTCGCTAGATTATCATAAACGAAAGCGGAAGGTTTGCTACTGATAAATTGAAACCCTATAAATCATTGGATTAAGGAAAAACAGGTTGATAGGTAGGCTGGGTAGAGCGAATAGCGAAACCCAGCATGATGTAAAAGCTGGGTTTCGTTGCTCACTCTACCCAGCCTACAAAATAATAATTTCTTAACTCAATGGCAGTGATGTGCTGCGTGGAAATGCAGTTTGTGACAATCTCCCTCGGCAATAACTCCATTCATTGCTGTACCTACACCCCATCCATGCAGTCGCCCCAACCTTCCCCAGCAAGGGAGGGCTATGAGCAACAGCTGTTCATTCTCATGCTTAACAGAAACTTATGAGTAATCAGTCAATCTTTTGGCATGAAAAAAGCTACCGAAGTAGCCTTTTTTATATTATTCAGTTTTGTAAACAAATCAACTGCGCTTTCTATTTCCTGTTATAAAAAAACCAGTTAATGCCGTTATAAATAGCCAAACAGCTGATGGGACGGGGACCGCGGTGATTTTTGCGTAAAGATCAACAGATGAACTTGTATCTTCTGCCTGGATAAAAGAGTTATTAAATCCTCCCGAACCATTGCTAAAACCTAACAATTCAAAAGAAAAGTTTTGACCCGAAAGGGTAAAAGTGGGATTAAAGTTGTTAGCAGGAATTAATGCCAACCTATCAGCTGAATCAGATAGACTATTAACTGTTTCATCATCTTGTAAATCATAATTAAAAGTATAATTAGCACTAGCAGGAACAGTAAAATCTAACCCTATATCAAAACTTTTATCTGTAAAGGTCAAGTTATAAGAAGAGTTACTGGCTATCCTAGTATTATTGTACGTTAAAGTACCTATTTTAAATGGCTGGCTATTATTTATAGAAAAAGCACCTATACCTTGATAATCTAAAGATGACTTAGCTCCACCAGGAAACTGAGAAACCCCCCAATTAATTACTGTATTACCTCCGAAGAAATTACCCTGAGTACTCCCTGTTAAAACAACCGCATTAACTTGAGAGGCATTTATAAGCAAAAATATAAAGACCATTTTATAATTAAACATTGTGTTTACTCCTTTCTACCTAAATTAATATGTTGCCAAAATTTATACAAAAACATCACCGGTGTTATTGTCACCAATAACCTGAGTAATCGTTAAATTCGCTGCGCTTAAATCACCGTCACCATCGACCAATTGATAAGCAAAACTATCAGTTACTTCTGTTTGACCTTGAAGGGTTGTATTGTTATACCAATATTGACCATCCTCACGAATATATAAGGTGCCATTATTGGTATCAAATTGAATAAAATCATCACTACCCAGTTGAACTAAATCTGCAGGATTAAGAAAATTTTTGGTATCTCCAGCAAATGAAACACTTTGTAGCTTTGCTCCATCAACACCTAACACATCATCTGGCGCAGTATCACCACCATTTCGAGCATTAGTTATTACATTATCAACTAACCATGCTTGGTTTTGAGATAGTTTCTCAGCATTATCAAATGCTTCAGGTACAGAGTCTTTAATTAAAATATCCAGTATATCAGGGCTGGACGTTACATTATTGACATCTGTTAAAGTAATCTCAAATTGGTCAACAATACTGTTATCTCCAGCCGAATGATCTTGTGCTCCACTTACAGGTAAATAACTATAGTTGACTGTGCCTAGTGATTCATTGTAACCATCAATACTTAATACACCCTTAACAGTTGAAATATCAACGGGAGAGGTTGCACTAGCTAGCAAATCTGCTTT
>CAYYNM010000062.1:0-15253 GCA_964472945.1 uncultured Methylomarinum sp. | reverse complement strand
CCAGATGGTAGGTGCATTTGATACCGCAGCAATTCAATGGCAATTCAATGGGGTCGGCAATTCAATGGGGTCAGCCTCGATTGAAGCTATGCTTCTTCTTAAATGAATCAGATCTTCTATCTCCACCTCGTGGTTTTGGTTGCACTTGTCTATCCATCAATTGCCCAATTTTTGCTTTGAATAAGTCATTACCCAGAACCCACGCCTTATTTGTCGCTGTCCTGATTTCGTCTAATTCTGCTTTCGGGATATGATTATCAAACAATGCAAGATAAAGAGTCCGACGGGATGCATCATCAATTCCCAATGCTTTATAGACTTCGTGTGCGCTTAGCAAATTGTTAGCTTGTCCTAACGCATTATAATGAAAACTTGACCATGGATAGTTCGCTGGATCTTTAACCATCCTCGCACGAACAGGGTTTAATTCAATATACCGACTACATGTCAACAAATAGCCTTCACTGTCAAGTAGCGTTGCTTTATATCGCCCTTCCCATAAGGTGCCTGTCCTTTGATATTGATAGTTAAAATATTGGACATAATACCGACCTATGTATTGCATGACTTTACTGATCCCATTTTCTAAATGGGGTGTCATCAATAAATGCACATGATTAGTCATTAATACATAAGCATGTATTTCACAATCATATTTTTTACAAGCATCTTTTAGCTTTTGTAGATAATATTGATAGTCATCATCGGTTACAAAAATCACATCTCGATTATTTCCTCGCTGAATAACATGTTGTGGTTGTCCAGGAATTACAAAACGGGGTTGTCGCGCCATAGCATTGATGATCAGATGTTTTTGTTGAAATAAGAGAGAGAGGTTAACATATTTTTCTATTTCAATCGAGTCTGACCCCTTTGGTTTTGTCTTTATTGATTTGGACGCACACTCTCTGCTGTTTGGTTGACTTGAACTGGCAACCAACGACTTTGTATCAGCACACGATATGCTTTGATTGACGAGCGCTAGATTTGTTTGCCATTATTTCGCTTCAGCGCAGAACAACCTTTGCATTACGACTTGTCGGAACTGGCAATACTTCTCTGGTATCAGCGCAAGATAAACAGATCGTTGTGACTCACTGGCGAGTACATTTTAGCATTAGCGTAGCACATACTTTGCACTGCGACTGCTGAGAACTGGTAACCACTTTTCTCGCTTCTGCGCTTGACAAACCTGATACATAAAATGTGTTTTTTTTACAGCTAACGCCTGCTTCAGTTGACGTAAAAAGGGGCGGAAAATTTGCATCTTTTTGCAAATTTTGTGACGCTTTTTACGGTCAACTGGAAGCATTTGTTAGGAATTATTTTCCAATTTTATTAAATGTTTCCATGTAGTTATCTAGCATTCCAGCTTCTGATAACATTCTAAGAGGATTTATTGAAGCATCAAATTCGTGATCTTCTGTAATTGAGCACCATGAACATAACTTGTTATTATCACTTTCTAGTGGTTCTTTACATGAATTACATGAGAATTGAGAATCAATAATATTGTTTCCGTCAAATATAAATGTCTTAGAATTGCTATCGGCTAAATATGGTAATGAAGTTGTTTTACCTATATGTGTTTGGAAGAACCTAGTATTTATTTTTTTCGATAGTTCAATTCCTTTTTTAATAGCATCAGGCTTCGTTTGTGAACCAGCAATTATTGCACTTACACAGTTTGTTGGTATGAATAAGATCATACTGCCATCAATTTCTTCAACATCATTATCACTTACTATTAATCTCCTTTCTAATTCATATTCCCAGCATGAATTTTTAGTAAAATAAGCAGCATAATCTACCCCTTGCCTTAGGAACATTAAGTCTCTAGGTTTTCGTCTTCCATAAGCCATTTGTAGAGTGCTTTCCAAACCTGACCTTGGTTCGTCTTGGTATGTAACATCGTTTAGACCCACGTGATCTATATAATCAGTTAATTTATTTTCATCGACTTCCAATACAAAACCTTTTGAATTATGAGCATAGTGTGCCCACATTGGTGTCACAATAGGGGAATTAGAAAAGCAAGTTGTTGGGTACTGATGTATTTCGTTAACTACCTCTTTATAAAAAGCAAGAATATCTGGGTTATTTTTATAATCAATAGTTAAAAAAAGCTCATAAGGATCATTGTAATCTTTCGGGTAAGAACACTTCAACCCACAAAAATCTCTCTTTCCGAATGAAAGGTTTAGAACTTCAGGACCAATGTATTTATAAAGTTTTTTGCTCATAATATAAAAGCCAAGTCTATTTCCTAACAGCTTATTAGACATAATGCCGTACTATTAAATATAGACAGCATTCTGCCTATATAATTTGTATATCACAATATATCTATCCTTTTTAAATGTCAACTGAATTCTAACGAGAAAAAACGTTAGGGGTCAGGCCTTACAATTGACATGCAAGATTGTATAATCCGAGAGCAAATATAATGACACTTATTATTCTTCAAAAAAAGAGAATAGCAATTATTCAAGAGTATTTTAAAAAAATTAACAACTCGCTCTCCTCCCTCCAAGACCGATCCATAACCTTACAGATGTGGCTTAAAGTTTGCCAGTGCTTTCGATCTCCAAACGGTTATCTTGCCTTTAAAGATAAACCCCAAAAAACTAAGATATTGGACTAACCCAGCAATCTAAAATAAACTTATCAATTCTAGGGCCAGCATAACGGCATCTTCTCTATATCCATTCTCAGCAGGATAATAGCCTTTACGAATACCAATTTCATTAAAACCTCTTTTTTCATAAAGAGATATTGCTGCCTTATTGGATGGCCTTACTTCTAAAAAGATAGTTTCTGCTTTGTGGGTAGCAAGCTTAATCATATGCTCTAATAACTTGCTTCCTACCCCTTGTTTTTGAACATTAGGGTCAACACATATATTCATGATGTGAGCTTCTCCTGCCATTATTGAGACAATACTAAAACCAACAATGACATCCATCTCCTCACAAATTAAGCAGCTATAGTTGCCTGACTTAAGACAATCTTTAAAAATACCTTCACTCCAAGGGAATTTATAATTACTACCTTCAATAGCCAGCACTTCAGGTAAATCTACCTGCCTCATTCCCCGCACTCTCATCAAATCTTTTCTCTCTACTGAATCAGGAAAGACTTTCGCATAAAATTCCTTATCTGCATCATAAACTACAAAATCTTTAACTTTATCTATTAATTTCCATATACTCATTATTATTTTTCTTGATATATTTTTAATGCCAACTGTAAGTCTTGCCAAGCTTTTCGCTTTTCTAACAAGGTTCTTAATAAATAAGCTGGATGGTAAACCACTATCACGGGAATATCATTAAGGTAATGCACAGTACCCCTTAATTCTGATATTGGTTTTTTCGTTCCGAGTATTGCATGAGCGGCAATGCGGCCAACTGCAAGTATGATTTTTGGCTTAACTAAAGCTATTTGTGTTTTTAAATATCCATCACAAGACTTTAACTCATCTACTTTAGGGTCTTTATGATCAGGAGGGCTACACTTTATAATATTAGTAATATAAGCGACATCTCTTTGTACACCTATCGCTCGAAGCATTTCTGTTAATAAAAAACCTGACTGACCGACAAAAGGTTTACCCACTATATCTTCTTCATGATTTGGAGCCTCACCAACCAACATCCAATCAGCATTTATATCTCCTTCACCAAGAACAACTTGTTTTCGGGATTTCGATAAAATACATTTTTCACACCCAACAACTTGCCTTTCTAATTCATTCCAGCCAATATTTGTTGAAACAGGGTTATGAGCTGGCGGTTCATCTGAAACATTTTCATCAACCGCTTGCTTGCGTTCTGCTTCAATAATTCCCTGCTCTCTGGGAACCCATACATCGACTCCCATTGCTTCAAGGTATTGTAATCGCGTTGAGTTATCCATAAAAAACACCACTGTATAGACATAAAAAAGGTAAGACATATCGCCTTACCTTTTTAATAATCATGTTAAAGTTTATACATCTCCTTTTTGCGGATGTTTACGTTGCTCTGGTGTCTGTAACTTACTGACGGCATTAATATAAGCTTTAGCCGAAGCAATAACTATATCTGTATCAGCACCTTGTCCATTAACAATCCGCCCTGCACTTTCTAGCCGAACTGTCACCTCGCCTTGAGCATCAGTACCATTAGTAATACTATTAACAGAATAAAGCTCCAAAGTAGCATTTGATTTAACCAAACTTTCAATCGCTTTTAAACTCGCATCAACAACACCACTTCCTTCAGCGCTACCTGTTAATTCTTTATCATGAACTCTAATAGTGACTGTCGAACTTGGTACTTCACCTGTTTCTGAACACACTTTTAAAGCAATTAACTTGATATGATCTTCAGTTGCATCTGAGTTTACTTCTGAAATTAATGCCTGTAGATCCTCATCAAAAATCTCATGTTTTTTATCAGCTAGTTGTTTAAAACGAAAAAAAGCATCATTGAGCTCTTCTTCACCACTAAACTCATACCCTAACTCAGTCATTCTGCTCTTAAAAGCATTTCGTCCAGAATGTTTACCCATTACCATACGATTTGCAGACCAGCCAACATCTTCTGCTTTCATAATTTCGTATGTTTCAGGGTTTTTTAATACGCCATCCTGATGAATACCTGATTCATGAGCAAATGCATTTGCCCCCACAATCGCTTTATTAGGCTGAACGGGGAAGCCTGTAATAGATGAGACCAGTTTTGAACAGGTTAAAATTTCTCGTGTATCCAACCCAGTCTCACAAGGAAAATCATCATATCGAGTACGCAAAGCCATCACCACTTCTTCTAATGATGCATTACCCGCACGCTCACCCAAGCCATTAATAGTACATTCTACCTGTCTTGCTCCCTGCATAACGGCCGATAAAGAATTAGCAACAGCCAGACCTAAATCATTGTGACAATGTACAGAAAAAATTGCTTTATCAGAATTAGGAATTCGCTCAATTAAATTAGCAATGGTTGCTCCAAACTGATGAGGCAAACTATAACCAACGGTGTCTGGAATATTTAAAGTTGTTGCACCTGCATCAATCACTGCTTCTAAAATACGACACAAAAAATCTTCATCAGACCTTCCTGCATCTTCTGGTGAAAACTCCACATTATCAGTATATTGACGAGCGCGTTTAACCGCTCTTACGGCATATTCAATAACCTCTTCAGGCTCCATCTTCAATTTTACTTGCATATGAATAGGAGAGGTCGCAATAAACGTATGTATGCGCGAACTTTTTGCTCCTTTAAGTGCTTCCCCTGCTCTATCAATATCTTTATCAAGTGCACGAGCAAGCCCACAAACAGTACTGTTTTTTATGGCATTAGCAACGGCCTGAACGGCCTCAAAATCACCGACACTTGCTGCAGGAAAACCTGCTTCAATAACATCTACTTTCATCCGTTCGAGTGCTTTTGCAATTCGAACTTTCTCATCGCCTGTCATTGATGCGCCAGGACTTTGCTCACCATCACGCAAAGTTGTATCAAATATAATTAGTTTGTCTTTCATGAGAACTCCATTCATGAAATATTCTCAACGTAAACGTTGATTTAAAAAAAGGGGAGATTATTTTGTTTGAATAGAAAGATTATATGCCACTAGGGCAAAAATCTTAGTAATAAAGATAATGCAATAAAAGAAGTTACACATACCGAACCCTCACCAAGAATAGGTGATTGATAGTCCTGTATATTATTAAACTGAATATTCATAGTAAATTACTATACTGCAATGTTATGTCTGACTCAAGAAGAGTTTATGTTTTTCTATTTTTCCGCTTTTTTCTCAGCATTAATAAAGTAATAACAGGACCAGATATTGCATAACCCAAGGCAATCACAAATAACATAATTTCTGCCTGAGCCATAACAAATCCAATACCTAACATAACCACTATCGCCACTACAAAAGGCACCCTACCCTTTAAATCTATTTCTTTAAAACTAGAATAACGAAAATTACTTACCATTAATAAGCCTGTACAAATAGTAAGCACTAAAATCCCGTATTTTATTGACTCAACATCATAGCCTAGCTCAACACTTATCCACAAAGCACCTGCTAATATTGCAGCAGCGGCCGGGCTTGGCAAGCCTTGAAAATAACGTCTATCCGCTATTTCAACTTGCGTGTTAAAACGAGCCAACCTAAGAGCCCCTCCTGCAGTATGAACAAAGGCTGCAAATAATCCTAATTTACCCAGGCTTCCAAATGCCCAGATATACATTACAACCCCTGGTGCGACACCAAAAGAGACCATATCCGACAGGCTATCATACTGCACCCCAAATTCACTTTGGGTATTGGTCATTCGTGCAACACGACCGTCCAAACCATCCAGAATCATCGCTACAAACATGGAAATAGCCGATGTTTCAAACCGCCCATCAAGAGCAGATGTGATGGAATAGAAACCAGCAAACATAGCTCCAGTAGTAAATAAATTAGGTAATAAATAAATACCACGTTGCCGAATTGAACGTTTTTTTTCAGTCATATTTAGGTAATAAAATAGTTTAATGGTTCCTGATTAGGTATAAGTTTTAGCCTACGTTCACTGTATGCCTTTAGTCGTTACAAAAGGAATTTATTTAAGCTCTCCTCACCCAGCCTCCCTACAAGGGTGGGCTATAAGCAAAAGCAGTTTACTCCACTTATGCCCAGCTAAAATAATAACTAAAACTAGTGGCTTGTTTCTACTTTATCCCCTTTAGCTTGGCCCAATTCAGTTAATATATCAGTAAACCACGGTGTATCTATATTAAAAGGTTTTCCACCTTTAATCCTTGGAAATTCAATAGCACGTAAAACAAAGTTTTGGTCATCGTCATGCCCGATTAAACCGGCCTCACCACGCAGCGCACATTCAACGGCCAGATCAGCACATGATTTGATTAAACGAATATCTTCTGCATTTGCAGCTGATGCACGCGCAAAATATCCCGATTTTTGAATCAAAGTTTTTTCTGCACCAATCATTTCAGCAAATTGTTCACCAAACCATTTACCAGGATTAACAGCATCTAATTTAACGTGTCCAAATGCATCCCTAGGAACATCTTGTCCTTTAGCTTGCATTTCTGCAACAATCGTTTCAACACCAGCACCTTCAGACACAAAGATATTAACACAATCCACTTCATCCATAATATTACGTAAGCGTTTTGCTTCAGCAGCAATATCAAACCCCATCTCAGGAATAAAAACACCATGTACTTCATAGCTCTCGCGACTTAAACCTAATTCTGGCAACCATTCGCAATCATCAAGAATTTTACGATATTCAGCGACTGTTGCTGCCGTTAACCAACCACAACTACGCCCCATCACCTCATGTACAATTAACATGCGTGGGTTAGAGTTATTTTCTGCTACTACATTTTTAAAATAATGCGCACCTTGCTCTGCAGCTGTCCAGGCCCCTAATGATTGTTTAATTGGGAAAATATCATTATCAACCGTCTTAGGTAAGCCAATAACAGTTAAACCATAATCATTTTCAGCTAAAAAAGCAGCTAAATCTGCTGCAGCGGTATTGGTATCATCACCACCAATGGTGTGAAGTACATCAACACCATCTTTAATTAACTGATCAGCAGCAACTTTTTGAGGGTCTTCACCCTCTTGAACCAATCCACGTTTTATACAATCAGCAACATTAGTTAATTTAACGCGGCTATTACCAATAACTGATCCACCAAATTTGTGTAGTAAGCCTGCTTTTGCACGTATATTAGCATCTACCGCATAAGAATCACCTAGCAACAAACCTTTATAGCCGCCGTGATAACAAATAATTTCTATTGAAGGGTCAATTTCGTTATAGCGCTCGATAAGACTACCAATCGCTGAGTTTAAACAGGGAGCTAATCCACCTGCAGTTAGAAGTGCTACTTTTTTTGGCTTACTCATAAGAATATAAATGATTTTTTATTAAAAGATACATGTAGGTTGGATAAGCGATAGCATAATCCGACATACGTTATTTGGCTAAATATACCATTTTGCACAGTTTGTTAAAACAAAAAAAGCCCACCATCGGATGAGCTTTTTTAACAAACCAATTTAAAACTTAGTTTTTAGCTTTATCAACAATTTGATTTGCTTTGATCCAAGGCATCATTCCACGCAATTTTTCACCTACAACTTCAATGGGATGTTCAGCATTTAATCGACGTTTAGCTGTCATTTCTGGGTAATTAGTCATTCCTTCAAGGATGAATTTTTTAGCATATTCACCATTTTGAATGTTTGCCAATGCTTCTTGCATTGCATAACGACTTTCTTCATTAATAACTTTAGGACCCGTTACATACTCTCCGTACTCAGCATTGTTTGAGATTGAGTAGTTCATATTTGCAATACCGCCTTCAAACATTAAATCTACAATCAGTTTCAATTCATGCAAACACTCAAAGTAGGCCATTTCAGGCTCGTAACCCGCTTCTACTAATGTTTCGAAGCCCATTTTAACTAACTCAACTGCACCGCCACATAAAACAGCTTGCTCACCGAATAAGTCAGTTTCTGTTTCATCACGGAAAGTTGTTTCAATAATTCCTGAACGACCACCGCCAACTGCAGATGCATAAGCTAAACAGATTGATTTTGCTGTACCTGATGGATCTTGGTGGATAGCAATTAAATCAGGAACACCGCCGCCACGAACAAATTCTGAACGTACTGTGTGACCTGGTGCTTTAGGTGCAATCATAATGACATCTAAATCAGCACGAGGTGTTACTTGGTTATAAAGAATCGCGAAACCATGTGCAAATGCTAAAGCCGCACCTTGTTTAATGTTTGGTTCAATTTCTTCTTTATATAACTGACACTGAAATTCATCAGGTGTTAATAACATAACAACATCAGCACCAGAAACAGCATCAACTACATTCTTAACGGTTAAGCCACACGCTTCAGCTTTAGCGATTGAAGAAGATCCTGCACGTAAACCAACGACAACGTCAACGCCAGAGTCTTTTAAGTTGTTAGCATGAGCATGGCCTTGTGAGCCGTAACCAATAATCGCTACTTTCTTAGCTTTAATAATCGAAAGGTCTGCGTCTTTATCGTAATAAACTTGCATGAATTTTCCTGCTTTTCTTTTTAAATAAACTGTAACCGATAATTATAACTTTTTTCGCACTTGCTAAGAAGCTATTTTTTTAAGTTAGCAAAAAAGCAAAACGGACACTTAAGTCCGCCCTACAAAATATCTACCAACCAAAAGTAGCTGAGTAAGCAGTTAAAGTCATCCCAACAATTTTAAGTTTTCTATTTTTCGCTCTTAACCTTTCGCCCACTCTTAAAGATGCAAACCTTTCTCTCCTCGAGAGATTCCCATTGGACCAGAACGCACTATTTCAACAACAGTATCTTCATCCAAAGCCAAAATAAAAGCATCCAGCTTATCAGAAGGCCCTGTCATTTCAATCACATAACTTGCTGCTGTTACATCAATAATTTTGCCACGAAAAATCTCAGACAGCCGCTTCACCTCATTTCGCAAACCTTCAGTCGCTTTAACTTTAACCAGCATCAATTCACGTTCAACATGTACTGCCTCAGCCAAATCAATTAATTTAACGACATCAATTAGTTTGTTTAATTGCTTGGTAATTTGCTCAATAACCTCATCACTACCACGAGTAACAACTGTCATTCTAGATAAGGTTAAATCTTCTGTAGCTGCAACAGTTAAAGATTCAATATTGTAACCACGCGCAGAAAACAACCCCGCAACCCGAGATAAAGCACCTGCTTCGTTCTCTATAAGAATAGAAATAATATGTCTCATTATGCCAATTCCCTATTAATTGGAGTGCCTGGGGCAACTCGTAGCTTCATTTCATTATGCGCCTTACCCGCTTCAATCATTGGATATACGTTTTCTGTACGATCCGTCATAATATCCATAAAAACCAGACGATCTTTCATCGCAAAAGCTTCCTCCAAAGCAGGTCTAACATCTTCAGGCTTATCAATGCGCATTCCCACATGACCATAAGCTTCTGCCAACTTAACAAAATCAGGAATAGTTTCCATATACGATTGAGAATATCTACTTTCGTAACTAAACTCTTGCCACTGCCTTACCATCCCCATATATTGATTATTCAAATTAATTACTTTTACAGGTGTACGGTATTGTGTTGCTGTGGCTAATTCTTGTATACACATTTGAATACTTGCTTCACCTGTTACACAGGCTACATCAGCTCCTGGATGAGCCAATTTAACCCCAATAGCCGCAGGCAAACCAAAGCCCATCGTGCCTAAGCCACCCGAGTTAATCCAGCGGCGAGGTTTATCAAAATGGTAATACTGCGAGGCAAACATTTGATGCTGGCCCACATCAGAGGTTACAAAAGCATCCCCTTTAGTCACTTGATAAAGTTGCTCAATAACATATTGAGGTTTAATTAATTTAGAATCTCGATCATATTCTAAACATTTAACATCACGCCATTTATTAATCTGATTCCACCATGACTCTAAAGCTGTTTGATCAACTTTAATATCACTCGCTTTTAACAAATCAATCATTTCTTTTAAGACCGTTGTTACCTCACCCACGATAGGCACATCAACTTTAACTGTTTTAGAAATAGACGAAGGATCAATATCGATATGTATAATTTTTGCATAAGGGCAAAACTTTGCCAAAACACCGGTTACTCGATCATCAAAACGGGCACCAATAGCAATAATCACATCACTTTCATGCATTCCCATATTAGCTTCATAAGTTCCGTGCATACCCAACATTCCAACAAATTGTTTGTCAGTTGCCGGAAAACCACCGAGTCCCATTAATGTATTCGTTACAGGGTAATTTAATAACCTTGAAAATGCTGTTAACTCCTCGCTTCCATTACCTAAAATCACTCCACCACCAGCATATATCATTGGCCGCTTAGCTTTTAACAATAAATCGACTGCCTTTTTAATTTGTCCTGAATGCCCTTTAACCACAGGGTTATAAGAACGCATGGTAATTTCTTTAGGATATATATAAGGTATCTTTATTGCTGGATCAGTAATATCCTTGGGAATATCAACGACAACCGGCCCTGGTCGACCCGTTGTTGCAACATAAAAGGCTTTTTTCATTGTTATTGCAAGATCTGCAAGGTTTTTAACCAAAAAGTTGTGCTTTACACAAGGTCGGGTAATACCCACCATATCAACTTCTTGAAAAGCATCGCTTCCTATAACAGGTGTACCTACCTGGCCAGAAATAATAACCATAGGAATAGAATCTAAATGTGCTGTTGCAATACCTGTCACTGCATTAGTGGCACCTGGTCCAGAGGTCACTATCACGACACCAGGTTTTCCTGTAGAACGAGCATAAGCATCAGCTGAATGTACAGCAGCTTGCTCATGTCTTACTAAAATATGTTTAACTTCTTCTTGGTGAAATATTGCATCATAGAGATGCAAGACCGCACCACCAGGATAACCAAAAAGAAATTCAACACCTTCGTCTTTAAGACTCTGGACAACTATCTCTCCGCCACTGAGCTCCACACTAACACCTCAAAAAAATACAAATCAAAAACAAAATCAGACACACCAAACTTTAGGCCAGTTTTGCTAGTAAACTGATTATTTTACTTGGTTCTTCGATAAAATTATACCTTTAGCATACTTTACTCAATAAATTTTATAGCACTGGGGTGTCGAATAAACATGCTGTAATGCTGTTTACGCTTACTTATCCAGCCTCGCACTTCCACCTTTTTCCCTATGTAACTTTCTAATTTTGGAAACAACTCAAGTGCTTTATTCTTTATTTGTAGAGAAAAGCTATCAGAAAAAACAAGATAACTATTTTTACGGGTATGATGAATACTCTTTATTTTTCCAACAACCCTTTGCCAGCCTTTAAAATCACCCTGTACTATATCTTTGGCCTGCTTTGTTTTATATTCCTTATATTGCCAAATACCTAACTGAGACCGCTCAGCCTTTTGCTCAGCTTCAATTAATACCTCTACATATTTTAAATTAGGTGGGTAAATATTAACACTTGCCAAACCCAGCTCAACTAACTGAAGGTTAATATGCTGTTTATCCTCAGTAAAAATATGTGCTAGTGTCCGCCCATACTTATCCTTTTTTTCTACATCCTTTTCCAGCCTAACCTTAGTATTTTTCAATTTAGCTTGCAGCCATTTTTTGGCAACGTCTCCACCTGCCTGAGCCTGCTTATTTCGCCCCTTTACCTCGGGCGTATTTATTCCTAAAAAACGTACTTTAATACCATTTGACAATAAAATAGTATCGCCATCATAAACTTTTTTAACCCTGTAATAACTATAACTAGCCTCCAGTTGAAACTTTTCTGCCCCTTGATGAGGCTTATCAGAAAAGTGATATTTTCCCTGACCATCAACCCATTGAAAAACTTCGGCCTGTGCCACAAAGGAAAAGCATAATAAAAATAAAAACATAAATACATTAATCTTTTATTAAAAATACCTATAATCATAGCCTCTTCTGATAAAAATATAATCTTTTGCTATGTTAACTATTATTCAACGTGTCACACAGGCTCAAGTTGTTGTAAATAACACCACTCTCGGCTCAATTAACCAAGGTATTATGGCCTTAGTTGCGATAGAAAAAGAAGATGCAGAAAAACAGGCCAAACGATTACTTGAACGCATCCTTAACTATCGAGTTTTTGCCGATGAAGACGACAAAATGAATTTAAGTTTACGTGATATTAATGGAGGTCTATTAATCATCCCTCAATTTACCCTAGCAGCAAACACGCAAAGTGGTAATCGCCCCAGCTTTTCTACCGCTGCACCTCCTGAAAAAGGGCTCATCTTATTTAACTATTTTTCTGAATTGGCTGCACAAACTTACCCACGCACTCAATTTGGTCAGTTTGGTGCAGATATGAAGGTCTCTTTAACTAATGATGGCCCTGTCACTTTTACCTTAAGTACAACTTTATAAATTTAACATTATTTTTATGGGATTTTTAGTCATAGATAACTCTCTCATTTGTGATATAACGTCTATTTTTTTGGAAAATCTCCATGCCTAAAGTTTGGTTTGTTGGCGCGGGTCCTGGTGACCCTGAATTATTAACATTAAAAGCGCAACGTCTTATTCGCGAAGCTGATGCTATTTTATATGCTGGCTCATTAGTCTCAGAAGCGGCTATGACATGGGCAAGTGAATCCTGTGAAATTCAAGATTCTAAAGGCATGACTCTGGAACAAATTTGCGATTGGCTGATTAATAAAGCAAAAAATAGTGCCAATGTTTTACGCTTACAAACAGGCGACCCAGGATTATATGGTGCTTTAATTGAAATGATTCAGCCTTTAGATAAAGCAGGAATTGACATTGCTGTTGTTCCTGGCGTTACATCTGCAATGGCATCTGCGGCGGCGGCGGCTGAAACTCTTACTTTACCTGAAGTCACTCAAACAGTTATTTTCTCTCGTGTTGAAGGCCGCACTCCCATGCCTGAAGGTGAATCTTTAGACGAACTTGCTGCTCACCACTGTACTTTATGTTTGTATTTATCTATTACCCTACTTAAAAAGATTCAAACATCATTGATAGCAGCTGGCTGGTCTGATCAATCACCTATATTAGTTGTTTATAAAGCCAGCTGGCCTGGTGAAGAACAAATTATTCGCGGTACCATCGAAAATATTAGAGAAAAATGTAAACAAGCGGGTATTAACAGTCAGGCGATGATTATTGCCAGCCCA
This sequence comes from uncultured Methylomarinum sp., assembly GCA_964472945.1. Lineage (GTDB taxonomy): Bacteria > Pseudomonadota > Gammaproteobacteria > Methylococcales > Methylomonadaceae > QPIN01. The sequence goes on along the minus strand of CAYYNM010000062.1, from coordinate 1,481 downwards.
ACGATTGGCTCAAGAGACTGGCCTGAATTAAAAAAATCCAAACTTTATGATGCAGGTTTTACCCACCGTTTTCGTAAAGCAGAAAAGAATTGACATACTATTTACAAACTACAGTTCAACACCCCTAAGTTAAAAAATAAATGATTTTTGTAGGAGCGGCTTTAGCCGCGATGTCGCGGCTAAAGCCGCTCCTACACAGATAAAAAAATCACAAAAACTCTTACCTTAATGGTAATAAGGGCGTTTAAATCATAATAATTAATGTAGAGCAGACTTCAGTCCGCTATATTTACCTAAACATTGCGGACCGAAGTTCACTCTACAACAAATACTGGAATAAATGTGAAAGAAACAATTTTATTGGTCGGTCATGGCTCACGCGACCCAAATGGAAACACTGAAATAGAACAATTCTCTGAACAATGGAGAGCTCAACACCCAGAATGGAATATTGAAGTTTGCTATATTGAATTTGCAGATATGTTATTAGATGAAGGTTTTGATAACGCCGCTAAAAAGGCCTCAAGAGTCCTGGTTATTCCTTTAATCTTAAATGCAGCAGGCCATGTAAAAATGGAAATTCCTGAACATTTAGAAAAAGCCAGGCAACGCCACCCTGAGGTTGAGTTTATCTATGGTAAAAATTTAGGTATCAGCACAGCTTTATTAACTGCTGTTAAACGTCAATTAGTGCAAGTTATGGGTTCCTTATCAATGCCTGACCCAAAAACTACGGGGGTTATTATTTTAGGGCGCGGGTCTTCAGATATAGTTGCCAATGGCGAAGTGGCAAAATTAGCACGTTGGGTCTTTGAAGAAAGAGATCATGAATTAGTGGATATTGCTTTTACAGGCATAACCTACCCTCGCCTTGAAACAGTCGTACAAAGGCAAGTGAAGCTAGGGATGATGCAAATTGCTATTTTGCCTTACTACCTGTTTACTGGCACCTTAATGACTCGTATTGCAGAGCAGCATAAACTTTTGCAAACTCAATATCCTCAAATTCGTTTTGGCTTAGGGCATTACCTTGGGTTTGAGCCTGAAATATTTAAACTACTTGATAAAAATGTTAAGGCCCTGCAACAAACTGATAATAAACCAATGATGGAATGTGATGGTTGTAGTTATAGAGCTTTTGCTCAAGAACACGGGCATGGTCATCATCATTAAGGTAGGTAATGGATTTCAGCACTTGATGGGCACGGGATGGAAAAAGTGGGTGCTACCCTTTAATTTTTCATTTTCTCTATCAGGCTATCTATATAAATTTTAAGAGTAATACTTTTTTCTTAATATTGCTACGGTACCCTTTTTTTATTTAGTACAACGCCCTAATCAAGTGCCTTTGGCAGATAGCCGATGAACTCTGACAACACACTAAATTATGATTTAAAAATGGTCTTTGAAAACGAACTACGCTGCCAATGGTCAGCTTCCGGGTAGAATCAGCCATTACTGGCCAATCCCCCCACAGATCC
>CAYYNM010000061.1:0-15326 GCA_964472945.1 uncultured Methylomarinum sp. | reverse complement strand
TGTTTTTCAGCACTTTACAAAAGCAACAATTAAAAACTGGAACATAGAGTATAAATACATCGCTACCGCTAATAAATCCAATAAACTTGGGAAAGGTAAAACAAGTCATTTACCTTAAAAATTAAAACATTACAAAACACACTTGATTATTTACTAATCTATAGCTACCTTTATGAGAACTACCCCAAAGTAAAGCAACCAGAAAAGTGGTATCGATTATGTCAAAAATACTGGCTATTATTTTATATATAACAACATTAATGCCCTTATTTGCTAACGCTGATGTTATTTTTCCTATTAAGCAATACGATATAAAGGGGCAGTCTACAGATCAACCACTCTCTAGTCTGGAATCACTTGAACAATATGGTAATAATGATCGTTGGGATAGCTACATAGAATTTCATCCAGATCAAAAAAGGTATAAAGGTATCTTTGTTTTTCAAGTTCCATTAACGGATGTAACAACAATTACCAGCATTAGCTTGCTGGCAAATTACCGGGGAGCTGAGTCTTATTATCAGAAATGGAGAATAAAGCTTAGAGATTTTCAAGCAAAAAAATGGGTTACGCTTACCAATAATAACCCAGCACTACCTTGGCAGTGGTATCAAATGAGCTCATTAATAACCCAAAATCCTCAACGCTTTATTAATAACAAAAGACAAATCAAACTACTTTACGGGTCAAACAATTCAAATGATGCCAGTCAACTCGACTATCTAGCCTTGGATATTAAGTCTCTCTTCTCCACAAATGAAACAACTTGGTGGCAGCCTAAACCAGGTTTAAGCTGGCAAATCCAGTATATAGGAGTTGCCGATTATTCAACTAATACTGATATCTACAATATAGACTTATTCGATAGTTCAGCGGCCGAAATAGCGGCTTTAAAATCACAAGGCAAACACGTTATTTGCTATTTTAGTGCGGGCAGTATTGAAGACTGGAGGCCCGATATTAATTTATTCCCGTCTTCCGTAATTGGTAATGATTATCAAGGCTGGGCAGGAGAGTCTTGGTTAGACATTCGCCGTCAGGATATTTTGCTCCCTATTATGCAAGCAAGAATAGAGTTAGCCGCAGATAAGGGCTGTGATGCCATCGACCCAGACAATATTAATGCCTATACCAATAATACTGGATTCGACTTAAGTTATGCCGATCAAATTAACTATAACAAAGCCTTAGCCGAATTAGCACACCAATCAAACCTAGCAATAGGGTTAAAAAATGATATTGCACAAATAAATGATTTACTGGCTTATTTTGATTTTTCCATTAATGAAAGTTGTTTTCAATATGCTGAATGTGACCTACTCAGCCCTTTTATCCAAATGAACAAAGCTGTTTTTGCCATTGACTACAACTCAGTGTCTGATGGTTTTTGTGCGGCTGCAAACCAGCTCAATTTTGATGGTATCAAAAAGAACTGGGACCTTGATGCCTGGTTATATTCTTGCCGATAACCCAATACTTTTAAAAACAGACTTACATGAACTTACAAAAACTATTATTAACATTGACCGCTGTTGTTATATTTTCAGGCTGCGCCGTTTATAAAATACAAGAAACCGAACCCTTGGATATTTCTGCCCGCTGGGTAATATTACCGCTGCTAAACCATTCAGATACTCCAGAAGCAGGTGCCAGAGCCAGTGATATTGTTGCAACCCTATTACGTTCACAAGGTATTCAACAATTAACTAGCTATGTTGCTATAGCAAACAATAACAACAGCCTACCTGAGCTCAACCAACAAAAATCATTAACTCAAGCTATTAGCAACACCCGTACTCAAGGCTATCGTTTTGGCGTAGGTGGCAGTGTTCAGGAGTGGCGCTATAAAAGTGGTTTAGATGGCGAACCAGCCGCAGGTATCACTTTAACTGTAACCGATCTGGAGAGTGGAAAGATTATCTGGTCCGCTTCAGGTTCGCGTACTGGCTGGGGACGTGAAAGTGTTAGCGGAGTTGCTCATAAATTAATGGCTAAACTGATTGATGGCTTGAGCTTAACGGAGTAACTCATGTTTCAAAGAGTTCCATTTCGCTTAAGTAAAACAGCCACAAAAACAAGTACCGCAGTCACAGAAACCATTGTATTAACTATACTAGGCATCATTTTAGGTTTATGGTTTACTCCAGAGGCAGATTTTTTTGCCGTCCCTGGGTTTAGCTGGTTGCTTATTGGACCTTTTTTAAGTGGCTTACGCTATGGCTTTGTTTATTCCTTAAATAGTGCTTTATTTCTGATTGCTTTTATGTGGGGTATCTCAGAGTATCTTTCACTATGGAGTACGGTTTCATTTTCCAGCACAGCGCTGAGCATACTCTTTATTGCCACCGTTGCAGGTGAGTTCCATAACTATTGGCAACGACAAATTAACAAACTACAAGTTGCATCCGATTATTTAGACCACCGCCTTGGTGAAGTCAGTAATGCTTTTAACTTAATAAAAATATCCCACGACAGACTAGTACAGAGAACCGCTTCTCGAAGCACACTAAGAGATAGTATTCTTGCCGTGCGTACTCATATTATGAAAGCCAAATTAACGGACTCAGACATTGTCAGTTTAAGTGGCTTAATTTTAAGGATTTTTGCAGATTATGGCTCAATTCAACAGGCAGGACTATACTCACTAAATGAAGATGGAGAGTTCAACAGCTCTGCCATTGCTTTTTTTGGAGGTCATTTTGAACTCAATGTTGATGATGTCCTGTTAAAAAAAGCACTATCAGAGTTAAAAACCACCAGTTTAAAACCAGAACTAGTAACAAAAGAAGAATATAGTCATTTATTGCTATTAGCCATTCCTCTAGTTGATGTGTATGGAGAATTAAGAGCTTTAATTCTGGTCAATAAAATGCCATTCCGTGCTTTTAGACAAGATAACATTCGCTTAGCAGCAATTCTGGGTGGCCATATTGCTGACTTAATCAGTATGAAAAGTAGCTCAGACTATACGGGAAGTATAGATCTACAGTACTTTATGTTACAACTTAAACGCTGTATGAATGATGTTAAAGCCTTTAACCTTCCAGGCTCTATTGTTTGCTTACAAATAGATAATAAAAAACATAGCTCAGGCATTAATGCGCTAGTGCTTGGTAGACAAAGAGGGCTGGATAGTGTCTGGGCCATAAAAAATAAGCAAGGTATACACTGTGTGTTCCTGTTACTTCCACTCACTGATTCTCCTGGAATTGAGGGCTATAAGGTTCGCTTACAACTGATGATCAAAGAAAATTATGGTTACAATAGTTTAGAGGATGCAGGGGTTACGCTTATCCCTCGTGAGCTAGCAGATGGCGAATCATCTAAAGACTTAATGCTTGAGCTGTTTCATGATGTCGAAATAGATGAAAAATCATGGCATGAGAACAATAACCAACCCTAATGAAAATACCCCCTTTATCTTTATCTGGCAATTCAACAGATAACATTCAGAAACATAGCTTACTCCTGTTATTAATAGCGTTTATTATCCAGGGTGGTGGTATTTACTTTTTGTTTAACGACTCGCTAAACAATGCATTATTACTGCATATATTAAGTGCCAGTCTATTCCCCTTTGCACTTCGGCAAATTTTACCTGGCAAATTCCGTAAGGATCTTGCTGTTTTTAGCTTTCTATTTTTAATGTGCTGGTTAATTCCTTTTGTCTCAGGCATTGGTTTGTTACTTAGCTTGAGTATAGGTATCTATTCTGCAAAACCCGTCGTTAAGCAACTCACTAACACGGTTCATTCAGAGGCCTTACCAGAAAACCTGTTAGAGTCCGTTCACCTTTCTCAATACAATGAAAGTAGTGTTATCGGCATATTAGAATCATCGACTATTGAAGAACAACGTATTAAAGCGGTATTAAAAACCAGGCAAATGACAGATCAAGAAGCTATTCCGATTCTAAGGGTTGCCTTACTTGACCCCGTTGATGAAGTCAGACTTTTAGCCTATTCAATGCTTGATAAAAAAGAAAAAAACATTGACCATTTAATTTACCAGGAAGCAAAAAAATTAGCCGCAATGCCCTCACAAAAACTTATTCTAGTGCATTTAAGCATGGCTGAATCTTATTGGGAATTATCTTATTTAGGTCTAGTCACCGGACAGGCCAAACAACATATTTTACAAGATGCCTATGAACATATTCAACGGGTGTTAAAAAGTGATCAGACTTCGGCTGAACCTTATTTTTTACAGGCACGCATTGCCTTAGCACTCAATCTCTATGATGTTGCTGAGAAATCACTCTCTATGGCATTAAAGTTAGGTATAAATGCCGTAAGAGTTGCTCCTTATCAAGCAGAGCTCGCCTTTGTTACCCGTAAATTTGATGAAATAGAGCAATACATTAACATTGTGGATGATACCGCAAAAAATAACGACTTAGTTTCAGGGATGGTAAAACAATGGGGTTAAAAAACAGCGATTTTCAACAAGCCGATATAGGTCTCATTCTGGAAGGCACATACCCCTATGTTAGAGGCGGCGTTTCTAGCTGGGTTCACCAAATAATTACAGGCTTACCAGAACTTACTTTTTCGATCATTTTTATTGGAGATAAAGCAGAAAGTTACTCAAAAATACAATATGAACTGCCTGATAATGTGCTTGAATTAAAATGTATTTATATTATTTCTGACAAAGAAATAGAAAAACCCAAAGCTCGCAAAGGCAATAAAAAAGCCTTCGCTAAAGTCAAACAAATGCATGAATACTTTCGTCGACATAACCCTGATCATACCAGTGACACAATAAGGGAAGTCTTACACCATATTCGCCAGTTAAAAGACCTCGATTATGGAGATTTTCTGTATAGCGAACAAGCTTGGTCTTTTATTACCAAATGCTACGAAAATGCCTCTCCCAAATCTTCCTTCTTAGATTATTTTTGGACTATTAGAGCTATGCACGGCCCTATCTTTGCGCTTATTGACGGCTTAGATAATGCCGTTGATGCCAAAGTTTACCATACGGTTTCTACAGGGTATGCGGGATTATTTGGCGTTATGCTACATTACCTGCATGATAAAAAACTGATTCTTACTGAACACGGCATCTATACCAAAGAAAGAAAAATTGATCTTTCTCAAGTTGACTGGATAGAAGATGCAGAAGAAGTCTTCGGTAATAATAGTAACAGTGAATTTAGCTATCTCAGACGTCTTTGGATCCATTTTTTTGAATCAATAGGTCGTACAGTTTACGACGTAGCAGACCCTATTATTGCCATCTCTGAAGGCAATAAACAACGACAAATTGCAGATGGTGCAACGACTGAAAAATCCAGAGTTATTGCTAATGCTATTAACTTAACGCTGCTTCAACAGCAGCGAAGTAAAAGACCCGATACCCCCCCTTTAGTTATTGGCTTTATTGGTCGAGTTGTACCCATTAAAGATATCAAAACTTTTATCAGGGCCATGCGTAATGTCTGCACTGAGCTGCCAAAAGTTGAAGCATGGATTATTGGAGGCGAAGAAGAGGATCCAGACTATGCTCAAAGCTGTAGAGATATGATTAATAGCCTGCATTTAACCGATCAAATAATCTACAAAGGCTTTTGCAATGTAGCAGAGATATTACCTCAACTGGGTTGCGTCGTCTTATCGTCTATTAGTGAAGGCGTTCCTTTAGTTATTTTAGAAGCCTTTGCCTGTGGTATACCTGTTATTTCCACCGATGTTGGAGCCTGCCGAGAACTGATTGAAGGCGGCACAGAGGAAGATCAGGCGTTGGGGCATGCAGGAGCCGTGGTTTCCATTGCAGACTCAGAACAATTAGGCGTAGAAATCATTAAATTACTCAATGATCAAGCCCTATGGAACGCACAATCTTTTACCGCCGAACAACGGACAGACAAGTATTTTGACGAACAAACACTGTTTGCCAGCTATAAAGATATTTATCACAACGCACTGAGAAACTAATGGCTGGGATAGGATTCGAACTACGCAAATTATTACGCAAAGATAGTTTTCTTGGCTTAATTCAGGCCTATGGCTATGCGGGGATTATTAGCTCTGGGCCTTGGGTATTATCCATTTTAGGCGTGATGGCTGTAGGTATTTTAAGTGCAGGGTTAAACACCCAAGCCAATATCGTCATTTCGTTTTTAATCTCCATCACTTATTTAATGGCTTGCTCAATTATTACGGGTGCTTGGCTACAGCTTATGCTGACACGCTATATTTCCGACTTAATTTTTGCTAAAAAAACAGCTGAAATATTACCTAATTTATTAGGTGCCTTAGTGGTAACCACCTTAACCAGCCTTTTTGTTGGGTTATTATTTTGGCCACTCTTTCTGGAGGAATCACTCTCTTATCGATTGCTAATGCTAAGCAGCCTGATCGTATTAAGTAACATCTGGATTCTGGTTGTTATGCTTTCGGGTCTGCGCTCCTATCATAAAGTACTCAGTACCTTTTTTATTGGTTACGGCCTCACCATCTTGTTTGCCTTATTACTAAGACCCTACGGTTTAGTTGGCTTATTAGGTGGTTTTTTACTGGGCCAATCCATTATGATGTATATCATGCTTGGTTTAATGGTACATGAATACGAAGCCAAACAACTTATCTTGTTTGACTTTTTACATAGAGAAAAAGTTTTTTATAGTTTAGCCGCTATCTCCATTATTTATAACCTTGGAATATGGGCTGATAAATTTGTTTTCTGGTTTAACCCTATTACTTCTGAAGCCGTTATTGGTCCACTGCGTAGTTCAATTATTTATGACCCTCCCATTTTCCTGGCTTATTTATCCATTGTGCCGGGCATGGCCGTGTTCTTATTACGAATGGAAGCTGATTTTGTAGATAAATACAATGCGTTTTATGATGCTGTTCGTGATGGAGGGTCATTATCCTCTATTCGCCAATTAAAAAAATCCATGATCAAAACCATTCGCATGAGTTTTTTGGAAATTTTCAAAATTCAGGCCATTACAGTGCTGGTATTAATTTATACTGCCAATGATGTGCTGGCAGCTTTTAATATCTCAACTAATTACAGTATATTATTTAGTATCAATGTTGCTGCAGTAGGTGTGCAGGTGGTATTGCTTGGTGTTTTTAATGTGCTATTTTATCTTGATAAACGTTATACCATTTTAACTTTATGTATTTTCTTTGCCCTAACTAACCTATCTTTATCTCTCTTTTCCCAACATCTAGGCCCAGGTTATTATGGCTATGGTTTTGCCAGTGCCGTATTTCTGACCACATTAATAGGATTTATTGCATTAAACCGTAAGCTCATGCGCCTTGAATACGAAACTTTTATGCTCCAAAGGTAAACAATTATGTCTCGCTTACTATCCATAAGCTGTTTTTTAATCGTGATAATTTTTTCACCTTTGGCAAATAGTATAGAATCGCCGTCGACTGCTTTTTATTATGCACAAAACCCACCCTTGGATTTATTAGCAGCTTATGATCGGGTGGTACTAGAGCCAGAAAATGTAAACCCTAAACAGATTAAATACTTACAACAACAAGGTGTTACAGTCTACGCCTACTTGAGTATTGGTGAAGTCGCTGAATATCGAAGCTGGTTTTCAGACATTAAACCACAATGGAAACGAAGTAATAATGTAGATTGGAACAGCGCCGTTATGGACATGACCGCCACAGGCTGGCATGATTATTTGCTTAACAATCGTATGCAACAATTATGGCAACAAGGCTATCGCGGTTTTTTTTTGGACACCATGGATAGTTACCAGCTATTTGTAACAACAGCTGACGATAGAACCAAACAACAGCAAGGTATGATCACCTTACTTAAAGCAATGAAGAAAAACTATCCAGGGAGTAGTTTATTATTCAACCGAGGCTTTGAGATTCTTGAACAAACAGCCAACCTGGCCGATGGGCTTATTGCTGAATCTTTATTTTCTGGCTGGAACCCAGCAAAATCAGAATATAAAGAGGTATCACCTAATGATAGAGAATGGTTATTAGGTAAACTAAAACAGGCTCATGATACTTATAAACTCCCTGTTACTGTTATTGACTACTTGCCTCCCACTCAACGAAATCAAGCCAAAGAAATTGCCAAAAAAATCAGTTCAGCTGGTTTTACACCGTGGGTAAGCACCCCCCAATTAGATTATATGGGAGTTAGCCATAAAGATTTAATCCCTAGAAAAGTACTTTTTTTATATGACTCGAGAGAAATAATATTATCTGATCACCCTATTCACCGCTTATTGGCCATGCCTTTAGAATACCAAGGTTATGTGCCCATCTATTGGGATATAGCTCAGGGACTTCTTCCTCAATATATATTAAAAGGACGCATTGCTGGTATTGTCCTCTGGCTAACAAGTAACAATACCACTAGAGATTCAGCTTTATCAAACTGGATTTATAATAAAACGCAGCAGCAACTACCTATCGCTTTTATGGGGAGCTATGTTCTGGATACAAACCAACAATTAAACAAGCAACTAGGTATTAGCTTTCACCCTGCAAAATTAGAATATCCATTAAAACTCAAAGTTGCCTCAAAACATCTTGGTTTTGAAATTTCTCCAGTACTGCGTACCGTATACCTACCCACGATTAAAAATGATACTGCGCCACAATGGTTATCAATTATTGGTCAAAAAGGTAAACAAATAAACCCAGTCTTTATACGTTCATGGGGGGGGGTTGCACTTAGCCCTTATATTCTTCAAGAAGTGCCTGCTATGGGGAGTGATATTGCTTATAACCGCTGGATTATAAATCCCTTTGAATTTTTAACGGCAGCATTAAAGTTAAAACCCATCCCCGTACCTGATGCAACTACCGAAAATGGTAATAGAATCTTGACCATTCATATAGATGGTGATGGTTTTTATAATAAAACCCAACTTGGGCAGAATCGTTATTCATCTGAATTAATACGTGATAAATTTATCAAACCGTTATCACTTCCTCATACCGTTTCAATTATTGAAGGTGAAATCGGTCCCACGGGCTTGAAACCTGAATTAAGTAAGCAAATGGAAAAGATAGCCAGAGACATCTTTAAGTTACCCAATGTTGAAATTGCCAGCCACTCTTATAGCCACCCTTTTGACTGGTTTAAAGCAGCTGAGAATAAGCCTTACAATACCGTAGACCTTAACCCGAACATCACCCTCTTTAAAGCGACAAAAGGTCGCTATTATCTGCCTATTCCGGGGTATAGTTATAATGCTGAACGTGAAATTAAAGGTTCCATCAATTATATTGATCAATTTTTAGCCCCTATTGGTAAAAAAACCAAAGTGTTTTTATGGACAGGCGACTGTTTACCTAATCAAGAAGCTTTAGCCTGGGCAGAACAAGCTCAGGTAGCTAATTTAAATGGTGGCGACACTATTATTCGTAAAGGTTTAAATTCAATCAGTAATATTTCACCCAGCGGTATTGTTAGAGGCCCTTATTTTCAACCTTATGCCCCGATACAAAATGAGAATGTTTACACTAATGATTGGACGGGGCCTTTTTATGGTTATCAACGCGTGATAGAAACATTCCAGTTAACCAATTCCCCTAAACGCTTTAAGCCTATAAGTATTTACTATCATTTTTATTCTGGTGACAGACAAGCATCTGTTCGTGCTTTACATAGAGTTTATGATTGGGCTTCAAAGCAAGAAACATTACCCTTATGGATAAGTGAATATACCCCAAGACTAAAAGCTTTTCGCCATGCTGTTTATGAGCAACTAGATGATGGCTGGCGTATATATGGAGCCAAAAATATACGTACATTACGCCTACCTGCAATAGGAAAACACATAAATATAAGTGATTCACAAGGTATCGCAGGCTACAGACAATTGGCACAAGGCCAATATATTTCTCTTAATGGTGTCAATACCATTAGCTTACGCTTAAACAACAAAACAAAACCCTCACCCTATCTAGTAAAGTCAAATGCTCAAATACAATATTGGCATAAAGATAACCATAAAATAAACTTTAGATTAGTGGGTCATCAGGCCATTTCATTAACCTTAGCTAATTTATCTCCTCGCTGTGTGTTAAAAAATAAACAGGGTAAAAAAATATCAGCTATTAAGCATCAAGGAAATACTACTGCATTTATATTTAAACAGCATGATACAGGCGCATTGCAGGTGAATTGTGGACGATAACGAAGAATCGCTATTTTCTGGCTGGTCTATCCTGTTATTTGTATTAATCATTTCAGCTATCTTGATTGCTCTGTTTCCAGGAAAAAAACTATTGGAAAGTTTTAATAAAAAGCCAATAGATCAGACATCCATTGAATATTTAAAAGTTTCAATCGATCAATCACCAGAAGATAAGCAATTAAGATTACGCCTAGCCAATGCCCAAGTCAGCATAGGCCAATTAGATGATGCCATAAAAACACTGGAAACATTATTGGATAGTGAGCATCTCGCTACTCAAGCTCAGTTTTTAATCATTAAAATACAATTTCGGCAATATTTTGAAGCCACGCAAGCAAGTGCTAAGAAAAATATAAAGACTGAATTACTCAAAAAAATAAGTCTTTTATATCCCACTATAAACAATATTGCTCAGCTAGACTTATTAGCTCAGTGGAGCCAACAACTGGCCACACCACTTTTGGCAACAGAAATATATGCCCATATTATTCAAATTTTAGAGCATAAGGAAAACAATCAAGTAAGGAGTGATTTTTGGCAGTTGATAGGTATCCATTCAGCTTATGCAGAAGAAAGTAATAAAGACCTAGAATATTATGTACAAAAACATTTACAGGCCTTACTTGCTGCTAATCAGCTTGAGCAAGCCTTAAAAAAGGCTCAACACTATGTGCCTAAATTCCAACATTCAAAAGCTATTTTAGATTTAGCCATTAAAATTGCAGGCTATGCTAACAAGCCTTTATTAAGTAGAGACTGGGGGCGACTCTCTTTAACTCAATTTGGCTGGAGTAAACCCACATTACAACAACAAATTAACCGAGAATTAGCGGCCAACCAGCCACAAAATAGCTTAATATGGTCAAAATCCGTATTAAAAAACCATGCTAATTCCATGATTTTACTTAGTTATACAGCCGAGCTGGCGAGTAATCTTGGGGATAAGCAACTGGCTAAAACCCTTAGATTACAATTATTAGCTAAATCACCTGACGACCCCGTATTAATCGCCCAATTAATCCAGTCCGAATTATCCTTAAGCAATTTACCCAGTGCACTTAAATACGCGCAACAACTCGTTTCACTTAATCCAAACAGCATTGCAGCACATAAACAACTTGCCGATATTGCACTATGGGCTGGCAACTCTGCCTTATCCGTTAAACAAAAAATATGGTTATATCAACAAACTCAAGATGAATCCTTTTCAGCAGATGCAATCAGAATCGGCAAAGCCTTATTTCAATTTGATAAAGTATCAGAGCTCTATGCAAATATTAGCCATGTACGTCCATTAAGTGATGTTGAGCTTACTGATTATTATCAAGTGTTACAGGCAACTGGCTTTCAAGATGCCGGAGCAAAGGCACTTAAAGATTATATTAATAGCTATCCTCAACAGCAACAAGCCCGACTCTATTTAGCAAAAACGCAGTCATTAACAGGACATTTTAAGCAAGCAACTAAAACGCTATCCACCACTGAAGATAAGTTTGGTAAAAGCACAACACTATCACTGCTACAAGTTCAAACGTTATTAAACGTAGGGGATTTTAACTCCGCATGGCAACATTTATCTCAAGCAGCTAAAACCAGCCCATCAATGACTATTGAATTCTGGCAATTATATTCTAAAATGGCTAGATTTTTAGGCCATGAATCAGCCGAACAACACAGTTACTATCAGTTATTAAGTAGTGATAATATTGATCAACCTTTAATGAGTCGACTCATTCAGTTAAGTAGTAAAAATCAGGATAAGCAACAGCTTGAATTATTGCTTATCGGCTGGGATAAATTCAAACAGCCCAGCTATTTACTAGATGCTATTGATTTAACACTCAAGTTAAAACAGACTCAACAGACGATTAAACTAGTCACTATTGCTGATCATAAAAATAAGCTGTTTAAAAATAGTATTCGTTACTGGGCCGTTAAAGCCAGTATTGCCAGTAAAGAAAAAAAACGAATTCAAGCCAAACATTATTTATTACAGGCTTTAGCACTAGATCCTCAATCAGTTGATACACGCATTAGCTTACTCTGGCATATGATTGACCATGGCTCTGATATTGAGTTACGAACCCTACTAGATAATAGTCATTATTTAGCCGCTCATAATGCTGACTTGTGGGAGGTCTTTGCCGCAGCGTACCGAAGATTAGGTGAACCTATTCATGCTATTCCTTGGTATGTCCGATCTGTACAGCAAAAACCAAATGATTATCTATTGTTACTAAATTATGCTGAAGCACTAGTGGAAGCAGGGAAAAGTGCAAAAGCAAAAACCATTCGCCGTTATATCATCACTAAAATTCGCCCTGAACTGGTTGCCAATTTAGCAGAAACTAAAACAGAAATTGCCGAGTTTAAACGGCGCTATGGTGTCGTTCTTCAGGATGAATTTGGCATAGATATTAGCGAAAAATGGTTTAGCTATGCACAAACAAAAAATAATCATTTAAAACAAGCCATTTTTGATGAATATAGAATAACCTGGCTACTAGCAAAAGGACGCATGATTCCTGCTCGCCGATATGTATTAAAAGAATTACAGCAGCGAGTCGATTTAGCCGCTTGGCAACAAATGGCCATTGCGGTATACGACAATGACCTTGAAGCCATTGAAAGCACCTTAAAATCACCTGCTAAATTATTACCTACCGATCGTGTTGTCGGTCTTAGAGCCATTGGAAAAGAACAATCTGCTTTAATCTCAGCAAGAAACTACCTGGAAAGCTCACAATGGGAAAATGAACGACTGATTTTACGCCGACAAGCTGCCGATTTAGGAGTCAGAAAACCAAATGGGTTTGCGATAAGCACAAACTCAAAAAATATTAGTGAACTCGATCAGTGGGCTATTAAATCAACTGCCGCCTTCACTCGTGGTATTGATAGTTTTTGGCTGGAATATCAACATATAGATTTATCCTCTAGTTTAGCTGATTTATTAGTTCAGCCCAATCAACAGCAAGAAAACAACATGCGCCTCAAATGGCGTCACAGGGGAATTCGTAATGAAAGTTGGATACAAGGTCATGTAGACCTAAGAGATGACCAGAATTTATTTGGCATCAGTGCAGGTAATATCCATCAGCTTTGGGATGGCTGGAGCGTTGATATAGAAGGTGCTTATAATGAAAAATCAGATGAAAGTGCCGCCTTTAGGTTAATGGGAGCAAGAGATAGAATTAGCTTAGGGCTAAATGGTCAGATTACTAAAAGAGATTATTTTGGAATCAACCTACATGGCCGACATTTTAAAACCAGAACGGGCGACGCACTAGGTGTTGGTTACGGTATTGAATTTAACACCGGCTACAGAGTTAAATATGCTCAACCCGAAATAACTATCAATCTCCACGGCAACCTAAGTAAAGCCAATTTAAAAACATCACTGCCTAAGCAACTACAAAAGATTATTGGTGCGAATAGAGGCATAGAAAGTGTTTTAGCTAAAAGTTATCAAGAGACAGGGATAAATTTCAGAATTCAGGATGGTGATTTCCGCCCCTTTGGCTTCGTTGAACGTAATCTACACTATTACCTGGATACAGGCGTTTTTATTAGTGATTCCTCTTCAGGGATAGGCAGTTCAGTTGAAGGGGGTATGGGTATGCGTCTATTTGCTCACGATGATTTAAGTCTTAACGGGCGTTATTCATCGGTGCAAGGTGGTGTTAATAGTATTGCGACTAAGTCTATTGAGTTACGTTATAGCGTTAGGTTTGACTAAATAAACATGACATGTTCTTTTAAAGTCTAATAAGGCAATAATTTACAAATTATACAGGTATAAAAAAACCGCACCCAGAGCAAGGCTAAGTGCGGTTTTCATTTAAGATTTATAAACCTTATTTTTTTGCTAATACCTTAGCAATTGTTTCCCCCATTGCAGAAGGCGTTGGCGCAATTGTTACTCCCAAATCTTGTAACATTTCCACTTTTTCAGCTGCTGATTCACCAACAGATGAAATAATCGCACCAGCATGCCCCATTCTTCGGCCTTTAGGTGCAGTTAAACCAGCAATGTAAGCAACAACAGGCTTGCTCATCTTCTTAGCGGCATAAACACCTGCTTCAACTTCTTGAGGCCCACCGATTTCACCAATCATTAAAACTAGTTTTGTTTCTTCATCTTGTTCAAATTTTTCGAAAATATCACGATGAGAACTACCATTGATAGGATCACCACCAATACCCACTGATGTTGAAATACCAATACCTAATTCCCGCATTTGGTCAGCTGCTTCATAACCTAAAGTCCCTGAACGACCAACCACACCTACCACACCTTTTTTATAGATATGCCCCGGCATAATTCCCAACATAGATTGTTCTGGACTAATGGTACCCGCACAGTTAGGTCCGGTTAAAACCATACGATCTTTCTTGGGGAATTTACGCAAGAACTGCTTAACTTTCATCATATCCTGAGTAGGGATACCATCAGTAATAGACACGCAAAATTTAATACCTGCTTCTGCCGCTTCCATAATCGAATCGGCTGCA
The DNA here is from genome assembly GCA_964472945.1 of uncultured Methylomarinum sp. Classification (GTDB taxonomy): domain Bacteria; phylum Pseudomonadota; class Gammaproteobacteria; order Methylococcales; family Methylomonadaceae; genus QPIN01. The sequence continues at coordinate 664 of CAYYNM010000061.1, read as the reverse complement.
AATGCTGGTGGTACAAAGATAATACTCGCTTCAGCACCCTCTTGTTCAACGGCTTCTCTTACTGTGTTAAAAACGGGGCGGTCTAAATGTGTTTGCCCACCTTTACCTGGCGTAATACCACCAACAACAGTTGAGCCATAATTAATCATATCCTGTGCGTGAAAGGTACCGATTTTGCCAGTAAACCCTTGCACAATCATACGTGTTTCTTTATTGATTAAAATAGACATTATGCGGCTCCCTCTGCTTCTTTAGCAACTTGTTCGTTACGTGCCTGAACAGCTTTTTCAGCCGCTTCAGCCAATGTTGTCGCAGTAATTATAGGTAGACCACTGTCTGCAATAATTTTTCTACCTGCTTCTACATTTGTACCCGATAAACGAACAATCAAAGGAATTTGCATATCAATTTTTTTAACGGCCTGTACTACTCCTTCAGCAATCCAGTCACAGCGGTTAATCCCTGCAAAGATATTTACTAACATGGCTTTTACACCTTCATCAGCTAATACTAAACGAAAAGCTTTTTCTGTACGCTCGGCAGAGGCACCGCCACCCACATCCAAAAAGTTAGCAGGTTCACCACCCGCTAGTTTAATCATATCCATAGTTGCCATAGCCAGACCCGCACCATTAATCATACAACCAATATCGCCATCTAACCC
>CAYYNM010000060.1:8383-15607 GCA_964472945.1 uncultured Methylomarinum sp. | reverse complement strand
TCGTATTGTAAAGCAACTTTTAAATATTTGCCCGTGGATAATGAGAAGTTACAATTTTTTGTATGGTTGATTTGCATGATTGATGCCTTTATTTATGATGCATTTTATGCACAGAGTGTCCTGAAACCGCATGACGAGCATGGTCACTTAATTGGGCATCAAACCATCGATGAATGGCAGTAATAAAGACGGGCGCATCTGTTGAGTAAGTGATTTCTGCGCCATTTGGTAAATCTTTATATAGAATGCTAATTTGATCTGGCTTGGCATTTCTGAGAGTCTTTAGTCCTGGCATATTCTCACCATGAATTTTTGCAGGACCAGAGTAATCAGATTGCTGAAATTCACGAGAAATCTTAAATAAATGCTCGCGGATTAGTCTGATTTGCACCGTATCTTTAAGATTTTTTACAATAACTTTTTGCACACCACCTTTTGCTGTCTTAGAAAAGACATGCGTTGTTAGCTCTAAATTAAATGGCATAACATGAGTACCTCGTTGTGCAACCTCATCGAGGCGTTTTTCACTTGCTTTTTCTACTGCATAACAAGGGTTGATTACCAGTAAACTTAAAATCATTATAAATAATTGTTTCATTATCAATGCTCTATTACGTAATGTCTTGGCTGAATTACCAAAAACACGTTTATTTTATTGTAATATTCGCACATTACATATGATTGAAATCATACCAATTTGGTTATAACAATTTTATTAATTGCTCATGCCGACTAATCAGTTTTGTTTTCTCAAGATCCTTTAACGTTCTGTAAAAAGCCTCATGAGAAAGACCAATGCGATAGGCTACATCCTTTAATGAAATAGATAATTTAACCTCACTATTAGCATCCATTTCATTTCTTAGAAAAGCAAGAGTTCGCTCCCTTGCAGAGCGGATATTTTTTATTTCATTAATAGCACGTAAATTCTTTATTTGGTTAGCGTATAGTACTAATAATTTCCTCATTGCTGTAGGTTTTTTCTCAAGGTAGTTTAATAAGTCTATTTTTCTAAGATAACTAACTTCTGTATTCGTATCAGCAACCGCTAAACAATGGTAGTCTTGTGAAAACAATGATGCTTCAGCAATAATTTCCCCTTTGAAAGCAACGTGTTGCATGATAGTGAAGCCCTCTAATGTTTCTCTTTGTAATTTTAGTCGCCCTTCTTTTATGAAATACATATTTCTAATTTCATCGTTTTGAAGAAAAAGCATATCACCCTTTTTGAGAGATAAATTTTTTGATTTCAAGTCAGATAATATTTCTTCAAAAAAATGATTCATCTATATTTATTCACTCAACCTAACCATAAGCTTATTTTTGTCAATTTTATTTAGATATTAGGGTAATTCATTTAAGGGGATATACTTCGCGCGGTCGTGACCGCGCGAAGTATATTAATTGACCCGCCCACATGCCAGGCAGAAAATTCTTCTTTAAAAGGAATGTCAATCAGCTGTGCTTTATCTTGTTGTAATAGTTCAATCAGTTCAGCGCTGCTTATTTCGTGCCAATCAAAATTAGTTAAATAGTTTTTACCTATTGGTCTCTCCTTTTAAAAAATTAACTTTGGTTTAGTTTATCTTTGATAGTGTTGTTACAATTTGTTGCTCAATGGATTTAAAGTCGTATCCAGAATGTGTGCGCATCAAGCCTTTATTAAACATCATCAGCCCTATAAAAATCAGAATCACTCCTGACAACTGGAAAAATCGCTGAGTTGTCACTGCTGAAAACAGTCGGGTTAAATACCCAAAACTCCATAAGGCAGGTAATGTTCCTAAACCAAATAAAGTTAAAATTTTTGCACCCTCCAATGGGTCACTACTTCCTGCTGCCATCACATACATCGCTTGTAATGGACCGCATCCAAGTAAGAAACCTGTAAAAAAACCAATAAATAAAGGACTGCGAACCCGCTTTCTTTGTTTAATGGCAAAATGGGCAACACTTTTAGGTTGTTTGATTCGAATATGCTTTAAAACGGCAAATACATTGAGCATATTTAAGCCAAAAAGAAATAAAAAACCGCCAGCTACAAGGTTGGTAACACCTTGGATAAAGGGTGTAATACTAATAAGAGACCCCAGAAACCCAAATAATGCACCAAACATGGCATAAGAAAATGTTTTTCCTAAACCATATAAAATATGTGATAACCAAGATGGATGCTGTTGTTCTGCATCCCTTGCCGTATAGCTAATCACAAAACTGCCACACATCCCGATACAATGCAGCCCAGTAATTAAACCGACAATAAAAATCATACTATCGCTTAGCTGTGAACTTAGATCAGGCAATGAAAAATAATGGGATAGTTTTCGTGCTCCCACCATAACCATGACTACAACTATAACAGCGAGCAAAGCAAGGATAAATCTTAACCACGTTGGCTTCCCTTTTGGCTTTGCTACTGATATTTGATAACCACTGTCTTCAACTGCTTTTTGAATCACCTCAAGACTGACTTTGTTATCATCAAAATTGATGTTAACTATTCCAGTGGGGTAATCAGCTGTTACATTGTCAACACCATCTATCTGGCTTACCGCCATTTCTATCGCTGTTTCACAGCCACTGCATTGCATCCCTGTCACATCAAGTTTTACCTGTTTCATTATTCACTTCTCCTTTACTTGGTAAATATATTAATAGCAATAAATAGCATGGCTTTTTACATCATCCAATAATGTAGTGGGTACTGATAGTTACAAATAGCTAATTAAGCAAAAAGTACCCATTTCCTTAGAAAAACCATGAGATACACTATCGCACACCTCATGATGACTTTTAGGACTTCCCTGTCAAAAAAAATAATAACTAAGCGGCAGCTTGCACTACAAGCTCGTCATTCTCATTTTCCTTTCTTTATAATCTATTTCGACTGTTTGTTAGTAAACGCCTGATATACAAATATCGCAAAAGCGAAAACACCAACAGAAAAAACAATATCTCCAGGGACACGCGTCCAAACCAGTCCTTCCATTACTGCGCTATGCATAAATTCAGCCGAGCGAGCATAGGCATAATAATATTTAATACTGGCATAACTTTGCCATAATCCTTGAGGGAGAAGTGATAAAAATGTCATCATGGCCAGCCCAATATTTAGACTCCAGAATGATATTTTTAGTAACTTTTGATTCCACTGATGAACATCAGTCAGACCACGCATACAAAATAACATTAAGCCTATACCCAGCATGCCATAAACACCAAATAATGCCGCATGAGCATGATTAGCAGTAGTATTAAGGCCTTGCAAATAATAAAGTGAAATAGGCGGATTGATCAAAAAACCAAACAAGCCAGCACCCACCATATTCCAGACTAAAACGGCGGCAAAAAACATAAAAGGCCAATGATAGTTTTGTTCCCATTCCATTTCATGCTCAATTTTTGACCGGCTGTAAGCTTCAAAACCAACAACTAATAGAGGTACAACTTCCAGCGCAGAAATGGTGGCCCCAATGGCTAAAATTGAGATAGGCGTTCCACTCCAATATAAATGATGGAAGGTTCCTAATACTCCACCACCGAGGAAAACAATAGTGGCAAACAAAATCATAGTGGTAGCTACTGAGACTCTTAATAAGCCCATACGAACAAATAAGGTCGAGATAATGGCAGTCGCAAAAACTTCAAAAATACCTTCAACCCACAAATGCACAACCCACCAGCGCCAATATTCCATGACACTGATATGCGTATGTTGCCCCCACATTAGGCCGGCACCATAAAGCAAACCAATTGAGACAGTGGAAATAATAACCAAAAAGACCAGCGAACCAGACTCCTTATCTTTCAAGGCTGGCCAGAGTCCACGAAGTACCAATACAACCCAAAGTAATAAGCCAATAAAAAGATAAATTTGCCAAAATCTACCCAGGTCTATGTATTCATAACCTTGATGGCCAAACCAGAAGTTAAAGGTTAAGTTATCAAAAAACCCATTTATAGCTAGCCATTCACCAGTGAATGAGCCAACAACAATAATTAATAAACTAAAAAATAAGAAATTAACACCAAAGCGTTGAAATTTTGGCTCATGTCCAGAAATCATGGGTGCCACGTAGAGTCCTGTTGCTAACCAGGAAGTCGCTATCCATAATACAGCGAGTTGCGTATGCCAGGTACGAGTCACCGAGTAAGGTAAATAATCAACCAGTGGCAAACCATACAGTCCCTGACCTTCAACGGCATAATGCGCCGTGACAATACCCAGTAGAACCTGACTGACAAAGAGTGCGGTAACCACCCAAAAATACTTTGCCGTCGCACGCATAGAAGGTGTAATAGTCGCTGAAGCCACTATATCTTCTTGAGCAAAACCAGCTTCTGGAATTTGATCTTTCCGCCAGGCATCAAACTGCTTTGCATAGTACCAAACAATAGCGCCAATCCCTGCAAGTAATAGAAAAATCGAAATAAGACTCCATAACAAGATACTGGCTGATGGCGTATTACCTACCAAAGGATCATGCGGCCAGTTGCTGGTATAAGTGACATCATCACCAGGCCTATTAGTGACAGCAGCCCACGAAGTCCAGAAAAAAAATGCAGACAATTGTCTTGCTTGCTCGTTGTCTAAAACGGAGTGAAGTGGAAAAGCATATTCCCTTCTTAATGTGAGGAACTGCTCGTTGCTAGCTGTGAACAAACCAATGTAATGCTGTTCTACGGTTTTAATAGCTTGAGCGCGATCAGCACCGATAGTAACGATGTCAGTTTTCGAATTGTAGGTATTTTTACGCATCTCATGACGTAAGGTCACCTTATGCATTTCAAGTAACTGATCTCCTGTCGCTGATACACCAATAAGTTCATTCTGTGCAATCAATGTAAGTAGCGCCGAGGCTTCGCGGTGTAACCAATCAGCGGACCAATCGGGTGCAAGATAGCTGCCATGTCCCCAAATAGATCCTTGCTGCATACCACCCGTAGATTGCCATACATTTTGACCGGTTTCAATATCCGCTCGAGTATAGATAATATCTCCGGCAGGTGTTTTAAAGGCTTCAGGAATAGGCGGGGCTTGTTGATAAATTTTACTACCAAAAAACAACAAAATAGAAAAGGAAAAGAGTAGGCTGATCCCCAATATTTGCCAAAGTCTTTTAACCGTAAAGGTTTTTTTATATGTATTCATTTTAGCTCCTGGATAAATCGTAAGGTAAAAGAATTTATGTTAAGAAATGCGTACTCATTAATAACAGCCTTTTTGAGGTAGGCAGGGGGCAGGTTTTAACCTGCATTCTTTTAGCGCAAGAGCAGGCTAAAGCCTGCGCCTCAATAATAAGATAAATTGTTAAAATAGCTTTATCAACAGATTCATCCCACTAGCAAATAAATTGCGTCATTTATTTTGTGTGCATTCCTTAACAACACAGCACTACCGAAATGGACAGAAAACTTCACAATCCTTGTGATAAATACTGCTTTATTAGCCTAGCCTTCTTTAAAATCTGTAATGACTAATTTAGTTTATACCACTTTTCTGAATTAAATGCCTTATGATTTCAGTTGTTTGAAAGATATTTCTCATTAATTAGGTATGCTATTATTCTGGAAACCAATGGCGAGTACGATTACAAAAAGAGCAGACCGACAGCATTACTGGCACTTCAACCAGTACGCCCACTACGGTTGCCAGTGCAGCACCTGACTCAGGGCCATACAGAGCAATTGCTGTTGCCACTGCCAGTTCAAAAAAATTACTGGCACCAATTAATGCGCCAGGAGCAGCAACATTAAAAGGCACTTTAAACACTTTCATCAAGCCGTAAGCTAGTGATGAATTAAAATAGACCTGGATTAAAATAGGAATAGCTATCAATATGACATGGGAAAATTTTCCAGTGATATTATCGGCCTGAAAAGCAAAAATAAAAATCAGGGTTGCCAGTAGTGCCAGCATTGTTATGGGATGAAAAAAGGCAATAAAACGGTTTTCAAACCAATCCAGTCCTTTTAATTTAATCAATATAACTCGGCTTAAACTGCCCAAAGTTAGTGGGATAACAATAAATGCGATAACACTGTAAAACAATACATCGTAAGGTACGGTCAGATTGCTGGCACCGGTAATCAAAAATGCCACTATCGGAGCAAACAAGACCAGCATAATCAAGTCATTCACCGATACTTGCACCAGTGTATAAGCAGGATCACCACCAACCAAATAGGACCAGACAAACACCATTGCCGTACAAGGTGCCGCTGCCAGAATAATACATCCGGCGATATATTGATCAGCCAGTTCAACACCGATGAATGGCAGCCACAAATGTTTAAAAAACACCCAGCCAATCAATGCCATGGAAAAAGGTTTGACCAGCCAGTTAACAAATAGAGTAATCAAAATTCCACGCGGTCTTTTACGCACATCAAGAATGCTACTGAAATCAATTTTCAACATCATTGGGTAGATCATCAGCCAGATCAGAACCGCAATCGGTAGATTAATATGACTATCCTGTCCAAACTCCATTTTACGCAGGGTATCCGTCACTTCTGGTAACTGTTTACCTAGAAAAATACCTATACCCATACATAAAGCCACCCAAATGGATAGATAGCGTTCGAAGAACCCCAAACGTTTGGGCTCATCTTGATTTGATGTCATGATCCGATCCTAACTTAGTTTACCAATTTCGTTGAGTTTATTAGCTAATTCCTGGTTTGGTAGCTGTTCCAATTCAAGCTCCAACATTTTTTCAACTCGCAGTTTTAAAGTTGTAAATGTTTGTTCAAAGGCTGCAATTTTTTCTTCATCTGTGCCTTCAACATGTCCTGGGTCTGATACCCCCCAATGAGCTCGAACCGCTTTAGTCAGATAAACAGGACAGATTTCGCCAGCCGCGTTATCACAAACTGTAATAACAATATCCATAGCAATATTTTTAAAGTCTTCCCATGACTGGCTTTGATAACCTTCAGTAGGCAAATTATGTCGTTTCAAGGTTGCCAAGGCACCTTCGTTGATGCGCCCAATAGGGTGACTTCCAGCTGAATAAGCTTTAATACGCCCTTTTCCAAAATGATTTAACAAGGCTTCAGTCATTACACTGCGACAAGAATTGCCAGTGCAAACAACCAAAATATTAAAAATTTTATGACTCATTGTTTGATTTCCCAAATTGATATAATAAGACACGGAGCTATGTTATTTCCTAACCACAACATGATGATTTTTTAGTTTCTTTTATATCCGCTGGACGA
>CAYYNM010000060.1:3107-8283 GCA_964472945.1 uncultured Methylomarinum sp. | reverse complement strand
TATTTCCTAACCACAACATGATGATTTTTTAGTTTCTTTTATATCCGCTGGACGACAGGCAAAAGGATTTTCTCCATTTGAATCAGCTTTTTTATTATTAAAAGTGGGAATTTCATTTAAAGAATGAAATGACTCCCAAGCTATCCCTTGAGGGTCTGTCACCCAATGTTTATCTGAACTGGAATAACAACAAGCTGCATTTTCCTGTGTTTCAATTGGACTTTGCGTCGCATCAAGACACTGTTTAATATCCGCTAATTCTTCATCATTTTCAGCCTGAATACCTAGATGGTCGAGACCAATTTCAGCACTACGATTTGAAATAGCAAAATTAACCCGTGGATTATCCAGCATCCATTTTGCATAATCACCATGCTGTACGGTAGGCTGACAGCCAAACATAGTGCTGTAAAATTCAATATTTTTGTCAAGATCTTCAACAGCTAAGTGAACATGTAATCTTTTCATCGTTTTTCCTATAAAGTTAATGTGATATACATATAAGCATATATTTAATTTAAATAATTAGCAACAAGCTGCTGTATCAGGCCGGTTTTCCATTAGTTGCAAACGTTGTAGATCAGCCTTAAAAATATCAGTCCGTTCAACAGCTAATAAAGTATTGTTTAACAAGGGTGATATCCAGTCAGGTAATTTAGGGTTAATCTGATAAAAAACCCACTGCCCTTCCCTGCTATCCAGCAATAATCCACATTGGCGTAATGATGCCAAATGCCGGGATATTTTAGGTTGTGACAATTCTAGTGCTGTCGTTAACTCACAAACACAAAGTTTGCCTTCTTTTTGTAACAATGTAACACAACGTAATCGTGTGTCATCTGACAAGCATTTAAAAAACTGAGTGGGTGACATCATTGCTTTAAATTAAATATTAATATATGGATAATCATATATTAAAATAAACCGACATACAACTTTATTTTTTTGCTCTATGTCAGAAGAAATAAATGAGATTTTGTAGGAGCGGCTTTAGCCGCGATGTCGCGGCTAAAGCCGCTCCTACATGGATAAAAAACGCCCTAACTTAATGGCAGTGAAGGGCTTAAAGCAATAGATTAGAGTGCTAACTGAAACTTATCCCTAATCAGGTGGTTTTATTTTGATGGATAAAACATCACAGTCTTAACCTACCCTCCCCCAACCTTTTTTTGAAAAGTTAGGGGACAAGGAAAAAATAGTACGTAATTCATTATTCTTTTAATTTAAAGCTATTTTTATTTCCAGAAACCTAATTTATTTGCTTATCGAATGAAAATTTGGTTTACAAGATTTGGCACTTATTCTTCTTTAAGCATGGCGAGGGTTTCATTGAGTACTTTCTTTTTCTTCTTTAACTTTTCTCGAAATTCTGAATTATCAGTATCGACAATTTCCATTCTCAGGTCAGATAGATAGGAGCTCAAAGTTTCTTTTAATATTTCCGCTTGCTCTGGAGTAAGGTTAAGTGTTTTCATAATTGACAGTCCTCTAATAAAAGAATTTATAGTTTACAATAAAAAGGGTACCAGCAACAAAGCCATTAGGCTTAGAACTTTGCGCATCGGGTTAATTGCTGGACCGGCGGTATCCTTACAGGGATCTCCGACGGTATCACCTGTAATGGATGCTTGATGCGCAGGAGAGCCCTTGCCACCCAGATTACCACTCTCAATATATTTTTTGGCATTATCCCAGGCCGCACCTCCTGTACAGAGAAAAATCGCAAGAATCATTCCGGAACTCACCGCACCGATAAGTATTCCACCAATCATCAGAGCGGCACTTCCTTTAGGGGCTAACGGTACCAAAATTAATGTTACTGCCAATGGCACCAGAATAGGTAACGAGCCGGGAACAATCATATCTCTGATGGAAGAACGGGCAAGCATACTCACAGCTTTAGAGTAGTCTGGTTTATGTCGACCGGAAAGGATCTCAGGATCTTCCTGAAATTGACGGCGGACCTCAGTAACAAGGTCTGTAGCACTATGACCAACTGCATCAAAGGTAAGTCCACTGAATACGAAAGGCAGTAATGAGCCGATGAATAATCCTGCCAGTACATACGGATTATCAAGGGTGAAATGCAGTGTGCTCATTTTTGCCCCGAATTCTAGCTTAAAAGCAACAAATAGGACTAATGCAGCCAGTCCGGCCGAGCCTATGGCAAATATCTTGGTAATTGCCTTGGTTGTATTGCCAATTGCGTCCAGCTTGTCAGTAATATCTCGAACTTCACCCTCAAGACCCGCCATCTGAACAATTCCGCCTGCATTATCAGTTACTGGTCCGAAGGCATCAAGAGAAATAACCACAGGCATCAGTGCAAGTAGTGCTACAGTCGCAATGGCAATACCATAAACCCCGCTTAACGTGTAGGCAGCAATAATACCGATGGCAATAACTAAGGTTGGTACGACTGTGGATTTCATACCAACGGCCAGGCCGGTAATAATATTGGTGGCATGACCTGATTGCGAGGACTGAGCAATACTAAGCGTAGGTGCATAGTTTGTACTGGTGTAATAACTAGTGGTGGCCACCATGCACAAACCAATAGCCAGCCCTACCAGTGCTGTATAAAACAGAATTATGCCACTGTATGGCGCATTATCAGGAATTAAATAGAAACTGACTAGGTAAAAGCCGAAGGCAGCAACCATTACACTGAGCACTACAACAGTGGTCAGTGTAGCTAGCGGGCGACTCCCATCTGCCCAATTCATTACCTGAGTTCCCAATAGGCTGGCGAACATTGCCACTGCGCCAAGTGCCAAGGGATATTGCTGACCAAGCAGGTCCTCCGGATGTGCCCAGGCAGCTACTAACATCGCAGCTATCAGTGTTACCACATAGCTTTCGAACACATCAGCGGCCATTCCTGCACAGTCGCCTACATTATCACCTACATTGTCAGCAATCACAGCTGGGTTTCTGGGGTCATCTTCAGGAATACCCTGATCAAGTTTTCCGGCAAGATCAGCACCAACATCAGCAGCCTTGGTAAAAATACCGCCTCCAAGCCGTGCAAATATACTAATAAGGGATGCGCCAAAGCCAAGACCCAACATGGGACGAAGATTTAACGGCCCATCACCATGCAACGTCCACAGTAGCAAATAAAATCCACACAAAGCAGCCAGTGCCAGGCCACCAACAAGAAATCCGGAAACTGAGCCAGCACGATAAGCAAGTTTTAAGGCTGGCCCCATCCCTTTTTGTGCCGCTGCTGCGGTACGCACATTGGCTCGCACAGAGATATTCATTCCAATAACACCAGAAATTCCAGAACATAGTCCACCAATAAGAAATCCTACAGCAGTGAGCCAGCCAAAATGAGGTGTAAACCAAAGTACAGTAAAAATGATGGCTGCCACAATACCAATAACACTGTATTGAACCTTCATAAAGGCGACAGCGCCTTCAAAGATGGCCAGATAAGGCGCTTGAAACTGAACCGGCCCCATAGGTTGACGTACCACCCACCATGCACAAGCCATAGCGTATAAAGCCCCCAGTGCTGCCGCCGCTAACCCCAAAGCAATAAATATTGTCATCTTGCTCGCTCCTTATTGTATTTTAGTTATGTTCCAATGTTGTTTCATATAAACCTAGAAGGCTGTCCGAGAATAGAGAACCTGCTACTGATTCTATTCTCGGACAGCCTCCTAACACTGCCTATTACCCACAAATACGAACACTATACCAATCAAATAGTTATAGTGATGTAAAATAAATATATCTAATCTTGGTTTCAATAGAAACAAGCACTTAAATATTGACTTTCTTTAGGTGCACAACTTATGGGTAATAAGCAGGCATAGCAAGCTACTTAACTGTTTCAGAAACACAACTGTTATGACGGTGTTTTTCCCAATAATAGCTTATGACTGAAATACATAAAGAGAGCAGTAAAATAACCCAGATATATTCTTCTACATAGGCTGCGATAATAGCGCTAATACCTACGAGAATACCCAGTAAACTAACGCGCCACCCTAGCAGATGTCCATCCAGAAATAATGACAAACCGAGGATCAACTCAATAATAAGCCCTGTACTTTCATAGTTCAGCCGGCCCGTCTGCAATAAGAGATAGACACCTGACACAGTGGCCAGGGTTGCGCCCCAATGAATGGCCTGCCAAACAATCAATTTTTTAAAATGATCTTCTTTATATTCATTTCTAGCCCAACCCAAAATAATACTGGCAATGGCGAAAACAATAATCATCAAGGACCAGTACCGGTGACTTTCAAGAGGTGAAAAATCGGTAATTCCCATCCCAAGCAGTGATAAAAGTAAAACTATAAATAGAACAATTTCTTCAATATAGCGTTTCTTGTGTAAAAATGTTTTATTTGGCATTGCAGTCCTAGTTTGATAGTTCCCATGCTTTACGTGGGAATTCATCAAGGGCACTCCCACACAGAGCATGGGAATGATATTCTGGTATTTTATTTCCAGTTTCTTAAGTTATTAAATTTTTAACCTAATTACCTTTCACTATATCGTTATAAATTTCCACCTCTTCTGCCTTGAGCGTTTTTAAAATATCCCGTGCATATTCCATTTCTTCTTGGGTTCCATGAATAATTAATAAAAACTTATCAGCTTTTAGTGACTCCTCATATTTGATAATACTATTTTTGGGGATACCAATACTATATAAAGCAGCACCCAAAGCATTCAGACCACCAATAGCCACGGCCCCTTCAGCACCACTGACAATGGTAGCAACCAACGGACCGGCAACAGCTAAAGGTCCAATACCCGGTATCAAGAAAAACGCCGAACCAAAAAGCATCCCCCACAGACCACCCCACAAAGCACCCCACTTACCCCAGAACTTAACTCGGTCCCCAGTATTGTAATACCCGATAGGATGTTCATCTGAGTGATAGCCTTTACCTACAATGGAAAGTTTTTTCATCTCAAAACCCGATTTTTCCAATTCTTTAACAGCCTGCTCAGCATCGGTGTGCCGAGTAAAAACCCCAAGACAATTATGATCATAATTCATGCTATATATTCCTTAATTAATTGTGTTATAAATAAAAGTTTACCTGATTACGTATAAGCCTCAGCCAATACTTAATCTACAAAAATCTTGCTTTTAGCCCTCCCCCTGATTCCTCAGTTCCTGTATTTCAAGTTATTTCTTTTTGACTTCACT
>CAYYNM010000060.1:0-3007 GCA_964472945.1 uncultured Methylomarinum sp. | reverse complement strand
AAAGTTATCAGCAATACACCATCGTGATACTCTGTTGTTATTTTCTCTTTATTGACATCCTCTGGTAACATTAAAGACCCGTGAAATTCCCCACTAAACCGCTCGCTCTGCTGATACTTTTTATTATCATTAGTTTGATTATTTACACTCTCAGTTTTAATCGAAACAGTTAATTGCCGCCCCTTAAGAGCCACTTCAAGAGAAGACTCGATAGCATCTGAAAGATTGACCATGGCAACATACCTACCTGGTTCAGTTATTAGATTAATCACAGGTACTTTCGTATTCGAGGCAACAGCTAAATCCTTATGCAGTCGGGACATTGAATGACGCATTAATTGTTCAACATGATCTCGTAGTTGAAATAGTTCCTGATAAGGGTATGAATCAGCATTCTCAGTACCTTCACCCCAGGTATCTGAGCCTTGATAACTTGATAACTCTAATTTTTTTTCTACAGCATATCTCTGATCAAGTTTTTCATGAATTCGATAAAACATAAAGACCTGAGTACCAAAGGCAAAAACTAACAAAGCTGCAATAATAGTAACAACTGATTTTTTCATTGCTTTCTCCAATATTAGATATCAATAGTGCTATATAACAATTTATATAATTAGTTAAAGCGAATAGTATGCCAAATATTGCAACCCCCACATACCTTGGGTTTTATGTTTAATTTATCACTCATAAAGGTCAAGTTGACCGATATTTGAAGAGAGTACCGGCCAAATTGACCACCTTATATCCTACAAAATAAAACAGGCAACTTATTTCTTGTACATATGGCACTATTCAATTATGATAAAAGTATGAATGTTTTCCGTAACTTACATTTACAGCGCACACTAAGCCTATTTATCTTGTTTGTTGCGCTGTTTTCACAAATCCAGACCTTGTATGCCTGTGATTCAATGGATGGTCAGCCTAAGCACGCTTGTTGCTGTGGTGAGCATGATTCCGCTATTTGTCCAATGGCTGATAATTGTGGTATGCACGAACCAGGGGCAGAAACTTCATGTTGTGAACTCAGTTATGACCTTGTAACGGATGCTGCAATGATGAATAGCATCTCACCCGTAGATATCCTAACCTTATTACTGGATGGCCCACAACCTCCCCCCATTATTGAGTTCCAGCCTTTTTCACCCACCCCTCTACCAACACTATCACAACTGCCCCTGGCAACCGATAGGCTACCGATATTTAGATGTGGTAATCCTACCTATTTGCTCACTCATCGTTTACGCCTTTAGGCCGAATCTCTCGTTAACATCGTCTACACTTCAGTTATTGGCTGAAGCTGTTTGAGCTAACGCCTATTCTATACCCCCCCGGTTATTTGCTATACAGCGTTACCTCTTTGTTAAAACTTAAGAGAGGTTCTTATGAAACTCCACTATTACCTGAAAAAACTGTTGCTACTGCTGCTGATAATGTATCTGCCAGCCTACTTATCTGCAAATGAAACCAAAGCTATCGATTCAGTTGAGGCATTATCTTCACCTCAGCTCGTTAAAGCCGTATTGCACGCTAATCCAAAATTAGAAGTTGCTCAAGCAAGCTGGCAAGCTTCAGTCGCAAAAATTGAACAACAATCGGCTTTAGACGATCCACAATTTCAATATAGCTTCGCCCCTTTAACTGTTAATAGTCAAAAAGCGGATGGTCAGAATTTAGAATTCGGTCAGCGTTTTGAACTATCGCAAAATATTCCTTTTCCCGGCAAATTGCATTTGCGTGGTAAATCTGCTGAATACCAGGCTGAAACTCAGCGGCAAAGCATCACAGCCCTACAGCTGCTATTAGCAACCCAAACAAAATCTTTATTTGCCAATTGGTATTTTATTCACCAAGCCATCACCATCAATAAGACCAATCAAACTTTGTTGCTAGAATTTCGAGATATTGCCATCACTCGATATAGCACAGGCCGAGCCAGCAAACAGGATGTTTTACGCGCTGAGGTGGAGCAAGCCTTACTCAAACACCAAGCCATCGTACTGCAACGCGAACGAAAAACCATTCTTGCACAACTTAACACCTTACTAAATCGGCCAGTAGAAACATCTTTACCTTTACCACAACAACTGGCTGAAATAACTGATTTACCCGATTTTAAACAACTACAAATCAAATCGATACAATCTCGCCCAGAGCTCAAGGCGAGTATGGCTAATATCAATATTTATAAAACCCGGAGTGATCTAGCTGCATTAGATTATTATCCTGACCTTAAACTCTCAGCAGGCTATAACAGCCTTTGGGACAACGAGGACAAACGCTTTAATCTGGGCATCAGCATCAATATTCCTTTGGACCAAAGTAAACGGCAGGCTGCCGAGCAAGAAGCCAAGGCCAATAGTCAACAAGCCCATTGGCAAAAAATTGATCTTGAAGCCAAAATTAACGAAGAGTTATCAATCGCCTATGCTCAGGTAGTAGAAAGCCTGCATGTACGACACTTATATCGTCAACAATTATTACCGCTTGCTGATGACAATATGGCTACTGCAAAAGCCGATTACCAAGCCGGAAAAGGTGATTTTCTAACCCTGATCAGCAGTGAAAAGAATCGCTTGAAAACGCAACTACAAGCCGAAAAGGCCCTGGCAAATTTACATCACCGCTTGGCAAAACTTGAACAAGCGGTAGGTAGTCTACAACCCTTTTTAGCGGAAAAAACAGGGAGTCAAGCACCATGAAACCCAGCATCAAAATTAGCGCAGGTATTATTATTGTATTATTACTTTTAAGTATCAGTCTTTTTTATTTTTTTAAGCCAAGCAAAACAACGGACAAACCCCAAAATATAGGGGCAACTCATTTGGCAGGAAATTATAAAATTCAGATAAAACTCGACCCTACCAAACCCAAAATCGGCAATAACCAACTGACGCTGATAATTCGTGATACTAAAGATCAGCCAGTTAGTGATGTGACCATTCAGATTTATGCCGAAATGCCGGCGATGGGCTCCATGCAAGCCATGCGTGAACCCATCAGT
>CAYYNM010000059.1:0-15689 GCA_964472945.1 uncultured Methylomarinum sp. | reverse complement strand
TTTACTAATACCTGGTTAATTGGTGGTAGTGCACTGTTTCAACCACTGATAGGCTGGTTACTGGAGAAAAGTGCGGGTACACAGGTTTTAAGCTCAATTGATTTCCAGAAGGCATTGTCGGTGATTGTTTTAAGCCTGCTCATTGCCTTGATTATGAGTTTGTTGATCAAAGAAAATTATTCTGTTGATTAACATTTTAACGTTCACTTTCTCTGTACATTATAAAAATACGGATACACATGAAAATTACCGATAAGATAAAATCACTTTTCAGGCCAGATAAAGAGCCGGATAATCCTTATATTACGCCTATCTACGGTGGACGTTGGGATACTCAACCCATTGAAAAAAACCGTATACCAGAAGAGTCATTATTACCGGCTGTCGCTCACCGTATTGTGGCTGATGAAATGAACCTGGAAGGTAATCCGGCTCTGAATTTGGCAACTTTTGTCACCACTTGGATGGAGCCGGAAGCCGATGATTTGATCAGGCTGGGAGCCGCTAAAAACCTAGTGGACGAAGATGAATATCCTCAGTTGAAAGTGATTGAAGACCGTATCATTCAGATGGAGGCAAATTTATTTAATTCACCGTGTCATTGTAAGTCAACGGGAGTGACGACCATTGGTTCTTCCGAGGCTATCATGCTGGGATTGCTGGCACATAAATGGAGTTGGCGTAAAAAAAGACAGGCAGCAGGATTAGATAGTAGTCAACCTAATATCATTTTTGGGGCCGATGTACATACCTGCTGGGAAAAATTTGCTCGTTATTTTGATGTGGAAATGCGTGTTATTCCTTTACAGGCCGATAAATACACCATTAATCAAGATACTATTTTGTCTTTACTGGATGAAAATACCATTGCAGTCGGGGTTGTTATCGGCACTACATTTACCGGTCAGGTCGATGATATTCAGGCGATTAATGCGTTATTAATTGCTCACAAAGCAGAAACAGGAATGGACATTCCTATTCATGTTGATGCGGCCAGTGGTGGTTTTGTTTTGCCTTTTTATAAACCTGACTTTATTTGGGACTTTCGATTGGAACATGTTAGATCCATTAATGTTTCTAATCATAAATATGGTCTGGTTTATGCGGGTATGGGGTCGGTTATTTTTAAAGACAAGTCAGATTTGCCGACTGAACTTCCCTTTGAAATTAATTATTTGGGTGGCTCCATGTTCAACTATAGCTTGAACTTCTCTAAAGGCAGCTCCATTTTACTCGCTCAATATTATATGTTTTTACGACTGGGTCAGTCGGGCTATCGTAAAATTATTGGGTCGGTCATGACTAATGCCCAATATCTGGAACAAAAATTGGCAGCATCTGGTTTTTTTGAAATTTTAACGGATAGTAATTTTTTACCCGTGGTTGTGGTTAGGTTGATTGATGATTCCCGCCTGACTGCCTACCATATTTCTGAAGAATTGAAAAAAAACGGCTGGATTGTCCCTGCCTATTCCTTGCCACCTAATGCTGAACATGTTGTGGTATTGCGTATGGTTGTCAAGGAAAATTTTAGCCGTGATCTAGCCGATAAGCTTTTGGCTGATATTCTGGCAGCGATACGGCATTTACAACAAAATACACCGAGAAGTAAAACCATTGATAAGTCACCAGTCGATAAATGTATGACGAAGCCTCATGGGACTTGTTAAAACAAATTTATGGATATAAAAATATATTTTTGTATTCCAAAGAAATAATATATCGACTGTATTTTTTGAGTTAGATTGCCTAAACCTTAATGCCCGTATATAAAGATTTTTCATAAATTATAGGAAACCTTTATGATTTTATCAACCAGCCTGCTAAGCACTATTATTTTTCTGGTGGCCATTGTTTTTTCAATGCTGGGGCAGGGTGGGGGCACTTTATATACACCGGTACAAGTTCTATTTGGTATTGATTTTCATACGGCGGCAACCAGTAGTTTATTTTTGATTATGGTGGCCTCATTATCCGCCACTCTGGTGTTTCGTAAGGCAAAAAAAATAGATTGGTCATTAGCTTTGGTGCTGGAATCAGTCACCACGATTGGTGGTTTTATAGGTGGGTTTATATCCGGTAATATCAGTGGGCAAAATTTGAGCTGGTTTTTTTCTGTGCTGGTAGCTTTTGCTGCCATTTTTATGATTCATGAGTTTAAGCAGAAGAGTAAGTTGTTAGCTGTCAAAAAATACTGGTTTCATTGGCTGCGCCAATTTAATCAACAACACTATACGGTTAATTTATTACTCGCCTTACCGGTTTCTTTTTTTGCAGGGTTAAGTAGTGGTTTAGTTGGGGTTGGTGGGGGGATTTTAAAAGTACCCTTGATGGTATTGCTATTAGGCATCCCAATGGATATAGCAGTGGGCTCTAGTGCTTTGATGGTGGGCTTGACGGCAGCTGGCGGCTTTGCTGGGCATTTAGTTGTGGGACATTGGGATTGGAAAACCTCGTTGATACTAGGTGTAGCAGTTTTTATTGGTGGACAAATTGGTGCTAGAAAAGCTTTGTCTATTGATAAAAAGAAAATGAAAAAATTGTTTGGCTGGTTTTTACTGGCTATCGCTTTGCTGATGGTAATAAAGAATATGCCAGCAGATTATGTAAGAGAGCTATTGAAATTGCTGACTGATGATCATCAGTCAGCTACTTTTGTACATCAAATAGCATAAATTTAATCTATAAAAATTATGAAAAAAATTAAAATTAATTTCTTTTTTCAAAGAAATCTATGGCTATTACTGGTGGTCAGTCTGCTTGGTTTTCCATTAGGGCTAGAAGCATCAGAAATAGAAGATTTATCAACGATATTACACCAGTTAGAGCAAGTCTCACCGCAGTTACGCCTTGATAAAGCCAATATAGCGGAAAGCAAAGCGGGGATTGATAAAGCCAGTAGTGAATATTGGGGGCGAATAACACTTTATGGGCAAGATATTCATTACAATAATAACCGCTTGGTCAGCCCATTGGCACCGCCTGTGAATTTCTCTCAAGTCGCTGTTGATAGTAATCAATACAGTTATGGTGCCAACCTTTCATTACCATTGGATATTAATGGAAAAATCACCGCCAAGGTTCACGCACAGCGACACTTAAACGAAGCATCTCATTTTGCATTGGCTAATTCTCGTTTGCAGTTATTTTCCCAAGCTGTTTTTTTATATCGCAGCTTACAACAACTGTCAGGTGTGCGTGAAGCGTTAAATAAACAGCATCAGGCTTTACTAGAGCATTACCAAGTGACTAAAACAGCTATTAGTGTTGGGCGGTTAGCAAAAGTCGAGTTACTGCGTATCAAAGCTGAAATTAAAGCGGTGGAAGGGCAATTAGCGGCAATTAATGGTGATGACTCTCGCTTACGTGCCAATTTAGCTGCACTGTTAAACCAAGCGCAATATACAAAATTAATTGTACAAGCTAAAAGTACACCGACACCTTTAGTAGATGTTAATGATGAGAGTTTACAGCAACGTCCCGATATTCAACGTTTTAACAGGTTAACTAAGGCAGAAAAAGAATCAGCCAAAGGGGTTTACCGCAATTGGTTGCCGAGTTTATCTGTACAGGCTAATGTGGCTGAAAACTCTGGTTACAATGGCGAGAGATCCGGGGTGTGGAGTGTAGTCGGACAGTTGGACTGGGAACTCTGGGATGGCGGCAGGCGAATGGCGCAAATCAGTCAGGCGAATGCAAAAATTCAAGCGGTTCAGCAACAGAAAGTGTTGGCGGCTAATCAAGCTAAAGCAGAGTTTGATGCCGCTACGGCAGGCTGGATTGCATCACAACGGCAGTTTGAAGCGGCACAGGCTGGTTTGCAGGCGGCAATTGAAACCGAGAAAATCCAGTCTGATCGTTACCAAAACGGACGACTTTCTTCGGTGGATTTATTGGATGCAGAGTCAGTGCTGGCAAAAGCTCGGTCAAATTTAAGTAGTGCCATAGCGACTTGGTGGTTGGCAGATGATCAATTAAATTTAGCCTTAGGTAGAGAACCACAAGCCTATCTTTTACAAGTAGGAAAATAACGGCTGGGGTAGGAGCGGCTTTAGCCACGACATCGCGGCTAAAGCCGCTCCTACAAAGAGCAGTGTGAGAATGAAAAAAATAGGTAATAAAAATGATAAAAAATTTATTAATGGCTAAAGCAAAATATTTGGTTTTTCTGCTGATTATTATTCTCAGCTTTCTCATCTTACACAGTAAATTAAAAAAAGTAACCGATGAACCCACAATGACATTAGCCCCTTGGGCATTATCCGTTGTCAAGGTCACAACCGGTCGGGTTACTGAAGGCTTCCCTGCTTTGGGTGAAGTACAAAGTGCCAGTGAAGTACGGGTCAGCCCGCAAATATCAGGACGTATTCTGGATTTAGGACCAAGAGCAGGTGGCCATGTCGCAAAAGGTGATTTACTGGTACATATTGATACCGAAGAGTTAGAAGCCAGTCGTGATGCTTTGGAAGCAAAACGAGTGAGTGTTGAGGCAATTCTGCACCACGACCAAAGAGAATTACAACGTGAGCAGAAGCTATTTAAACAAGGTGGGTCGGCAGCTTCAGCGGTTGACCAATGGCAGACAAAAGTGCGTGAAGATCGAGCTAATGTACGCTCTTTACAAAAACAAATTAATCAAATACAAGTCAAAATTGGATATGGACACATCGTTTCTCCGCTTGATGCTGGTATTGCACAACGAATTGTTGAAGTGGGTGATATGGCAATTCCAGGAAAAATACTTTATGTATTAACCTCAAAACAAGGCGGACGTGTGATTGTGCCTATTCCTTTGGAAACATTGACTCGTGTAAAACCGGGTGGCGAGGTGAAAATATCACGAGCTAAAGCCAAGCTGACAGCTAACATTACCCGTATCAATCCTGCACTGGATAAAATGGCGATGGGCAGTGTGGAGATTGATTTACCTCAACGGGTTTTTAACTTGCCTGATGGTTCCCCCGTTGCTGTACGAGTAATTTCTAAAATAATTGAACAAAGCCTGATTGTGCCTCATTCAGCTTTAGTGCCTTCATCAGAAACTCGCGTAGGACATATTTTTAAAGTTAATAAATCAACGACTGGCGATAAATTAAGCAAAATAGCGGTCAATATTGCTCTGTGTGGCATTGAGGGTTGTGCGATTTCGGGCAATATTCAAGCGGATGATCAGGTCGTGATTGGGCATGGCAGTGTGTTATTAAAATTGAGTGATAAAGATAACATTCGAGCAATCGCTACGAATGAGGCGGCACAATGACCTTTGCTGAACGCATCTTATCTCAACCGCATACCCTGATTTCAGCCGCCTTTGCTGCTATTTTACTGGGATTATTAGGCTTTCAATCGATTCCGACCAATTTATTTCCTGATACCAACCGCCCTGTAATAGCGGTTGTTACTCAGTGGCCGGGAGCAATGACTACCGATATGAGTAATGATGTTACCCATCCTTTAGAAGTCAGGTTAACTGCAATTGATGGTGTGCGTCGGGTAACATCAACTTCGCGGGATGGCGTGTCCTCGGTTATGGTTGAGTTTGAATACGATAACGAAATTAATATTGCCGCCAATAAAGTCACCACAGAATTATCCAGAGTACGGGGTCTGTTACCCAGAGGGGTTCAAGAACCGTTAATCTTTAAAATCACCGATGCTGCACGTCCGTTAATGGTGTTATCGGTGACACCCAGTAAAGGTTCAGGGCTGGATATGGCGCAAGTCAGACGCATTGCAGAACATGATTTACGCGATACTTTATTGAATTTACCCGGTGTAGCAGAAGCGGAAGTTTTTGGTGGACCGGTAAGGCAAGTATCGGTTGATATAGACCGCAATAAATTACAAGCCTACCATTTGACGATTCAGCAGGTGATGATGGCTTTATTGGATTCTAATATATCAATGCCAGCCGGACTGGTGCATCGGCATGATATGCGGCTGTTGTTAACAGCGCAGTCTTTGGCCAATGATCCGCATGATATTGCTGAAATTCTACTGCCAATTAGTGGGGGGCATCATATTCGAATTGCTGATGTTGCACAGGTACATTGGGGGCAAGCTGATGCAACTTCTCTATATCGTGGTAATGGCAAAGAGGCGGTGGCACTTTCATTATTACGCTCTGAGGGTGGCTATGCAAAAACGGTGCTAAACAGTATTAATCAGCATTTGGATGAGGTTAAAGCACAGTTTCCTAATTTAGATATTCAAGTGGCGGATACCCAGGGTCGAATTATTGATCTCACCGTTGATAATATGATGGATTCTTTACGGGATGCGGTGGTGATGACCTTAATCATTATTTTATTATTTTTAGGTAATTCGCGTGCCGCGTTGATTGTGGCGTTATCCTTACCACTGTCCTATTTATTGACCTTTGCTATTTTATGGTGGATAGGCTTTGAGTTTAATATGGTGACCTTATCAGGCATTATTATTGCTGTGGGCTTGTTAGCCGATGATGTTGTTGTGGTGATGGAAAATATCGACCGGCGGATGCGTGAATTTTCTGAACAAGGCAAAGTAGCTGCTATTAGAGGGCTGGATGAGATTTTATTAGCCGACACCTCAGGTACGGTTAGTACCATTTTAGTGTTAGTGCCTATTATGCTTATTGGTGGCTTTGTTGAAACGGTATTGCGTCCCTTGTGTGTTACTTTATCTGTCGCTTTATTTGCCTCTCTGCTTGTTTCAGTCACCATTATTCCTTTGCTGGCTCCCAGAATACTCAAACCAGAAGCAAAAGACCCACTAGCTTGGTTATTAGAGCCTTTTAACCATTATATTATGGAGCCTATGAAACGAGGCTATTTATTTTTAGTCAGTCGTGCCTTAGATCATCGACTCTTTGTAATTGTTTTTTTCTTCATTCTGTTTGTGATTTCAGCCGCCCATATGCGCTTACAAGGACGAGAACTGATGCCGATGATGGATACAGGTATAGATACCATTTCTTTTGAAGCCTCACCGGATACCGATACCGATAAAATGCGACAAATAGCCATGCAAGTTGAAACGGCTATCAAACAAGAATTTCCTGAACAGTGGCTTATTTCATTATCAACCGTTATCGGCGCAGAACCCGGGGTAAAATCATTTGGTTCACAACGCTTATTGCAGCAGGGTGAGGTTACTTTAAATATTGTTGACCGATTTCACCGTAATCGCAGTATTTATGATATTAATCAGGGATTAAGAGAGCGCTTATTGGTCATTCCTAACATGGTTTCAACTAATGTCCGCGTATTTGGGGCAACCCCCTTATCATCGATTACTGCCAATGTTGACGTGATGATTTCAGGCGATGACCCGAAAGAACTCAGCCAATTAGCCGAGCAAGTGATGCAACGGCTTAAATCGGTTAATGGCTTAACAGGGATGGAACGCAGCTGGCAGGCCTATTCACAGCGGATTAATTTGGCTGTAGATCCTGCTAAAGCTAGACTGTACGGTTTATCACCGGCAGATGTCACCCGACAAGTTGCCTTGGCGGTCAATGGCGTAGATTCAGGGCGTATTCGAGTGACAGGTGAAGACTTTATTCCAGTCTGGACACGATTACAGCCTGATCAAAGAACAAATAAAGAAACGATTCGAGCTATTACCATTGAAACCCCAAAAGGTGAGGTAATTCCATTGGAGTCAGTAGCTACACCGGTTCTAATCAGTGCGGCAACAGCCGAAACACATCAATATTTACAAGCAACAATTGATATTAAAGCCTGGCGAAGAAATGTCTCCATTACCGCTTTACATGATGTAGTGGCGGATGCACTGGCAGATATTAAATTGCCCAGAGGTTATCAGATTCATTATGAGGGTGAATACAAACAATTGTCTGAGACCTTTGGTCGTCTGGTTAAAGCCTTGGGGTTAAGTATGGTACTGCTGTATTTTATGTTGGTCATTACTTTTCGGTCCTTTTTAGATCCTGTCGCTATTATGCTTACTTTGCCGTTAGCGGTTATTGGTGCGGCCTTTGGGGTCTTATTAGGCGGTAAATTTATGTCTATGCCCGCTATTATGGGCTTGATTTTATTAATGGGGATTGTGGTGAATAATGGTATTTTACTGATTGATTTTGCCAAGCAATCCATGGCAAAAGGTCAACCGATAAAAACAGCCTTATTAGGTGCCGTGGAAAAACGTATTCGCCCTATATTAATGACTGCTTTGTCATCTGCCGTGGGTATGATCCCCTTGGCTTTGGAATGGGCAGTAGGTATAGAAAGGCTTTCACCTTTAGCTTTTGTGGCAATTGGTGGTTTAATGACAGGGACATTTTTAACCATAATTGCCGTCCCTGTGCTGTTTTATATGCTAGAAGATGTAAAAGCTCGTTTTTATACATAATGGCAGGAGCGGCTTTAGCCGCGATATTGACTAAATCGCGGCTAAAGCCGCTCCTGCCAAACTATTAAAAACAAACAGATATAGCTAATAAAAAACTAAAACCCCATGCAAAAGTTTTAAGAAAAGGCCGGCATTCCCAAAACAACTAGGTCTATTTAATTACCACAGTAATCCAACATAGATAAACAATATTCACCGATTTCACCTTTATATAGTCGCCAACCCATTAAGAGCAGGCATAGTTAAAAATATAGCTAACGACCTCTTATGGGACGCAGGCTATAACCTAGCTCGGTAGGAGCGGCTTCAGCCGCGACCAAAACGCAGAAGAACAAGATCAAAAGCAATCGCGGCTAAAGCACGCTCCTACCTAGTTTGTGATAAGCCAGCAATCCCGCTGGGCTCGGTTAACAGTGCAATTTAGGCGAAGTAAATTAAAGTTATTTTGTGTAGGCTTTGTAGTTGGCGTAAAATTAGCATGATATAAACTTATTCTCTGTGGAAAATACGATGAAACACGTTTTATTATTAGCTTTATTATTAGGATTTAACCTTGCGAATGCAAAAGATGTAAAAAATGAGTGGCACGCTACAACGTTATCTGATGTAACGATTAAAAAAATACAGCAAGCTCAGTATGATTATAAAAAATGTGTGATAACTGAAATGCAGAAAACAGGCTATTTAAAAATTGAATCTCGAAGTGCAACCGATGCCATTATCAAGCAGTGTGAAGGTGTCTTGTCGAATATGCGGCAAGTGTATCTTGATGCTAAAGTCCCTGCTATTATTGCTGACCGTCATTTAAAGAAAATGAGGATAACAATTACTCGCCGTGTTTTAAAGCAGTTAATGTTTGCCGAAGCAGCAAATAGTGCAAATGGTAGAAGGTAAGTGTCTCAGCTAAAGTAGGATGAAGTAGCTGTATTATTTGTTAATCCCTCCCTAAGACCCTACAAACTCAATTAAGCACACAGGGTGCTTGATTTTTATGTATTTGAATTTTTAAAATTATGAAGAATTATTCTATAGATTTATCACTCATGCCCACAACATTGGATTTGTGGCATGTGTATTTAATTGCGGCCGTTTTGGTTTTAGCATTAATTTTAATCATTGTATTATTATCAATGGTTATCGGCATGGCAAGAAGAGCTAAACAAGTACCTGCTGAAATTGTTAAAACAGTTGAGATTGCAGCAGAGCCAGAAATTAAAATTGTTGAGAAGGTTGTTGAAGTTGAAAAAATAGTGCAAGCCCCTGCTCCGGAACCTATTGTATTAAAAGAATCAACACCTGATGCCGCTTTACAATTGTTAGGTTTATTGCAAAAAGAAGCGCGTTTTATTGATTTTATCAAAGAAGATATTGCAGCTTATAACGATGCTGATATTGGTGTTGCTGCCCGTGTTGTTCATGAAGGGTGTAATAAGCTTATTAATGAATATTTTACTTTAGATACGGTAAGACAAGATAAAGAGGGCAGTAAAGTAACTTTAGCTAAAGGTTTTGATGCGACTGAAGTACGGCTGACGGGAAATATTGTTGGACAAGCTCCATTTACTGGTACCTTGATCCATAAAGGCTGGAAAGTAACGAATATCAGGTTGCCAAAATTAACTACAGGGCATAATGCAAGTATTATTGCAGCGGCTGAGGTGGAGTTATGAATGGTTTGTTTGGACATGTAAACCAAAATAATGAACCTTCAGAACAGGGTGATAATGAACAAAATCATGATCCACAGGCTAATGAGTCAGAACAAAGTAATGAGCATCATGATATTTCCTCTGAAATTGAAACAGCTGAAAACCAAGCTTCTGATACAGAAGGTAAAAAATATTCAGTAGGCATTGACTTAGGTACGACTCACTGTGTTTTATCTTATGTTGAATTAAATGATGATATGGATGAAATCACCCAGCAAGTGATGATGATCCCTCAATTAACTTCACCCGGTGTGGTGGAAGATAAAAAACAACTACCTTCTTTTTTATATTTAGCACATGAGGCTGAAATTGCAGAAGGTTCTACAACTTTACCCTGGACAGCAAAACCAGATCACCTGGTGGGTGAGATTGCACGTAATTTAGGGAGTAAAACAGCTATTCGCCTAGTTTCTAGCGCCAAGAGTTGGTTGTGTCATGCTGGCGTTGATTGTAAAGAACCTATATTGCCATCAGAAGCACCAGAAGATGTAGACAGAGTGTCTCCTTTTGAGGCGACGAAAGCTTATTTGCAACATATGAAATCGGCTTGGGAAAATCAGCATCCACAATCTCCTTTAGACCAACAAGATTTAATTATTACTGTTCCCGCATCATTTGATCCTGCAGCTAGAGAGTTGACTGCGGAAGCTGCAAGGTCATCAGGTCTTGGACATGCCTTATTGTTAGAAGAGCCGCAATCAGCTTTATATAGTTGGATTGATAACAGCTTGGGTGATTGGCGAAATCATGTCAATGTTGGCGATGTTATCTTAGTTATTGATGTGGGGGGAGGTACCACTGATTTATCCTTGATTGCAGTAACAGAGCAAGAGGGAAACCTGGAGTTGACGCGTATCGCTGTGGGTGATCATATTCTGTTAGGTGGTGATAATATGGATTTGGCTTTAGCCTATACCATTAAAGCCAAAATGGAACAGGAAAGTGGTAATCGTCTTGAAGCCTGGCAAGTGCAAGCATTAATGCATGCTTGTCGTGATGCAAAAGAAAAGATTTTTAATAACCCTGAAGAAGAGACTGTTGCCTTGGTTGTGCCAAGTAGAGGTTCATCATTAATTGGGGGTACTTTACGCACAGAATTAACTAGAGAAGAAGTTAATCAAGTTTTGGTTGAAGGCTTTTTACCTGAAGTGGCGGCAAGTGATAGGCCTGTATCAAGACCTCGTTCGGGTTTAAGAACAAAAGGGTTACCTTATGCTCAAGACGCTGGAATCACTCGTCATTTAGCTGGTTTTTTAGCTAAACAGCAATCTGCTACAGAAGATTTAGAGCATGTCAATTTACCTGAACATGCTACTTTTTTACATCCTACTGCTATTTTGTTAAATGGTGGAGTATTAAAGTCTGGAGTTATAGCGGATAGATTGTTAAAGGTTTTAAACTCATGGTTGCAAGCAGAACAAGCACCAGAAGCAAGGTTATTAGAAGGAGCGGACTTGGATTTAGCCGTTGCGAAAGGTGCTGCCTATTATGGTGTAGTACGCAAAGGTAAAGGCGTACGAATCAAAGGGGGAACAGCGGCATCTTATTATGTAGGGGTAGAAAGTGCTATGCCTGCAATTCCAGGTATGCCTCCAGAAGTTGAAGCTTTATGTATTGCTCCATTCGGTATGGAAGAGGGAACATCTGAGACCTTACCAGAAGATGAATTTGGTTTAGTTATTGGTGAACCGGTTCGTTTTAGGTTCTTTGCTTCAAATACCAGAAGAGATGATACTGTTGGTATGCGTCTGGATTATTGGACTGATGAAGAGTTGCAAGAGCTTGATGAAATAGAAATAACTTTACCGGAAGAAGGTAGAAAAGCAGGTGAAGTTGTTCCTGTCCATTTAAGCGCAGCAGTAACAGAGGTGGGTACATTGGAACTACATGCAGTTTCTCAACAAGATGATTATCGTTGGAAAATTGAATTTGATGTAAGAGCTGGGGAAGAGTAGATTTTTAGTTATCAAGTAAAGGTTTTGTTCTTTGATAAGGAGAAAAAGATTCAAAACATTTTTTGATAAAGACTATAAACCTTTATATTTAAACTTTATTAACAGGGAAAAAAATGGAAAAGAAAGATAATATACCTATGTGGGTTTTTTTGGCATTCTCAAGTATTAATACTAAGAAAGGTGCATTAATACTTATTTGGAGTTGTGTGGTTTTTACAGTGTACTGCTTTCCTTTTAGCTTATATTTTACTGAGCAAGCATGGGTTAAACAGGTTTTTTTAATAGATGATTGGAGCTGGTTACCCATGATGGTGCCGATAGTTATTTGGTATTACTTGTGCTTGCGTTGGATGGATAAAAATCAAGCTTGGGAAAGTTAGAGATTGTCTTTTATGGCTATAAACTTATCACAGGTTGAAAATTGTAGGGCGGACTTTAGTCCGCTATTACTGTCATAAGCTGTCTCTATGGCGGACTGAAGTCCGCCCTACAATGCTTACTTTTTATTTTTTTAAATCACAAGCTGTGGCTTGTATATAGTCATGTTGTCTTTTAGGTAATTGTGTAAAAATTTGTAAATAAGGAAGTTAGGGTTTAAGACTGACTAAGCAACAATAGCCTAGTAAAACCGCGTCATGTATCTCTGCTATTAAGCTAAGCAAATTGATGTAGGATGTGCTGAGGAACGAAGCGCATCAATGGCAAACGATGCGCTTCGTTCCTCAGCACATCCTACTTATTACCATTTTTTTAATGGCAGTGAGAGAAAGAGGAAAGTTTTTTGAATAATAAATATCTAGTGGGTATCGATTTAGGTACAACACATACTGTTGTAGCTTATACAGAGGTTAATAAAACAAATACCAATCAAGCCATAAAGATTTTTCAAATAGAACAGCTTATTGCACCAGGCGAAGTCGCTGCTCGTTCATTACTACCCTCAGTTCGTTATCACCCGGCTGAGGGTGAACTATCAGAAACAGATAATGTCTTTTCTCCCTCAGGAGGAACAGCTGTTATTGGGGAAGCTGCCCGCTTATTAGGTGCAAAAACCCAAGGTCGCTTTGTAAGTAGTGCTAAAAGCTGGTTATCTCACCCTTCTGTTGACCATACTGCAGAAATATTACCCTGGGGGAGTTCCGATGAAATTCAAAAAGTTTCTCCACTAGATGCCAGTGCCAGCTATTTATCCCATGTACGGACTGTTTGGGCACATAAGTTTCCAGATGCCCCCTTAGAAAAACAGATTATTGTTATTACTGTACCTGCTTCATTTGATGAGGCCGCTCGCTCTTTAACTTTAGAAGCCGCGAAAATAGCTGGCTTGACTGATATTCGTTTATTAGAAGAACCTCAGGCTGTTTGTTACGATTGGTTGCGCCGACACACTGAAAATATCAAACAAGCATTGGAAAATGTTCATTTATTATTAGTTTGTGATGTGGGGGGGGGGACCACTGATTTAACCTTAATTAAAGTTGAACAGGGTGAAAAAGAACCAAAATTAACTCGTATTGGTGTGGGCGAACACCTTATGTTGGGTGGGGATAATATTGATCTTGCACTAGCCCATTTAGCCGAAAATAGAATAACAAAAGGTGAAAAAAAGCTGTCAGCGGCAGATTTATCTCAATTATTAGAGCAATGTAGAATCGCTAAAGAAAGCCTACTGGCTGAGGATGGGCCAGAACAGGTTAATGTCACTTTATTAGGCAGTGGTTCTAAATTAATTGGCGGATCACGATCTGTTCAATTAAATAAACAAGAAGTGAGAGAAATAGCATTAGATGGTTTTTTTCCATTATCAAAAATAGACGATTTACCTGATCGGAAACGCAGTGGTGTAGTTGAGTTTGGTTTGCCTTATGCGGCAGAACCGGCCATTAGTAAACATATTGCTGCTTTTTTAAAGATTCATAGTGATGCTGCTGCAGAAGCCTTAGGCCATAAAAGTAATGTGCCTGATGCCATTTTATTAAATGGTGGTGTTTTTCGAAGTAGGCCGGTTACTCAAAGAGCGATTGATTTAATTAATTCATGGAGTGATCAGCAGCCTAAACTATTAGAAAATCAGCATCCAGAACTATCAGTTGCTTTTGGTGCTGTAAGTTATGCTATTGCACGGCGAGATAAAAAAATAAAAATCGGAGGAGGGTCTGCGCGAAGTTATTTTTTATTAGTGGAGACCGACAATAAAGACCCGCATCAAAAGGGAGTTTGTCTATTACCAAGAGGAAGTGAAGAGGGTGTTGAGGTTATACTAAAAGAACAACAATTTGCTTTACGCATAGGCCAGC
This sequence comes from uncultured Methylomarinum sp., assembly GCA_964472945.1. Lineage (GTDB taxonomy): Bacteria > Pseudomonadota > Gammaproteobacteria > Methylococcales > Methylomonadaceae > QPIN01. The sequence continues at coordinate 1,373 of CAYYNM010000059.1, read as the reverse complement.
CTGTGCGTTTTCATTTAGCATCAACAACAGGTGATACAAAATACCAGCCTGGTCAGCTAGTAGAAATGACGGATGATCGTTTTAACTCTCTGCCACCACTAGCCGTTGCATTTAAAGGTGAAGATAAGGGTGAGGTTAAAGTACAACTTGCGGTGACTCAAACAGAAGTTGGTACATTAAAAATTCAATGTATATCCATCTCGAATAGCAGCCAACGATTTGATGTTGAATTTCAAATTAGAAGAAAAAGTTCTACTGGCCCTCAAACCAGCACAGAGTTACCCGCAAATTTTAATCAGGCAGTTGAAAAAATTCAAGCTGTTTTTGGTTCAAAATCTAAAAAAGTAGACCCAAAAGCAGTGAAAAGCTTGCGAGCTGAACTGGAAAAGGTTTTAGGATTGGTGCGATCAGAATGGGAAACACCCTTACTGAGAGCTTTATTTACTACTTTATTGGAAAACATGAAAACGCGTCGCCGCTCAGAAAACCACGAGCGTGTTTGGCTAAGTCTAATGGGTTTTTGTTTACGCCCTGGTTTTGGGTATCCGCTTGATGACTGGCGGGTAGAACAGTTATGGAAAACCTACAGTCAAAATATACAGTTTGTTAATGAAAGGCAAAACTGGACTGAATGGTGGACCTTATGGCGACGAATTGCAGGTGGCTTGGATATTGATGCACAAGAACAGCTTTTTAAAGATGTTTCTAAATTTTTAAACCCTGCTGCTGCAAGGCAGGCTGGTGTGGCAAAGCAAATTAAAATTCGTGGTTATGATGATATGGTGCGATTAGTTGGCGTATTGGAAAGGTTGCCAATTGATAAAAAGGTTGTTGCCTGTGAATGGTTATTAAAACGCTTACAAAAATCTAGTGAACCCAATCAAACATGGTGGGCAGTAGGAAGAATTGCTTCGCGAGTTCCATTTTATGGTAATAGTCATAATGTAATTCCTGCAGAGATAGTAACCGAATGGTTGCAACTACTTTTAAAAGTAGATTGGAAAAAAGTGCCTCAAGCGGGTTTTGCAGCCACTTTAATTGCTCGCAAGAGTGGAGATAGAGCAAGAGATCTTGATGAAGCAGTTAGGCAGCAAGTAATAGATAAACTGATAACTAGCAAATCACCGAGTTCATGGCTTGAAATGGTTGAAACTTATAAAGAGTTAGGTGAATCAGAAGCAAAACAAATTTTTGGAGAGGCTTTACCTCCAGGCTTGAAGTTGATTTCAATGCCATAGTATAGTTTTATCTAGTTTTGATGTTCCTGTGTTAAGTAATTGAGCGAAATTAGGCTAAAAAAGTAATATATAAAATATTCAAAATAACCACCGAGATCACTGAGGCTTAACGCTCAAAAACTCTGTGTTCTCAGG
>CAYYNM010000058.1:0-15908 GCA_964472945.1 uncultured Methylomarinum sp. | reverse complement strand
TGATCATTACCCCATAAATCTAGCATCTGTTAAAAGGGTTCTCTCTATCCCCCCCCCTGTTTTTCAGCACTTTACAAAAGCAACAATTAAAAACTGGAACATAGAGTCTAACTAAAATTTAATTTACACTATCAGAGCGAATTAGTTCATTTAGCATTTGTCTTTCTTCATTCGTTAATAAAGCCTCTAACTTTTTTGGCTTTATAAAGCTCTTATTGTGACCATTGTTTTTAACTCTTCTAGCCATAGCTCTACGTCCTAAACTTCGGCGTTCTAATTGGCGTCTATCCTGCTTTGGCCATAACAAATATTCTTGCTGAACAACTTGTTGCCACTCTAAGCTACCAAACTCAAAAATATTTTCTCGCCTTTCTATTGACCTGCGTTCAGCTTCTCGCCGAGTCTTTCCTCTATTATTAGCAAGCATTCTCCACCCCAAACTATATAAACAAATCCTAATAATTTTACAGGCTCTTAACAACTCACAGCTTATGTTGTAGAGCGGACTTTAGCCCGCTATAGTCGATACAAAAGACCTCTATAGCGAACTAAAGTCCTCTCTACAAGGTCTTAGTCTTTATTTTTAATCAACCTGTGGTTTGTATATAGCTATGTAATTCTATATATCTCAAATCCTACCATACCATCGCGCTATAAAGATAATTTTTCCGAGATAAAAATATTAAAATTGCTAAATATAGCTTTTATTTATATAATGATCAGTTCTCTTTTATATAAGCAATTTTTTGCAAGTATAATCTATACGAGATCAATTCAAATTTAATAAGGTTTTTTTAAAATGGCTCGAGTTACTATTGAAGATTGTTTAGAAAATGTTGAAAATCGTTTTAAACTGGTTTTATTAGCCAGCAAAAGAGCGCGTCAGCTATCAAAAGGGGCTGATGAATTTATCCCTCGTGACAACGATAAAGATACTGTTCTTGCTTTACGTGAAATAGCGGAAGGCCATGTAACAGAAGACAACATTGATCTTTTATATAATGCAGGAGATCGTTTTGCAAATGAACAACAACGCTCGGAAGCTACTCCTGATGAGGTAAGTTAAACATTATGACAGAGGTAGCCCTTACTAATTTTTCAACAAATGCAGATTTACCTGAAAAAACACTACTCAGGCATCTACATTCAATTATTGACGGTTACCTTAACAAAGAACAAGTAGGTTCAATTATCAGTGCCTATCAATTTGCTGCAGATGCTCATTATGGGCAATTTCGCAACAGCGGTGAAGCTTATATTTGTCACCCTCTTTCAGTTGCGATCTCACTTGCTGAAATGCACATGGATGCTCAAGGTGTTACCGCAGCAATCCTGCATGATGTTGTAGAAGATACCTCCATCACAAAAGAACAAATTGCCGAAGAATTCAGCCAGGACGTTGCCGAATTGGTTGATGCTGTTACAAAATTAACCCAACTTGACAATAAATCACGTGCCGAAGCTCAGGCAGAAAATGTCAGAAAAATGCTATTGGCCATGGCCAAAGATTTACGCGTTATTATTGTAAAATTGGCAGACCGACTACATAATATGCAAACACTCGGCTCTATGCCAGCCGAAAAAAAACGTCGCATCGCTAAAGAAACCCAGGAAATTTATGTCCCTTTAGCCAACCGACTTAGTATGAATAGTATAAGGCATCAGCTAGAGAGCTTATGCTTTAAATCAATTTATCCTAACCGCTATAAAGCAATTCAACAAGCTGTTAAAAAAGCAAGGGGCAACCGGCGAGAAATTGTTAATACCATTGAAAATGCTATTAAAAACAGGTTAAATCAAGCAGGGCTTATCTTTGATGTAGAAGGTAGAGAGAAAAACATAGCGAGTATTTATAAAAAAATGCAACGTCAAAAAATTTCTTTTTCAAATGTTTTTGATGTTTATGCATTCCGCATCTACTGCGACCAAGTAGATGACTGCTATCGGATTTTAGGTTGTGTACATAATCTATACAAGCCAATTCCAGGTAAATTTAAAGATTACATAGCCCTTCCCAAGGCGAATGGCTACCAATCACTACATACTATATTAATGGGGCCTTATGGTGTACCTATTGAAATTCAAATTAGAACGCATGAAATGCACCGCATGGCAGAATCAGGTATTGCAGCACATTGGCTATATAAATCTGGCGAGTCATCAGGTGAGCATGTTAGGGCTCAAGCAACTGAGTGGTTAAGAGACTTGCTAGAAATACAAAAAACTGCCGGAAATTCCTTAGAATTTATTGATAACCTTAAAGTTGATTTATTTCCCCAAGAAGTTTTTGTTTTTACCCCTCAAGGAAATATTATAAAGCTACCTAGAGGAGCTACCATTGTAGATTTTGCCTACGCAGTTCATACAGATATTGGTAGTGCATGCGTTTCAGCCAGAATTGATAACAAACTAATTCCACTACAAACTCAACTAGAAAACGGCATGACAGTTGAAGTCATTACTGCCTCTTGGGCCAGGCCAAACCCTCTTTGGCTCAATCATATTATTACTGCCAAAGCTCGTAGTAGCATTAGAAACTATCTAAAAAACTTCCAACAACAAGATGCTATTAATTTAGGCCGTCGCTTGTTAGAAAAAGAGCTAAAAAATTTAAACATTAATTTAGCTGATGTTGAAAACTCTCGTATCCTGGACTTATTAGATGTCATGCAGATAAGCACAATGGACAAGTTACTTGAGGATTTAGGCCTGGGCAATAAAATGCCTATTTTAGTAGCCAAGCATTTGGCTCAAGAGGATATCCATGCAGCAATAAAACTTGAAGATAAGAATACTAAACACGCCCCTTTAATTATTAAAGGGACTGAAGGCATGGTGATTACGCTGGCTAAATGTTGCCACCCCATTCCTGGTGACCATATTATTGGTTTCTTTAACCCAGGAAAGGGTATAGTTATCCATCATCATGAATGTCGTAACAGTAAAGACGTTAGAAAACAGCAAAGCAGTTGGATTGATGTAGAATGGAGCCCTGAACTTTCAGGTGAGTTCTCTGTAGAACTAAGAATAGAATTGCTGAACCAGAGAGGAACCCTTGCAACGATAGCTTCAACTATATCAAGCCTAGATGCAAATATTGAAAGTGTTACTATCGCTGATCAAGATGATAAAGTTTCTATTGACTTAATTACTCTTGCTGTTAGAGATAGAGTGCATTTAGCGAATATTATTCGTAAACTTAAAAAACTATTTATTATCTTGAAAATTACTCGCACTAAAGCTTAATTTATGTAAACCTTTTAATAAATTTAGTTTCATCGGTTATAGAGTGGGCTTCAGACTGCAATAACTCAAAAAGACTGATTCAATAGCGGACTAAAGCCCACTCTACAGTTTATAGCCTGTAGTTTGTTAATAACCATGTTTATTATTTTCAGTTACCTTACTTGATTAGCTAATATTGATTGATGGGAGGTCTCCAGTCAGCTATGATAGTGCTATAAAGGTTTAAGCAGAGCACTAAAATGACAAGAAAAATCATACAAACCAATAAAGCACCCCAGGCAATTGGCACATACTCTCAAGCAATAAAAATTGACAATACAGTTTATCTTTCAGGGCAAATTCCTTTAGCCCCAGAGACGATGGAAATTGCTGAAGGTGATATTTCTGATCATATCAGACAAGTTTTTGATAATATACAAGCCGTTGCTGAAGCTGCAGGTGGCGGCCTAGATGATATTGTTAAATTAAATGTTTTTTTAACTGATTTATCTAACTTCCCTATTGTCAATGAAATCATGACTGAGTATTTTACTCAATCCTACCCTGCTCGTGCCGCTGTAGGTGTTGCTGCATTACCTAAAGATGCCGAGGTAGAAATGGATGCGGTTATGATTATCAGAGAGATTTATACCAGCTAAGCTATCTACATGGAGACCTTGCTACAACCCGTATCATTATTATCTGGTGTAGGCCCTCAGTCCGTTATTCGCTTTAAAAAACTGGGCATTCAAAGCATAAAAGACTTACTTTTCCACCTGCCACACCGTTATGAAGACCGTACAAAAATATATCCCATTGCTAGCTTATCACCCGGTATGGCAGTGTTATTTTGCGGTACTGTTGAATTTACAGAAGTGTCCCCCACTGGCCGTCGAAGTTTAGTTTGTAGAATCAGCGACCACACGGGCTATATCACTTTAAAATTTTTTCACTTTACCGCTAAACAAAGTTTAGATTTAAGCCCAGGCACCCTGTTAAGCTGCTTTGGCGAAATTCGTTATGGTTATCAAGGCAAAGAAATAGCTCATCCTGAATATAAAATTATTTCATCTACTGATAATATTACTGAGCCTTGCTTAAGCCCTATCTACCCATTAACTGAAGGCTTACGGCAGAGTACGGTTAGAAAAGCAATAACTCAAGCGTTGACTTTGTATCAACAAGACCCAGAGCAACTTAAAGATTGCTTACCCCAACAACTATTAGAGCAATACAACTTCCCCTCTTTAAGCCAAGCATTACTGGAGTTACACCAACCAGAACAGCAATCAACCACACAATTGCAACAAGGGAATTTAGCCGCCATAAAACGCCTTGCTTTTGAGGAACTACTTGCGCACCACCTAATTTTATTAAGCAATAAGCAAGCAGTAAAACAATGGCAAGCACCTGTTTTAAAAGCTACAAAAGAACAATCCAAAGACTTTATAAAGTCTCTTCCCTTTCAATTAACTCATGCTCAATATCGCGTTATTGATGAAATTATTGCTGACTGTCAGTCAAACCACCCCATGCTTAGATTGGTCCAGGGAGATGTTGGCTCGGGAAAAACGGTAGTGGCCGCTTATGCCGCTTTACTTGCACTTTCAAGTGGCTACCAAGTTGCTATTATGGCACCGACGGAATTATTAGCAGAACAACACAACCGTAATTTTAACCAGTGGTTTAAAGACAGTGATACGCACATTGCCTATTTAACAGGGCAACTTAAAGGCAAAGCTAGAAAAACTATATTATCAGCAATAGAAGAGGGTTCTGCGAGCATTATTATAGGAACCCATGCATTATTTCAGGAAAGTGTTAAATTCCATCAATTAGGCCTTATTATTATTGATGAGCAACACCGCTTTGGCGTACACCAACGTTTAGCTTTAAGAGAAAAAGGCCAGACAGATAATAGCCGCCCTCACCAATTAGTGATGACAGCAACACCTATCCCACGAACACTAGCTATGCTGCAATATTCAGATTTAGATATTTCTATTATTGATGAGTTACCCCCTGGTAGAAAACCAGTTATAACTTGCGTTATTCCTGCAGAAAGGCGCGAACAGATTATTGAGAAAGTTAATAATTGGACCGCAAATAACAATCAAACTTATTGGGTTTGCACTCTTATTGAAGAATCAGAAGTCTTACAATGTGAAGCTGCTGAAAAAACAGCTGAATACTTGACTGAAACATTGCCTAATGTTCGTATTGCCTTAGTTCATGGCAGAATGAAGTCGACTGAAAAAGACAGTGTTATGCAAGGTTTTAAAAACCATGACTATGATTTATTAGTAGCGACAACAGTGATAGAGGTCGGTGTTGATGTACCAAATGCCAGCTTAATGATTATTGAAAACCCTGAAAGACTTGGCCTCTCGCAGCTTCACCAGTTACGCGGGCGAGTTGGTAGAGGCGACCAGGAAAGCTACTGCCTGCTGATGTATCAGAACCCCTTATCAAATATGGGAAAACAAAGATTAAGTATCTTACGAGAAAGCAGTGATGGCTTTGTTATTGCAGAAAAGGATTTAGAATTACGCGGCCCTGGTGATGTTATGGGCACCCGACAAACAGGCTTAATGCAATTTAAAATTGCTAACCTTGAACGGGATATACTTCTTATTAACCAAGTACAAGCAGCTGCAACCATTATTTCTGAGCAATACCCAAATGCTATCCAGCCTATCATTGATCGTTGGCTTGGCCAAACAACTCTTTATTCTGAGGTATAAAACCAGGTGCACAAAAACAGTTTCTTATTGACTCAAGAACCTCATTGGAAAAAAAAATATCCAGGCATTAAACAAGTACTCCCAGAAAATGTTCATTCCTGGGTTTATGAAAAAAATTCATTAACACGCCGTTTAAAAAATACTTACGGTAATGACTTTGCTGTTGAAATTTTATTTCATCGCTGGAAACCTGCATTTCTAAGTGAATGTGATTTACTTAACTTACCTCACCAACAATTTAATTTAGTCAGAGAGGTTTTGTTACACGCCAATGGTAAACCGCTTATCCTTGCCAGAACGATTCTCCCAGAAAAAACCATAAAGATAGCCAAGCGAAACTTATCTCACCTTGGTACCAGGCCTTTAGGAGAAGTTATTTTTGCTTACCCAAAATTAGAGCGTTTAGATCTTAATATCAGTTATATTCCTTATTCTTTATGGACTGAAGAACTCACTAAGCAGATTAATATTGAACCGTATGTTTGGGGAAGAAGAACAGTCTACGCTATTCAAAAACAGAAAATGCTAGTCAGTGAGTTTTTTATGCCGGGTGCTTTGGAAATTTAAAAGCTACCTTACACTCAACTTCGCTAATTCTAGTGCGATATGATTTCTAAATTTGTAAGGCACTGCTTGATTCATCATAATCGCGAAAGGTTGCCAAACTTTTTTATCAACAATATAGCCAGCAAGCGTACTAATACCATTCATTGTTCCTGATTTTGCAAAAATATTAGTTTCAATTTCAGGCAATAAATTTTTCCAGGGCCTAAAAGCTTGTAAAAGTTCAACTAACTGCTTGGGAGATAATCGGTTACCCCTTGATAAACCGGCCCCATCTTTCATGGTAAAGTTATTCCACTGAAATGATTTTTCTAGCGTTTGTTGCATATACTGCTGTACATCAACTCTATTTGCTGGGCGTTGATATTCTTCTGCACTGAGCACTAAGATTAACTGGTTAGCAAGAAAATTGGTCGAGTATTTCATCATCGCATGAATCATTTCTGCCAATGATTTACTATTTCTATGAGTATAAAACAGCGGTTGATCCGTAAGCACGCCTCTCACCACTCCCTTTCCTACTTTCACCCCTTCTTTACGTAAAAAAGCAGCCAATAATTCAGCAAAATATTGCTCAGCATCAACAGGATTTGGCCCTGTATTTATTCTTAATGAGGCTCTCTTTATTTGCTTTGATAAACTTTTAGCATAGGCTGTTAATGGAGTTTGAGGCTCGGCTGAAACCACCTGACCCTTTATTTTTTTTATATAAAGAGTATTAAAATTAGCGGCAACTGCTGAGGGAACTGCATCGTATGGGTTATCACTCTGCCCTGTACCAGGTAAAGTCATATTTGACTTAAATAAAGAGTTATCCAGAGCAATTGTTTCAACCTGTTTTAAGCCTTGCTTGCTAAGGTTTTTTGCTAAAATTTTTAACTCTTCAGAAACCAAAAAAGGATCACCGCTGCCTTTTACCCAAAGCGTATGTGTTGCCTTATCTAAGTAAAATTGAGTCTTAAAATGATAACTCCCACCCCAATGCTTTAACGCTAACCATGCTGTGACTAATTTTGTAGTTGACGCTGGGGTAAAAGATTTATTGGCATGGTCGGATATTATGGACTGCCCTTGTTTATCTAACATCAGTAGACCAGAGTTTTCCAGACTGGAAAATGTGCTTAAAGCATTTCCTGCAAAACAAGCCGAGGAAGCCAGCAATAATATAAAAATAATATACTTTTTATACACTCTCCCCCCAACTAACTTTATTTATTATCAATGTTCAACAGGCAACTTAGCTTTTGTCCACCCTGTCATATGTCCAGATAAATAGTTAAGCTTGTTAAACCCTGCAAAATAAAAAGCTAATTTTGCAATACCTGCTCTGGGGCCATGGGCACAATATAAAACGATCACATCATCTTTATTATAAGTATCCATCTTATCAGTTGTAAAAGCAGTCCAAAAAGATATATGAATTGCACCAGGCACATGGCCAGACTGATATTCTGCTGTTGACCGAACATCAACAATAACAGGTGCTTTACCTTGATTTATTTTATTCAGCAGTTCAGCTTGTTGCATATAGCCTTCTCCCGTTGTTGCACAGCCTAATAAAAACAGGTTAATAATAGTAATCGTTAATATTTTATTCATTTTGCACTAACTTCCAAACTGCAGCGAGTTGCTTACCATATCAATAGAAAATGCTTTTCCAAAACCTGCAATATATTTTCCCTTAACAGGCGTTAAAGCTAATAAATGAAAATCAGGCAAACTCAGTAATAATTCAACCGTTTCACCAAACTTCTGCTTCATTATTAGCATTTGCTTATAATAACACTCATCTGGACTTTTAACTTCTTTAATTGAACAATCAAATACAGCTCTTTGCCGTGCAAAAAGATTTTTACAATCTTTTTCCGCTTGAATAAAAAGGACACTGGCAGATGCAGTTTTCAACATATTTTGAGTATGCGTTGCTAATTCACTTACATAGATATAGAACACACCTTGCTCATCTCTTACATAAGGTGCATAACTAGATTCAGGCTTACCTTGTGCTGTTACTGTAGCCAATATAAGTGTTTGCTGAGACTGGACGAGTTTACGATAGCTTTCATTTTGACTCGAGTTATCCATTGTTTTGCTCTTTATATCAAATTAGAAAGTTGACTATGCCTAAAACAATCAACAGTATGATCATTGACCATTCCTACGGCTTGCATATAAGCATAACAGATAGTAGGGCCAACAAACTTAAAGCCTTTTTGCTTTAAACTCTTACTCATTTGTTCAGACTCTAAGGTAGAAACAGGTATTTGACTTACCTGTTGCCAGTGATTTTGAATCGTTTTTCCTTGTACAAACTGCCATATATACTGCTCAAAACCACCCTCTTGCTGCTGAATTTCTAAAAAGGCTTTTGCATTACTAATAGTTGCATTTATTTTCAGTTTATTACGAACAATCCCCTGATTATTTAATAACTGTTCAATTTTATACGCTGAATAACGTACTATTTTCTCAGCATCAAAATAATCAAATGCTACCCTGTAATTTTGTCTTTTATTTAAGATAGTTGACCAACTTAAGCCTGCTTGAGCACCTTCTAAAATTAAAAATTCAAACAATAAAGGGGCATCGTGAACAGCAACGCCCCATTCTTTATCGTGATATTGTTCTTCTGATTTTGATGCAAGTGCCCACTGACATTTTTGCATTGCTACTCTTTTTTCATCATACTTTTTAAATCTGCAAAAGGGTTAAAAGTTGCATCAGCCCCATGATCTTCAGCCTTAGAAACAACATCAGTCCCATAGCGTACCTGCTCTTCAAATCTGGAGTGCTCATTATCATGGCAATACAGGCAGAGTAACTCCCAGTTACTACCATCTTCGGGGTTATCATCATGATTATGATTTCTATGATGCACCGTTAATTCAGCTAAATTTGCATGGGTAAACTCACGAGCACAACGACCGCAAACCCAAGGATAAAGTTTTAACGCTTTTTCTCGATAGTTTTTCTCACGCCCCTCTTTATATTTTCGTGCCTGGGCAATAATATCATCTGCTGTTTGTGCTTTATTCATTTTAATTCAATTAAGTTTGTTCTATATAAGTTTTATAATCAGCCTGAGAACGACGAATTACTTCAAATGCTTCTTCCCGCCCATAGACATCAGTAATTTGACAGACACTCTTCTCACCTGGCAAATTTTTATAGGTTAAAAAATAGTGTTTTAAACGATTAATATATGATTTAGGACAATCTGACACATCATTCCATTGCATATAAAATTCATCCCCTTTCATCACTGCAATAATTTTATCATCTGCTTCACCGTGGTCAATCATTCGAAAACCACCAATAGGAATGGCAGGTAAAATAATATTCCCGTGAGTAACACTACGTTCACTTAAAACACAAATATCTAGGGGATCGCCATCCCCCTTTATAACCTCCGCTCCATTAGCATTATCTCGGGAAAATTCTGCCACTCTCTCGGCACAATAGGTTTGCGGAATAAAGCCGTAAAGGGTAGGAATTGCATTGGAAAATTTTTGTGGTCTATCGACTTTTAAATAGCCTGTTTCTTTGTCAATTTCATATTTAACAGTATCAGTAGGTACAATTTCTATAAATGCAGTCACTACTTCTGGTGCTTTTTCGCCTGCACTAATGCCGTGCCAAGGGTGAGCTTTGTATTGTTTATTCATATTTTATTTTATATAAGCGATGCAGTAAAAATCAAGCTACAAATTTATTGTAGTTTTTACTACCTAAAAAAGAATCTTTATTCTTCTGCCACCACTGTTCTTTTAATTCATCATCTAACTTCATCACCTCTTCTGAGGATATTTGACTATTTGACAATAACTCTTTAATACGTAAGATTTCAACAAATCTGATTATCTCAGGTGAACTTAATAACCCCTTGGGAAAAGCCAAATTAACTATATTGTCATTTGTTTGGTATTCAAACATATTATTCCTTTTTAAGTTTATTAGATGCTAAGTTGTAGGGTAATAAGTAGGATGTGCTGAGGAAAGAAGCGCATAAATTGTAAACGATGTCCTTCGTTCCTCAGCACATTCTACATCAACTTACTTAATTTAATAGCTACCCACCTGTTGCACTCATATGCCTTAAAATAATAGGCTGCTCTGTTAAGTCAAACTCATGTTGTTCGGGCTTAATTAACATTGCCTCAATAATCGCTTGTTTAAGTTTATCCCTATTGCCAGGGTTAGCTCTAATCACTTTTTTCAGGTCAATTGAATGTTCATTACCTAAACAAAGTAATAACCGTCCCTCAACCGTTAATCTTACTCTATTACAAGTACTGCAAAAATTGGCACTGTGGGGCGATATAAAGCCGACTCTGGTTTCAGTTCCCTTCATCTTAAAATAAACAGAAGGCCCACCTGTATTATCGGCTATTGCCTGTAATTCAAACCGCTTAGCTAAGTCAGCTTTAATCGAATCACTTGAATAATAAACTTCTGCACGATCATGAGTATTTATAAGGCCTAAAGGCATTTCTTCAATAAAACTAATATCGATCTCATTATCAATAGCAAATTGTACGAGATCAATGACTTCTAAATGATTACGATTTTTTAAAATAACTGAATTAATTTTTAGCCGTTTAAAACCTGCCTTTTTTGCCGCTAAAATGCCTTTCAGAACTTGCTTCAAATCACCCGTTCGAGTAATTTCTTTAAATTTAGCCGCATTTAGGGTGTCCAGACTAATATTGATTCTTTTAACCCCTGCTTGCTTTATTTCCTCGGCCATTTCTTCCAATTTTGAACCATTAGTTGAAAGAACCAGTTCATTAAGGGAGTCAATTTTTCCAAGTGTTTCCAGTAACCCCAACACACCTCGGCGAACAAGTGGTTCCCCACCTGTTATCCGAATTTTAGTGACCCCTAACTCGGCAAAAGCTTGAGCAATAAAATTTATTTCTTCCAGTGTTAAAATCTGCGCGCGCGGTAAAAAAGTCATTTCTTCTGACATGCAATACATGCAGCGAAAGTCACAACGATCGGTGATGGATATTCTTAGATAGTCTACCGTTCTACCAAAACGGTCAACTAAAACAGGACTTGCTGGGGATTTACTCATATATACTACTAAAATAAAACTATTTGCTCAATTTTACCATTAATTGAACAATCATTCTCGCATCTGGTCGTAGCTAAAGCTAAAATAGAGAAATTTAGCCCTCTTCTAACCAAACATCTCAAATGAAATTTAGACTTATTCTGCTTAGCTGTGCCTTATTATTTTCATTCCCAAGCTTTTCTACTGAAAAGCCTACACTTCGTATTGCAGTCTTGGCATTTGGTACGGTTAATTGGGAGCTATCTACACTACAAAATCAAAATTTATTAACTAATGCAGACTTTCAACTAGAAATACACCCTTTAGCCAATCCTCAGGCAGGAAAAATTGCTTTACAAGCAGGTGCTGTTGATATGATCATTTCTGACTGGATTTGGGTTTCCCGGCTTCGTTCTTCAGGCTCAGACTTTACTTTTTATCCCTACTCCACTACCTCAGGTGCATTAATTGTCGCTAAGAATTCTAACATTGAATCAGTTGCTGATTTAGCGGGCAAAAAATTAGGTATCGCAGGAGGGGAATTAGATAAAAACTGGTTATTACTGCAATCCTTAGCTCTACAACAAGACCTGTTAGACTTAAATACCTCGGTAGAAAAAGTATTTGCAGCCCCCCCTTTACTAAACCAACAACTTGCTCATAACCGTATTGATGCTATCATTAATTATTGGCACTTTGCTGCCAGACTGGAAGCCAAAGGCTATAAGCAGTTACTTACTGGTAAAGATATTTTGCAGCAATTAGGTATAAAAGCTGATGTTCCTACCTTGGGTTATGTCTTTAATCGTAACTGGGCGCTTAAAAACCCTAAAATTGTTAGCCAGTTTTTAACCGCCACTAAACAGGCTAAAAACCAGCTATGTGAATCAAACACAGTGTGGCAAAAAATCATTCCCCTCACTAAAGTTAAAGACCTTGCAACTCAAAATAAACTACGTGAACGCTATTGTGCGGGTAGGATTAAACAATGGGGAGAGCCAGAACAACAAGCAGCCGAAAAAATATATCAGCTATTACGTAAACTTAGTCATAACAAGTTAACAGGTAATGCTGCAACCTTACAGCCAGGTACTTTCTGGAATATTAAATAAATCAAAGTGACAATGCGTTTAGCAAACAAAACTATCTCTACTCTGTCGTTTTTATTACTTATTGCAATATGGCAAGGATTAGCTCTCTATATTAATGATAATACTCTACCAACACCTACAATAGTTTTACACGTATTTTGGCAAGAAATTAAATCAGGTCAACTTCCTCACCATTTAGGTATTACCTTATTACGTTTAATTATCAGTTTTTCTATTTCCATGTTTTTAGGCTGTGCAATAGGTATCTTATTAGGTATCAATAAAAAAATAGATGCTTTTTTTGATAACTGGCTGGTGATTTTTTTAAATACCCCAGCATTAGTGACTATTATTTTATGCTATGTCTGGTTTGGTTTAACTGAATTTTCAGCTATTCTGGCGGTTGTTATTAATAAATTACCAAATGTTATTGTCACCATTAGGGAAGGGACTAAAGCACTGGATAAAGATTTATTAGAGATGGCTCACTGTTACCGATTTGGCAGGAAAAAAACTTTTTTGCATGTTATTTGGCCTCAATTACATCCTTTTGTAATGGCTGCCACTCGCTCTGGATTAGCTTTAATCTGGAAAATTATTTTAGTGGTAGAACTGTTGGGGCGTAGTGATGGCATGGGTTATCAAATTAATTTGTTTTTTCAACTCTTCGATGTTGCTAGTATTTTAGCCTATACCATTGCCTTTATTGCCGTTATTCAATCTATTGAACTTTTGATTTTAAAGCCTTTAGATAAAAAAGCTTTGCGGTGGAGACGATGAGCGATATTTATATAGATATTAAAAGTAAAACCTATACCACGACTGACTCCCAGCAGCATACCGCTATTGCTAATTTAAAATTAACTTTACCGGAAAATCAATTTATTTGTTTAGTTGGCCCATCGGGGTGTGGAAAAACCACATTACTCAATATTATGGCAAATCTGGATACTCAGTATCAAGGTGAAATAAGTTCCGGCCAAAATCATATAAAACCAAGTATTGCCTATATCTTTCAAAACCCACGCCTGCTCCCTTGGCGTACGGTAAGAGAAAATATTGAACTGGCATTAGACAAGCCTCAGCCAGATATTATTGATGCCTTACTTGAAAACATGCAACTCACGCATATTCAACATCACTATCCTGAACATTTATCTCTTGGCATGAGTCGCCGAATAGCTATTATTAGGGCCTTTGCAATAAACCCAGATATTTTACTTATGGATGAGCCCTTTGTTTCATTGGATATGCCGACGGCTCGCCAAGTCAGAAGTTTACTCATTAACTTATGGCAAATACGTCCACATACTATTTTATTTGTTACCCATAATCTTAGAGAAGCTATTGCCTTAGCTGACCGTTTAGTCTTTCTTTCACCCTCCCCCATGACGGTTGTTAGTGAGGTTGAAGTGACTATTCCAAGAGCAGAAAGAGATAAAGAGTCGTTAATTGAAAATTTTAGGCAACAGTTATTAGATAAACATACAGCAATTAAACAGCTTATTTAATAACAAAGCTAAGACAGCTTTTTAGAGCCGTCTCCAAATATGCAAAACTAATCCGTTCCTGCTCTAGTCTGAGTAAGTTATTTTGCAATTCTTTATACAGGCTATTTTCTTCATCGGTTAAATAACTGAGGGCTTTCTGTTCTGATTTTTCTAAGGTTTCATAAACACTCAAATCAATAAATTTATCTAAGGTTTGCTGGTCCATTAACAAAGACTTTACTTGTGGATAATAATGCCGCAAACGAGATAAAATAGCGAAGCCATGAGTATCTATATCACCCCAGTAATACAAATTTTTATTGGCTAAACACTGAACATCTGCTAATAAGTTAACCGCATAACCTAAGCCAAAAATAACAATCGCGTTAGGAAAGCCTGGAAATGCTAGGCCATTAATTTTATTTTCTGCAATAAAAACTGTTTTTACCGCAATATTTAATTGTTTAAATTCATCAACAGTCAGTGTTAAATCTGTTAAACCTTGGATAGCAAGGCGATCATCTAAAATGCGTACCCGAATTAAAGGTGGGTCATAGCGTAAGCCATAGCGCCGTTCAAAGCCATGATTACTTAATCCGGTAATATCGGCATTATAATTTTCTTCTGTCAATACCTGGCTTAATAGTTCATTTAAAATGCTTTTATGCTGTTCAATAAATTTACTATCCACACCTTTTATATCCAACTGTCGAATATAGCAATCAGGGTATGGTTGGCTTTTAAAATATAGACAGATAGAGAGTAGTTGTAACCAATCATCAGCATATTTCATCACCTTAAAAGGAAATTGAATAAGCCAGTCTTTTAATAAAACCTCTTGTTCCAGTGTTTGTTGGATAAGTCTTTTAAATTGGTTTAATTCGGCTGATTTAGATAAATAATTTAAGAAGCTAGTTTCTGTATTAAAAACAATGGTTGCAGGAATTTTTTGCTCACCTAACTGACGGTGCGTAATCACTTTATCGATAATTGAATAACCGTGTTTTTTACTGTCTTGGCGCAGGCTATAAATAGTATCTTGTAATTCTGTAAAATGAGCTAATAATTGCTTAGCCGAAATGCTTTTTAAGGGGATTTCTAAAGGAAAATAACTTGTTTGTTGTAACCATGAGCGATGAAAATCACCCCGTTGCCATCGTTTTAAGCAACGTTGTTTTAGAGCTTTTGGTGTTATGAATTGTTTCAAAAGGTTCAAATCGTCTTTTTGTTATTCATTATTTTTAATTTGATAAATAAAACGGACTTATCCTACTCGTAGACGATAAAAATCTACATATCCTTGCATCAACTTAATATCTAGTTTTTTAAGAAATTTAGTAACACTTTTATGTAGCAATAACCGATATACTTCACGCGGTCACGACTGCGGTTTTCTATCGGTCGAGGTCGATAGGCAGCGTTGCTATCAACAAAAATCAACTCGCTATAAATTCCGCATCCGTGGCCGCGTGAAGTATAAGTCATAGCTGTTGCTTTACGATTTCAAAGTCTTCAAACTCGCTAAGATCATCTAATTCTATTTGGGCTACACATTGATCAATATGTTGTTTCTCTTCTTTTGATAATTCATCACCCTCCAAAACACGGCAACGATTCTCAGGTAACAGTTTGATAAAATTCAAAATAGCTTGATAACTACTATCATCAACTTCTAAATAAATAGTCTTCATGATTAAACCCTACTTGTGGTTAGCATTAACGCAAGACAGATTAAACT
>CAYYNM010000057.1:0-16178 GCA_964472945.1 uncultured Methylomarinum sp. | reverse complement strand
TATCAACAAAAATCAACTCGCTATAAATTCCGCATCCGTGGCCGCGTGAAGTATATTATTAAATATTAGCCAAGCGGTTTTTAATAATATCACTGACTACGGCTGAATCAGCTAAAGTTGAAGTATCGCCTAAGCTATCAATTTCATTTGCAGCTACTTTACGTAAAATACGCCGCATGATTTTACCCGAACGGGTTTTAGGAAGCCCCGGTGCCCATTGAATAAAGTCGGGGGTAGCTATGGGTCCAATTTCAGTCCGGACTAATTGAACAAGTTCTTTTTTGAGTTCATCTGTTGCCTGATAACCTTTATTTAAGGTGACATAGGCATAGATTCCCTGGCCTTTAATATCATGAGGAAAACCGACAACCGCCGCTTCTGCAACATGTTCATTTAAAACTAAAGCACTTTCTACTTCTGCCGTACCCATTCGGTGACCAGAAACATTAATGACATCATCAACGCGACCTGTAATCCAGAAATAACCATCTTTATCTCGACGTGCACCATCACCTGCAAAATAATAGCCAGGGTAAGTTGAGAAATAAGTATCAATATAGCGTTGATGATCTCCATATATTGTACGAGCTTGAGAAGGCCAGGGGTAATTGAAAACCAGAATGCCCTCAGCTTCTCCTTCTAATAGCTTGCCTTCGGTATCAATAATCTCTGGCTTAACTCCAAAGAAAGGCAGTGTTGCAGACCCGGGTTTTAAATCAGTAGCGCCAGGTAAGGGAGTAATTAAGATGGAACCAGTTTCGGTTTGCCACCAGGTATCCACAATTGGACACAGGGAGCGACCAACTATCTGGTAATACCATTCCCAGGCTTCAGGGTTTATCGGCTCACCTACACTACCTAAAATGCGTAAGCTGCTACGTTTTGTGCATTTTACGTACTCATTACCCTCTGCCATTAATGCACGAATAGCGGTAGGAGCAGTATAAAAGATATTAACTTGATGTTTATCAATAACCTGCCAAAAGCGGGATGGATCAGGATAAGTAGGTACACCTTCAAACATTAATGTGGTTGCGCCATTACATAAGGGGCCGTAGATAATATATGAATGACCTGTGACCCAACCAATATCAGCTGTACACCAATAAATATCGCCATCATGATAATCGAAGACATATTTATGAGTCATTGCAGCCATAAGCAAATACCCTCCTGTGGTATGTAGCACACCTTTTGGTTTGCCTGTTGAGCCTGATGTGTAAAGAATAAATAAAGGGTCTTCAGCATCCATTTCTTCAGCAGGACAGCTATCTGAAGCGGTTTCCATCGCTTGGTGATACCAAATATCACGATTATCTACCCAGTTAACAGGATTGCCTGTATTTTGTATCACAATAACTTTGTGTAGCTTAGGGCAACCTTTAGCCGCATTGTCTGCAATTTCTTTAATGGGTGTGATTTTACCTCCACGATTACCTTCATCAGCACAGATTAAAAAATGGCAATCTGCATCCAGAATACGGTCTTTAAGAGCTTCTGCAGAAAACCCTCCAAAGACGATAGAGTGTACCGCACCAATACGAGTACAAGCTAAAATAACGGTGGCTGCCTCAAGAATCATTGGTAAATAAATACAGATACGATCCCCTTTTTTTACACCTTGTGATTTTAATACATTGGCAAATTTGCAAACTTGTTGATGAAGTTCCTTATAAGTAATTTTTTTATCTATATCTGGATTATCACCCTCCCAGATTATTGCGGTCTGGTCTCCGCGTGATTTTAAATGTCTATCTAAACAATTAACACTGACATTAAGCTTCCCCCCTTTAAACCAACTGATTTCTCCTTTTAGGTAATCAAATTTTAGAGTAGTGTCCCAAGGTTTACTCCAGTCGAGAAATTGAGTAGCTTGCTGAGACCAAAATTGTTCTGGGTCAGCAATAGACTGTTTATATAGTTGTTGGTATGTTTCAGCGGTAAAATATGCCTTGTCGGCTATATCCTTATTGACGGGGTATACTTTCTTTTCTGACATTTCCAAACCTTAAAGTAGAGGGTTAACCCGTTACCTTAATAAATCTTATTGGAAATTGCACGAATTTTTTTTAGAGGCTCTAGCTGCCAATGATCAACTCCCCAATTTATTATTTCTTCAACCGGTGATTTCAGTAATTTTTCGGGAGGGTTTTGTTGCAAAAGCTTTAATAATAAAAACAAGTTACTTTGAGGATTTTCAGTGGAAACTGCTGGTGCATATTTTTGTTTACTTAACTTGTTCCCTTTTTGGTCAATAATAACAGGAAAATGACAGTACTGCGGGGCAGTATAAGATAATAACTTTTGTAAGAAGATTTGTTTAGGCGTAGAGTTTAAAAGGTCGTAACCACGAACAACGTGGCTAATTTTATGACGCTGATCATCAATAACAACGGCAAGTTGATAAGCCGTAATATTATCTTTTCTTTTAATGATAAAATCACCATGATCATCAACAAAACTTGAGTCTTGAGAGCCTTGTAACTCATCATAAAATAAAGTAGAAAGAGGTGTCGATTTTATGCGTAAGGCGTAGGGTAAATCAGGGGAGGGTGTGCGGTTTAAGCATGTTCTTGAATAAACTGAAGACGCAACAGCGGATAATATTTTACGGCTACAATAACAAGGGTAAACCAGGTCTTTTTTTATTAGGCTATCAATAATATTTTGATATTCATCCAAATGACGGCTTTGATAATCAATATTATCATCCCATTGCAATCCATGGGCCTCTAAAGTATGACAAATACTATTAACTGCACCGGTAACTTCTCGAGGGCTGTCAATATCATCTATACGCAATAGCCACTTGCCTTGGTTAGCGCGAGCATGTAGATAACTTGCTAAAGCAGCATAAAGAGAGCCGAGGTGTAATGGGCCGGTAGGCGAGGGTGCAAACCGGCCAATGTAATGGTTACTCAGCATTTAACCCATTTGTTTTTCTCGAATTTCATCAAGTGTTTTACAGTCTATACATAATACAGCTGTTGGGCGAGCTTCAAGGCGACGAACACCAATCTCAATCCCACAAGACTCACAAAACCCATAATCTCCTGACTCTACACCCTTAAGAGATTCGTCAATTTTTGCAATTAACTTACGTTCTCTGTCTCGAGTTCTTAATTCTAAGCTAAATTCAGATTCTTGTGTTGCTCTGTCATTAGGGTCGGGAAAATTGGCCGCATCATCTTGCATATGATGCACTGTGCGGTCTACCTCTTGCATTAATTCATTTTTCCAATTATTTAGAATTGATTTAAAATGCTCGACTTGAGCATCATTCATAAATTCTTCACCTTCTTTTTCCTGGTATGGCGTAAAGGTGAACGGCGAACTTTCGGCTGACTCTGTCATCCATTAACTCCTGGCTAGAACTTTAAAAACTGCGCATTTTTATCAGATTAGGACTTTTATAGCAAGAAATTTGTTAATATATTTTTTTTAAAAAATACGATGGGATAGGTATGAAGTCAACAGTGGCAAGGCGTATGGATGATTTTTCTCCTTTTTATGTTATGGAATTATTGCAACGTGCAAAAGAGTTAGAAGCCCAAGGTAAAGAAATTATTCATATGGAAGTTGGTGAGCCTGATTTTCCAACGCCTTCGTGTATCGTTGATGCAGCAACACAGTATATTCAGGCAAGAGAGGTAAAATATACAGCCGCGGCAGGATTGTTAGAATTGCGAACTAAAATCAGTCATTTTTATCAAACGAATCATAATGTCACAATTGATCCTCAACGTATATTTATTACACCGGGTGCATCAGGTGCATTTTTGTTGGCACTTGCAATTAGTTTAAATGCTGAAGAAGAGGTTTTAATGGCTGACCCTTGCTATCCTTGTAATCATAACTTTGTTCGCCTGGTGGGGGCAAAAACAAAATTTATTCAGGTAAATGAACAAACTGATTTTCAATTATCAGCAGAACTCATTAAACAATACTGGACTGATAATTCTAAAGGGGTCTTAATTGCTTCACCATCAAATCCAACAGGTACGTTAATTTCTGATGATGAATTGCAGCGTTCAATTAAGCAGGTAAAACTATTGGGTGGGAAATTCTATTCAGACGAAATATACCATGGTTTGGTTTATGCTAACAAAGCACGATCATCCCTGGAATTTAGCGATGATGTTTTTGTGATAAATAGTTTTTCAAAGTATTTTGGCATGACGGGATGGCGAATTGGATGGCTTGTGGTTCCTGAAATGTATGTTGACGCAGCTGAACGTTTTGCTCAAACCGTTTTCATATCAACGGCAACGCATTCTCAATACGCGGCTTTAGCCGCTTTTTCAACTAAAAATATTGCTGAATTGGAAAGTAGAAAACAGCAGTTTGAAAAACGTAGAGATTTTTTATATGAAAATTTAATTCGTTTAGGTTTTAATATTTCTGTTAAACCAGAAGGGGCTTTTTATATTTATGCAGATTGCTCTCGCTTTACAAACGACAGTTTTAAGTTTGCTAAAGAGCTATTAGAATCGCAAGGGGTGGCCGTTACACCAGGTAAGGATTTTGGAAATAATAACTCAAATCACTATATTCGATTTGCATATACTGCCTCAATCGCTAAAATAGCGATTGGTATTCAACGTTTAGAAAAATTTATATGTCAGTGATACAACTTTCTGCAAAGGGTTTACAAGAAAAATTAACAGCAAATATTAAAGCAACAGTTTTGGATGTTAGAGAGCCTAGTGAATTTCAATTTGCTCATATTGAAGGAAGTCAGCATATTCCATTAAATCAAATCCCTCAAAGGATAGATGAAATAGATAAAGACGGTGATTGTGTGGTGATTTGTCACCATGGAATGAGGAGTCAGCAAGCTGCAATATTTTTGCTACAGTCGGGCTTTAGCAATATTTATAATTTAAGCGGTGGTATTGATGCGTGGTCTACTGACTGCGATAACACTATTTCACGATATTAAGAATTAAAATATGTATTTAAAAGACTTTTATTCAGGACCAAACGACAGTATTAGCATTACAGCAGAACAGGGTAGTTTGTTTGCAAAAGATATAGCTAATGACTTTAACCCATTGCATGATGTTGAGTCGAAAAGGTTCTGTGTGCCTGGTGATTTGTTATTTTCATTAGTCCTTGATAAATATGGGGTAAGTAAAAAAATGCATTTTACTTTTTCCGGTATGCTGGGTAATGGGGGGGTTACGCTTGATTTACCAGAAACTAATGCAGATCAATTTGATGTGGTTGGAAGCAATGGAAAAACTATTCTTAAAGTTGAACGCAGTGGAGAAATTAATAAAAACGAATCTGTAGTTAATGCATTAAGTCGTAATTATGTTGCTTTTTCGGGGCATAATTTCCCCTATGTATTAGTCCCTCTTATGGCTAAAGAAAAAGTTATGATTAATATAACTAGGCCCTTTGTTATCTATGAAAGCATGACATTAGAGTTTGATCGAATGGATTTTACTGATCCTCAAATTGAGATGCTTGACCCAGATATAGAGGTAAAAGGTAAACGTGCCAATGCTTATTTTCGTTTTCAAATAAAATCTGCCGATAAAGTGGTAGGGAAGGGCTTTAAAAAAATTGTTATTAGTGGTGTGAGGGCGTATGAGGAAGAGTCTATGCAAGAGTTTGTTGATAATTATTTAGCTAGAAAAAATAGCTATTTAGACTCAATTTCGGCTAATAAGTAAAGTTTCGGGATTCATTTTATCCTCAAATAAATCTTTCAGGCATAGCTTCAAGCCAGAGTATCTTCGGTTCCTAGCTTGGATGAACGTTATCCGACATTTTTTTGACAAATTACCTTGATTTGCAAAATAATGGCGGAAGGCGCTATCGCTTTTCCACCCTACGTTCCTATGCTTTTAATTAGAGCTTTTTACCTAAGAAACTTTCAATAATAAAGTTAGATATAAGTTTAGGGTTATTAAGGTCTAAAGTTGTCGGTAAATTTGAATTTGAAAGTAACGAATCTGTTGCAATCGCAATAACATTATTATCGCTCGGGAAAATTAAAGGTGTTTTTAAACTAGCCCTGTGTAATTCAATTTTAGAGATTTTTTCAGCTTTAAAACCTTCAACTAAAATTAAATCTAATCCTGATTGGTCTAAAGCCTTAAGTTGCTCATCAAGTTTAGGTTCAATAATTGAGTCAAATTCTGTAATAATAGCTCGCCTATGGCTTGATACTAGCATAACAGGCGTTGCTCCAGCCTCTCTTAGCCGGTAACTATCTTTTCCTGGCTTATCTATTTCAAAATTATGATGACTGTGTTTTATTAGGGCTATGCGCAAACCATGATTTTTTAGTAAAGGAATTAACTGAGTGAGTAAGGTTGTTTTACCTGTGCCACTGTAAGCGGCAAATCCAAGAATAGGGACTTGAGCATTTTTCATTAGGGTGTTTATCTAAAATAGTAATGTATTTTGTATATTAAGTATTATACTTTACAGGAATAGTTATGCTGATAGACTGAAGTCTGTATATAAATATTAAGGATTATGGTATTAGTTTGTATAATTGTTATAAATAATACATGGTTATTAAGGTCTTGCAGCTAAGCTTCAAAGGTGCTTTTTTTAAACTCTCATTGATAAGTTTATGATTTTGTTTCTACGTAGGAGCGGCTTTAGCCGCGACATCGCGGTTAAAGCCGCTCCTACAAAAAACCTTTTATTTTTTAACTTAAAGGTAGTAACCTGTAGTTTGTAAACAGGCATATAACAAAAATAGGATAAGTTCATTGATTAGGGTTTTTTTGGTTTTAGTGTTGATTCTTATGGCCTTTTGGGGGTTACATAAGTTTTTAAAAACACCCCCTGAAATTGTAACTAAACTCATTAAGAAGGTAACTGTAGGCCTGTTTCTGCTTACTATTGTTTTTCTTACTGCAACAGGAAAGTTAAACTGGTTGTTTGCTTTACTGGGTGTTTTTGTAGCTTTTACAAGTAGAATGCTACCAACCATCCTACGTTATTTTCCACAGTTACACGAGTTGTGGATGGCTTTTAATAAAAATAAAACAACTAGCACCCCACCGCCTAACTATAAAGGCCAAATGACTAAACAGGAGGCTTTAGACATATTAGGTTTGTCTCCAGTAGCATCGGAAAAAGAGATTATTATGGCGCATAAAAAACTGATGTTAAAAATGCACCCTGATAAAGGTGGTTCTGATTATTTAGCAGCAAAAATTAACCAGGCCAAAAAGGTATTGTTACAGAAATAAATGATTAAACGCATTTTTTTTGTTTTATTTGCTGTTCTATTAACTAGCTGCAGTGCTAATAGAAATTATGCACCTGTCAGGGCTTATCAGCATGATTTAATACCAGGGAAAAATTATTACAAAGTGATCGCTGGAGATACTTTATATTCCATTGGTTTTCGGTCTAACTTTGGATATCAGAAATTATCAAAGTGGAATAATATTCCTGCCCCCTATACCTTGCAAATTGGTCAAATTATTAGATTATTTCAACCCCGGCATCATTCAAAGAAAAAAAGTTCGGTTAAGGCTGGGTATAAATCTGTTCATAAAACGAGAAACAGATCACAAAAAAAACAGCTTAACAGTAAAAAAAAGAGAGATAGGTCACAATTAAGTTCTGTAAATTCAACGCGTAACCAAAAAATGTTAAAGTTGTTTTGGCAGTGGCCGATAAAAAAAAGGATTTTAAAAACTTTTACACAAACGGGATTCAAAGGAATCGATATATCTGGAAAGATAGGGCAGAAAGTAAGAACAGCATCAGCTGGAAAAGTTGTTTACAGTGGTTCAGCTCTAAAAGGATATGGAAACTTACTTATTATTAAGCATAATTATTTATATTTAAGTGCTTATGCAAATAATAGGCGATTATTGGTAGAAGAAGGGCAATGGGTAAAAAAAGGACAGGTTATTGCTGAAGTTGGCCTCGACAGGGGTAAAAGAGCTTCATTACATTTTGAAATTAGAAAAAACGGAAAACCGGTAAATCCACTTCATTATTTACCGAAATAACATATTGCTAAATTACCCGGAGGGTTGAAAATGACACAAGAAATCGTTGAATCAGTAATCATTGATGATACTGCTAATGGTGCATCCCAGATGCTTAATTTTGAATTTGCTACTAATACTCTTATTGCTGAACCCAAGGTGGCTATTGTAAATAAAGAGGATGCAAAAAACTCTAATACTGCTGATGCAACAAGGGTTTACCTGAATGAGCTCGGTAAATCAAAATTATTAACAGCCGATGAAGAAAAAATTTACGGTAAACGTGTTTTAAGAGGCGACCAGGAAGCACGTAAAATAATGATTGAGAGTAATTTACGCTTGGTCGTTAAAATCTCTCGTCGCTATTTAAACAGAGGTTTACCTTTATTAGATCTGATTGAAGAAGGGAATTTGGGTCTTATCAGAGCGGTAGAAAAATTTGACCCTGATAGAGGCTTCCGTTTTTCAACTTACGCAACATGGTGGATTAGACAGACTATTGAGCGTGCGATTATGAACCAAACCAGAACGATACGGTTACCGATTCATATTATTAAAGAAATGAATGGCTATATAAAAGCACAACGGTTTCTAGCTCAAAAACTTGATCATGATCCTCGTGCAGAAGATATTGCCGAATATATGGACAAGCCTTTAAAAACCGTCATCAAGATGTTAAAACTTAATGAACGTGTTACTTCTGTTGATGTTCCAGTAGGTAAGGATTATGACAAGCCTTTGTTAGATTCTATTTCTGATAAAACAGAGCAAACACCGACTGATTTGCTACAAAAAGATAATATTAAAGACAAAATTACCGGTTGGGTTCATCAATTATCGGAGAAACAGCGGGAAGTTATTTGTAGGCGTTATGGCTTATGTGGACATGAAAACTCGACACTAGAACAAGTTGCTCAAGAGTTGGGGGTTACTAGGGAGCGTGTTAGACAAATTCAAATGGATGCTTTAAAAAGATTAAAAGAAATTTTAGAAGTTAGCGGTTATTCTTTTGAAGCTATCTTTCAATAATATTTTTAGCAAGATTTTGTATAGACACTAGCCAGCTAAGTAGACAGGCATAATTAACTTAACAATTTATTTTCGTCATTCCCGAGTGTTCTTATCGGGAATCTACTGTGTAGGTCAGATGGATTCCTGCTAAGAGCACGCAGGAATGACAGTTGTTTTTGTTAAATTAATTTTACGTGGGTACTTATCTAGCTGGCTTGCCTTTTAATAGTTAAATTTTTTCTTTGTTAGATGTATAGTTATTAAGGCTATTGATGCGCCTAATGTATCAGCAATCCAGTCAAAAACATCCGCTTCTCTGTCAGGTACATACGACTGATGTAACTCATCAGACAGTCCGTATAAACTACAAAAAGATAAACTTAATAAAAAAACCAAGCCTGGTTTTTTTGCATAATCATTAAAAACCCTCCAAGCAAGAACTCCCATAATAAAATAAGCGCCAAAATGATGTAACTTGTCTTGGTGAGCAAAAAACATAGGCATTGGAAGCGATGAGCGTGAAGATAGCCAAAATATTAAACTGCAATATGTTGTTAAAAGGGTTACATTAATTATTTTTAGCATTATTTTTTAATATTTAAAGTGGATAATATTTTTACATTAAACTGAGTTTGGATCAAAGGTTGAAACAACACACAAAGCCATAAAGCTATTTGAAAGAGACCAACTCTCTTTTGAATCTATTGAGCCAATAAAACCGATTATTGACACTAAATTCCCTGATAAGCCTCAATTATTATCACCCAGGGATATGCCAAAAAGAAGCGTTAATTCGCCCTCAGGTAAAGTTGCTTTTTTTCATGCCTTAGGCAACTAGCAACAAATAACCCACCCACCTAGCGGGTCTTTTTGTCCGCCTTCAGTGTTGCAACTTCGGTTACATAGCTTGCTATGCGCCCTTCGTTGCACCACTGAAGGCAAACAAAAATCCTTCGCAATTTGGGTGGGTTATTTATTGCCAGCTGCCTCTGCACATATCGAATTTGTAGCTATTTATTTAGCTTGGGATATTTTATACCGGTTTAGAGGACTACCTAAAAAATTTTACCAGGATTGGTTGCGAGTAGCAGATAAAGAGGCACAACATTTTACTTTAATAAGAAATTATTTATTAGAAATGGGGGCGGATTATGGGAAACTACCTGCGCATGGTGGGTTATGGGAGCATGCTGAAGAGACCTCAGTTGATGTGCTTGACAGGTTGGCTTTAGTGCCACGGTGTATGGAAGCGAGAGGGCTTGATATAACACCTCAAATGATTAGAAAATTTAAACAGCAAGGCGATAATAAAAGTGTGGTTTTATTAACTAAAATTCTGGAAGATGAGGTTGGACATGTGAAACTCGGCTCTTATTGGTTTAAAATTATTTGTCAGCAAAGAGATATCAATTATGAAGAAAAATACATGGAACTCATTAAAAAATTTTATGTAAGAAAACCAAAGGAGCCTTTTAATCGAGAATTGCGTATAATTGCAGGTTTTTCTAATGCTAAAATTGACTGGCTGGAACAGGGCGCATGAATAAACATATTTTAGAATATCCGATTTTTGCTTTAGGATTTAGAGCTTTTTTTGCTTTAGCAGGACTGTTTGCACTTATTTTAATTGCTTTGTGGTCATCAATTTTTAAAGGGGTATTGGTTACAGATAATTATTACCCCATTAATTATTGGCATGCTCATGAAATGTTATTGGGGTATTCAGTTGCTGTTATTGCGGGGTTTTTACTGACCGCTGTTAAAAACTGGACAGGCATTCAGACTGTACAAGGAAATAAATTACTCGGACTTTGCTTATTGTGGGTGTATGGGCGTATTACTCCATTTTATTCAGAGTTAATTCCTGATACATTGATCGCTTTGACCGATTTTGCATTTTTACCTGCTTTAGCTTATTTTGTAGCTAAGCCAATCATTAAATCAGGCAATTTAAGAAATCTGTTTTTTGTTGCTTTGTTGTTATTAATGGCCTTTGGTAATGCATGTATTCATGCAGATATTCTAGGTCTGTATGAAAATACTGCATATCTTGGTTTATATTTAGTATTAGCAATTATCATGATGATAATATTAGTGATAGCTGGGCGCGTATTTCCATTTTTTACAGAAAGAGGGATCAAAGGCGTGATGGCTATTCGAAATCCGGTTCTGGATGCTGTTGCTATTGCCTCAAGTGCGCTGGTCTTTGTATTGCTTATATTTGATCAATCAGGTGTGATACTAACAATAACAGCTGTAGCAGCTATTGTTGCCAATATTCTTCGGGTATATGGCTGGTATGAACCTAGAATTTGGTATGTTCCTTTGTTATGGGTGCTATATATGGGCTATGCATGGATTATACTCGGCTTTGCTTTTGTCGCTTTAGCTTCATTAACGATTATTCCTCTTTCTATTGCAATTCATGCTTTTACAGTAGGTGGAATTGGTGTGTTAACCCTAGGAATGATGGCCCGAGTATCTTTGGGGCACACTGGGCGCGCTATGAAAGCATCTAATACTATTGCAATAGCATTTGCATTGATCAATCTAGCGGCTTTATTTAGAGTGTTATTGCCTGCTTTATTACCTGACTGGTATGGTCACTTTTTAGTACTATCAACTTATTGCTGGTTAGCTGCCTTTTCTTTGTTTGTGTGTGTTTATACTCCTATTCTGAGTGCTGTTAGAGTTGATGGGCAAGAGGGGTAAGTAAGTCGAAAACTTGCTGCTAATGTATTGTAGAGACAAGGCATGCCTTGTCTCTACAGGTATAGTGCTTAAAAATGTGGGTTAATTCAACATTTGTCGAATATGCTCAATTTCATCTTTTGCCTGATCTAAAATATTAATACTCTGATCAATATCTAAGTTTCCTGATACCAGTTTTCGGTAAGCGGGTAATTGATCCATTTGAGGCATTTTTTTTACGTCTACTTTACCTATAAAACTATGCAATTGAGAAATCATAACAATATCTGAGTAATCGGCTGGTTTTCCGCTATCTCTTTGCCAATTTTCTGCATGGCTAATGACACCTTCAAAATCACTGGGGAAATCCCATTTTCTAATGATTTGAATACCAATTTCAATACGTAATTTTTTAACGGTTTCTGCTAAATCTCTAGGGTTTACTAAAATATCTGGATGTTTATCCGCATAGGTCAAAATAGGGACTATGCCAATATCGTGAACTAACCCCGCTAGCATCGCTCTATCAGGATCAAACCCCGGTGTTTTATGGGCAAAAACAGCACTAATAGAAGCAACATAACTACTGTGAGCCCATAAATCCTGCATCTTTTTTCTGATAAGAGGTGATTTTGCCTTAAAGACAGCTTTCATCGCAAATGCGGTGATAATATCTTGAGAAGCTTTAAGGCCTATACGGGTTAATGCTTCAGGGCAACTTTCAATTTTTCGTCGTCCTCTATACAGTGGGCTATTAGAAATCTGGATTAAACGTGCAGTGATAGCAGGGTCTGTCTGTACAACGCGTGCAATTTTAGAATTGTTAGCTTTATCGTCATTAATGGCTCGACGAATTTTAAAGGAAACGTCTGGAATAGTGGGTAAAGCAAGTTTATCTGATTGCATATATTTATAACAATCGAGAAATAAACGGTTTTTAGCTAAATTGGCTGCTGTTTTTGTGGCGTTATCTAAAGTTGTCATATAAATGAAAATTGCTGTTTTACAAAAAAATTAGGCTTTAAAAGTAAAACGATTCTAATTTTTGTCATCAACAAATATGATTTTAGTTTAAAATTGTCGCTTTGGTTAATAACTTAATTATTAAATGTGTAAACAACAGACATCGACTGAAGCTGATATTATCACAACCTTACACTCTATTAGAGACTATATTCGATGGGGAGCAAGTCAATTAGCTGAAAAAGGTGTATTTTTAGGTCATGGCATAGCGACACCTTTACATGAGTCAGCAGCACTTGTTTTACATGCACTTTATCAACCTTATAATCTTGATGAATGCTATATGGCTGCTACTCTAACGATAGAGGAGCGTAAAAAGGTCATACAATTGATTAGTACACGTATATCTGAGCGTAAGCCTGTTGCTTATTTAACCAATGAAGCGACTTTTGCTGGCTTATCATTTTATGTTGATGAAAGAGTGCTTGTTCCTCGCTCACCTATTGCAGAGTTAATTGAGCAACGTTTTGCACCTTGGGTTGATGAACAGCAAGTTTTTAATATATTAGATTTATGTACTGGCAGTGCTTGTATTGCTATTGCTTGTGCTTATGCTTTCCCTGAAGCACAGGTCGATGCGGTAGAGTTGTCGGATGATGCATTAGAGGTGGCGCGTGTTAATATTAAAAAGCATGAGTTAACTGAAGAACTCGGCTTATTTCAATCTGACCTTTTTAACCAACTGCCTAAAAAACAATACGATGTCATTGTAACAAACCCACCCTATGTGGCAATTGCGGAATGGGAAGAGCTTCCAGCAGAATATCATAAAGAGCCAGAAATGGGGTTTACTGGCGGTATTTCAGGCCTGGATTTAGTTATTCGCATTTTAGCAGATGCTATTGAATATTTATCACCACAAGGTATTTTAATTGTTGAAGTAGGGAGTAGTGCTGAAACCTTACAACAATTATTTGCTGAAATCCCTTTTTACTGGCTTGAATTTGAACGCGGTGGTGACGGCGTTTTTCTTCTAACTGCTGAACAAGTTCAGCAATACCATCAACTATTTTTATCTAAACTTTAATATGTCAGGCAATACAATAGGAAAATTATTTACCGTAACTACTTTTGGAGAAAGTCATGGCTTGGCTTTGGGCTGTACAGTGGATGGCTGTCCTCCCGGGGTTTCGTTAACAGAGGCCGATATTCAACTGGATTTAGATAGGAGAAAGCCAGGGACTTCAAGACATACAACACAGAGAAGGGAGGCGGATCAAGTTAAAATTCTTTCGGGTGTTTTTGAAGGAAAAACCACAGGGACTCCAATTGGGTTAATCATAGAAAATACAGACCAACGTTCTAAAGATTATTCTAAAATTGCAGAAACTTTTCGTCCGGGACATGCCGATTATTCATATCAACATAAATATGGTTTTAGGGATTATAGAGGAGGAGGGAGGTCTTCTGCGCGTGAAACGGCAATGCGTGTAGCAGCAGGTGCCATTGCAAAAAAGTACCTTAAAGAAAAGTTTAATATAGAAATTCATGGATATTTATCACAACTAGGCCCTATTAAAGTTGAAAAAATTGATTTAACAATTGTTGAAACAAATCCATTTTTTTGTCCTGATGCCAATAAAATTACAGAAATGGAAAATTATATGGATGCACTTAGAAAAGAGGGCGATTCTATTGGGGCTAAAGTTGAAGTGATTGCAACGAATGTACCTCCAGGTTTAGGAGAGCCGATTTTTGATCGGCTGGATGCAGAGCTGGCACACAGTTTAATGAGTATTAATGCCGTTAAAGGTGTTGAAATTGGTGATGGCTTTGATTGTGTGGCAAGTAAAGGGACATATTTTCGAGATGAAATGACTCCGGATGGTTTTTTAACTAACCATGCAGGAGGTGTTTTAGGTGGAATATCAACAGGTCAAAATATAGTTGCTAGTATTGCTTTAAAACCGACTTCAAGTTTACGAATCCCAGGGAAAAGCATTAATACTAAAGGCGAAGCCATTGATGTTATTACAGAAGGCAGGCATGACCCCTGTGTGGGTATTAGAGCAACACCCATTGCAGAAGCCATGATGGCAATTACTCTTATGGATCATATCATGCGTCATCGAGCGCAAAATATAGATGTAGATTCAGGCTTGCCAATTTTAAGATAAATAATGGCTATTCCATATTGGAGATTATCTAGTTTTTATTTTTTTTATTTTGCAACATTAGGTGGGTTTTTACCCTATTGGAGCCTGTATTTAGAATATATTAAATTTAATGCCTTAGAGATTGGTCAACTATCTGCTTTGATGGTGGCCACCAAGATTATTGCACCCAATTTATGGGGTTGGATTGCTGATCATACGGGCAAGAGCTTACGGGTGATACGGATAGCCTCATTTTTTGCTGCGGTTATTTTTGCGGGTTTTTTCTATAAAGACAGCTATCTATGGGTAGCCATGATAACGGTTGGTTTTAGTTTTTTTTGGAATGCAGCCTTACCTCAGTTTGAAGCAGCTACTTTATTCCATTTAAAAAAAGAACCACATCGATATAGCAAAATAAGGCTGTGGGGATCAATTGGATTTATTGTTACGGTGTTAAGTATTGGTCAATTAGTTGATATATTAAGTATTGATTATTTACCTGAGATGATTATTTGTCTGTTAACAATGATCTGGTTGGTGAGTTTAATCACGCCTGAAACAAAGATTGCTCATAAAACAGAAGATACTGTCGGTATTTTTAAAATAATAAAGAAACCTGAAATTATTGCGTTCTTTTTTGTTTATATGCTTTTGCAAGTAGCGCATGGCCCTTATTATGTTTTTTATTCAATTTACTTAAACCAGTTTAATTACTCATCCAGTATTATTGGATTTTTGTGGGCTTTAGGTGTGTGTGCCGAAGTTGTTTTGTTTATTTTTATGAAACAAGTGCTTAGATGGATGTCTTTACGAAACATCTTATTGGTCAGTATCTTCTTAAGTATTTGCCGTTGGTTATTGATCGCTTTTTATGTTGAATCATTACCTTTAATGATTTTGGCTCAATTACTTCATGCAGCAACTTTTGGCTCCTCACATGTGGTTGCTATTCATTTAGTACATAAATATTTTGGAGAGCATCACCAAGGAAAAGGACAGGCTTTATATAGTAGTTTAAGTTTTGGTTTGGGCGGGATGATTGGTAGTTTATACAGTGGGTATTTTTGGGATTTGTATGGTGCCTGGTTTGTTTATTCTATGGCGGCAGCCTCATGTTTTATTGCCTTAATCATTGCATATATATGGGTGGGTCGAGAAAAACAGCAAGTGATAAGTTAAAATAGTATTTTGTTAGTAATACTGTTGTGTTATTAATTGTAGGGTGGACTTCAGTCCGCTATAGGAGACAGTTGTTCTGAATGATTGCGGACTGAAGTCCGCTCTACAAAGTGTTTGCCTTTATTTTTAAATTAATTCTATGGCCTATATCTCGATGTTCCAGTTTTTTTAACTTGAATTCAGAAAATACTAAAAACCATAGGGT
>CAYYNM010000056.1:0-16208 GCA_964472945.1 uncultured Methylomarinum sp. | reverse complement strand
TTCTTTGTTCTACCTACACACATCCATGTGTTAGTTGAAGACGAATAAAAATCCTTCGCAATCTGGGTAGGTTATTTAATGCGCGTTACCTAAGGAGAGTAAAAGCATTTCTTGACTTAAAAATATAACCGAGCAATACTTCTTACTAATTTCTTACTCTGTAAGCATTCTATGGAAACCACTAAGCTATCAAGTAAAGGTCAGGTTATCATCCCCAAACTTTTACGTACCGCTCATCAATGGAAAGATGATGATACTCAATTCCAAAGAAATTACGCATTATTTAAAAATTATGATATTTATATAGCTGACACTGTTATTCTTGAAACTGAATGGGTGCTTCGATATGCATATAATTTTGAGGCACAAAATACTTCTACGGCTTTAACAAAACTTTTTGGTTTATCCAATGTACACCTTTCCAACCCAACACTCATTACTCAAGCTATTCAATGGCATAGTAAAGGTTTAGGTTTTGCAGATGCATTACATCTAAGCCAGTGCCAACAATACAATCAGTTTTTTACTTTCGATAAAAAATTTATCAATAAAGCAAAAGGTCTTAGTAAGTGTTTTGTTTTAACGCCCTAAACAAAGTAAACCGATATAAAATACGTTTTCATATTCCTGTAAATAGATACAATAAATGGCCAATCAACCAAAAATAGATATACGAACATCCCCCTACATTCGCAAAGCACCTACGGTTGCAGAAATTATGCGTAATGTAGTTTATGCATTACTGCCATTAGCGGCTTATGCTATTTATCAATTTGGTATTAGTGCTCTAGCATTAATGATTGTTATAGTTCTATCTTGCACTAGTACAGAGCATCTTTTTTGCAAGCTATCTGACAAAAAAACCACTATTGGAGATGCAAGTGCCATTATTACAGGCTTATTGCTAGCAATGACCTTACCCCCCGGCTTCCCTTTATGGATGGGTGCTATTGCAGGTTTTGTAGCGATTGCCATGGGAAAAACCTTATTTGGTGGAATTGGCTTTAATGTCTTTAACCCTGCATTAGTGGGACGCGCTTTTATACAAGCAGCCTTTCCTGTATCAATAACAACTTGGACTCCTGCATTAGCCACTAACCGTTTTTTTGAATTTATTCCTTCCTCCTTGGCCTTACCTTTTATGAAGCCAGTCTCCACCTCAGAGTGGGTTTCACAAGTAAGCATTGATGGCTTTAGTGGTGCAACACCTTTGGCATTAATGAAATTCCAAGGCATTATAAGTGATAGCATGGATTTATTTTTAGGCTTAACAGCAGGCTCAACAGGTGAAACATCCAGCTTATTAATTCTTATTTGTGGCGCTTACCTTATCTACAAAAACATGTTGGATTGGCGTATTCCTGCAGCCGTTATCTTCGGCACAGCAGTTTCAGCAGAATTCTTTTATTTATTAGACTCAACAAAATACCCGACAGCTAGTTTTATGCTATTTTCCGGCGGCTTAATGTTTGCGGCTGTTTTTATGGCCAGTGATATGGTGGCTTCACCGGTAACCCCTAAAGGTATTTTTGTTTTTGGTTTATTGGTTGGATTTTTAACGGTTATTATCCGGTTATTTGGAGGCCTAACAGAAGCGGTTATGTACGCTGTTTTATTTGGAAATGCGGCAACACCACTCATTGAATCCTACACTCAACCTCGTATATATGGAGGTAAATAATTATGGAAAATGAAAAGAATAAAGTACCTCCATTACCTTCTAGTCTTTCATTAATCTCTACACTGGGTGTGGTAGCAATGTTATCTGGCTTTCTAGTCGTATTAGTTTATGAATACACCAAACCTATTATTGCAGAAAACCAAAGACTGGCAACAGAGCGGGCCATTTTTAAAGTATTACCTAAAGCCACAAGCCGTTTAACCTTTATCATTAAAAATGGAAAAATAAAACTGGCTGATGATAAAGCAAAAGGTGAATTAATTTATGCGGGGTACGATGCTCAAAATAACTTTGTTGGCCTTGCTCTTAATGCTGCCGCACAAGGTTATCAAGATATTGTAAAATTACTCTACGGATACCAGCCAGATACAGGATGTATCACAGCTTATGATGTATTAAAAAGTACAGAAACACCTGGGTTTGGAACCAAAATCACTTCAGATAAAGAGTTCCTGGCCAACTTCAATTGTTTAGATGCAAAAGTTAACCAGGAACAATCTGGATTAATTAATGTCATTAAAACAGTAAGACACGGAACTAAGAAAAACCCTTGGGAAATTGATGCTATTTCAGGGTCAACCATTACTTCAAATGCTGTTGGACGAATGTTTAATAAGAGCGGTCAAGCATTGCACCCGATTATTTCAAAAAATTTAAACTTACTAAAAACAGCAAAACAAGCAAATAGAGGCGACCATGGCCAACTCAACTAATAAAGATACTCCAATAACCATGGATATATTCACAGCCGGGATATGGAAAGAAAACCCAGTATTCGTAATGATGCTAGGACTCTGTCCTGTACTTGCTGTAACTAATAGTGTTGAAAACTCATTAGCCATGGGCTTGGCCAGTATTTTTGTTTTAGTCTGTTCAAATGCTCTAGTCTCTGCACTAAGAAACTTCATACCCAAACAAGTACGTATCACCACTTATATTATTATCATTGCCACCTTTGTTACTTTGGTTGATTATATTATTCAAGCTATTAGTTTAGATTTATATAACAAACTGGGTGCTTTTATTCAATTAATTGTAGTGAACTGTTTAATTTTAGGCCGCGCTGAAGCTTTTGCATCAAAAAACACATTTGGTAAATCAGTTATTAGTGCTTTAGGGATGGGATTAGGTTTTACCTTGGCCTTAGTCATGTTAGGTGGTGTTAGAGAACTATTAGGTGCAGGGCAATTATTAGGCTACCAAATATTCAGCCTTAATTTCCAACCTTGGGTCGTAATGATTCTACCACCCGGTGGCTTTATCGTTTTAGGCTCATGGCTATTACTGATTAACTATGTTGAGCAACGTAAAACAGGTAAATTAATTGCTGCAGATTCTGCTTCTCATTGCACCGTTAGTCAACCTAGGAGTTAATAATGAATCCAGAATCTCTTAGCTTTATTTTTCTTAGTGCCTTTTTAATTAATAACTTTGTATTAGCACTTTTCCTTGGTTTATGCCCCTTTGTTGGCGTATCAGCAAAACGTGACACCGCATTTAATATGGCACTTGCTACTGCATTTGTAATGTTTGTAAGTTCAACGTGTGCTTATGCCATTAACTTAGTATTAACCACTTATGAGCTAGAGTTTCTGCGTCTAATTAGTTATATTGCGCTAATAGCTTCTGCTGTGCAGTTAGTAGAAATGATTTTAAAAAAATTTAGCCCAACGCTATTTAGAGCTTTGGGAATTTTCTTGCCCTTAATCACTACTAACTGTGCTATTTTAGGTGTAGCATTATTTCAAACATCAAGAGGTTACGATTTTTTACAGTCTGTCTCTTTTAGTTTAGGCGGTGGTGCTGGTTTTGGTTTAGCCATTGTTTTAATGGCTGGGCTTAGAGAAAAACTGGAGTTATCAATTCTACCAAACATTACTCAAGCAGCCGCTTTAAGTATGATGTTAGCCGGCATATTATCACTTACCTTTATGGGATTTGCTGGTTTAGGAACAACAGCCTAAAACAAAGAGTTTATTTAGACTTAACATTAATTTGGATACAACAATGTTTAACTTATTAATTACCATAACTATTATCTTTTCAGTGCTAATTGCCTGGGTATTAATCCAACAAATTGCTAGAAAATATGCCGCTAATAACCCTGATCTTGGTCCAGTAAAAGAAGAAGGCTTAGGTTGTGGTAAAACTTGTGGCTGTAAAACTTCTTGCAAACAAGAAGATTTATTTTAGTTCAATATAAGTAGATAGGCTTCGCCTGAAGTATAACTATATTTATTCTAATAATTGGAAGTGAGGCTTTATCCTCGCACGATTCAGACTAGCCTAAAGCCTCATTATGATTTACTCATGCATCATCTTTATCAATAAAAGTTACTGGCTCTAAATTCATTTATTATCAATAAATTATTTCTTATTGAATGAGTTCTATATAACATTAATCCTATTAAATATATTTTTAATCTTCATGGCTATATACAAACCACAGGTTGCTTTAAAAAATAAAAAGTAAGTGTTGTAGGGCGGACTTCAGTCCGCCATATAAGTAAATTGCAGCAGTGAATGCGGACTAAAGCCCCCCTACAATTTTCAACCTGTGATAAGTTTATAGTCATATTAATCTTTAACCTTAGCAAGAAAACCAGCAAATAAAGCAGCAAAAAGGGCAATAAAAAAACCTAACACACCTGATACAGCAATAATCAAAAATTTCTTTTTTCCATTGACGGGTTCAAATGAAGGAGAGGGTGGAACCAGTGCATGTGTTGTGGACAAAGATTTTATATCATTTTCTATTTTTAATATTTGAGATTTAAGTAAGTTTATTTGACACCCTCGGTTGATATATAACTTATCTACCGCATTTTCTGCTTGTTTTATTAAAACTCGCTGGCTTTCTTGGGCTCTCTTATTATTAGCAATTTTAAGGGTTAAATTTTCTTGTCGTGTAGGTAATTTAATATTTAACCGTTCATTGAGAGCCGCAATATGGGTACGGTATTGTTGTAACTCTGAAGTCAATAAAACAAGTAGAGCAGTATCAGCCCTACCTTTAGTTGCTTGATGCTGATTTTTAAGAGCCGTTTTAAGGTTTTCGATGTCAGTGTTATATTGCTCTTTTAGTAATGCGGCAAGTGCTTGCAGCCGAATAAGAGAGTCGTCTAAACTCTTTTCTTCTTCTTGAAGCTTTATAAGCCCATTCCTTTTTGTAGTAAGAGCGCTTTTAACTTCAAGCTCCTTACCCGCAAATAATTTCTCATTTTGCAGGTCTTCCAGTTGACTATTTAGTTTTAATATTTGGCTATTAAAACCATTTTTAACTGATTGGCTCGTTGCGTTATACTTTTTAATTAGTCTCTGGAGAATATCATTTTGAATAGCAAGGTTAGTCTCTGATTGCTCAATAGTTCCACTACTTTTAAGAATAATTAGATTAGTATTTGGGGGGGTATCAACAGACACACTAACAACACCCTTTCCTTTTCCTACTCCTTTATAATAGTTATGTAAGGCGACATTGATATAAGCTGATTCTACTTCTGATTTTACAGTTTCTATTGGTTGAATTAAAGTTGTATATCTGCTTGGGTACCAATCTCAATCGTAGTGGAATATTCATATAGGGTCGGTTGAATTAGAGAGAATGCACATCCAGCAATTAATATAATTAAAAAGGTAGCAAAAAATACAGTTTTTTGCTCAACTAAAGACCTCCATAATTCCACCAAACTTATCTCATCACCCTGGTTATAATAATTATTTAACATATTAGGGTCAATGATGATGGGGGTTGTCATTGTTTCTTCTGGTTTTCTTGCCATTCGTTTTCCCTAATAATTTGTTTGCGTTTAACTTCTCATTTTAACACCTTAAAATATAATCTTCCTTTGTTTTATGGGTGACTCACGGAAAAACCATATAGTATAAAATATCATTATGAATCAATAGGATAAATAAAACACTTCTTTTACTTTAAAGTAGCAAAAGAATTTAATTTAAGCGCTCCTCTCAGCAATGGCTTCTGCATAAGCTACAGGGATGTAATGAATAAACCTATAATTTTTTTACTGTTCTAATTGCTGAATTCCATCAAGATACCATTTAGGCTGCAAGCTATTTTTAGACTTTATAAAATGCCAAACTTCTCTTACTTGTTCTGCTTGAGTACTATCATCTTCTCTGATGATAGAATCAAACAATACTACCGCTTCAAGGTCAGTTCCAATTTCTCTAATACTTAATAATTCTGCATCAACTTTTAAAACATCTGTTTGATTAACCTCAGAAGATGCTTGTAACTGCTGTTGAATTTCAGCAAAAACTTTATCCGTCGTTAAACCTCTAATCTCAGAAAGTTCTCTTTTATCCCATGCATCTTGCAAATTGTTATAAGCAGCTGTTGCTCCCGCTAAAAAATCAGCTTCATCAAAGCCTGCTGGAATAGTCTCCTGTTCAAAAGTCACATCACTTTGTTCTGCTGAAAAAGTGGTCTTAGTAGAGCTTTCCTGACTACTACCTTTATTAAACAATATATCTGTATCAAAGTTGGCTAAACTCTGTTGAGAATCATGATCAAATGATTGTGGTTTATATTGAGAATGGCCTTGCTGTGAACCATAACTATCTCGCGTGTAAACAGGTTGTGTTCGCCCCTGAGTCTTGCTAGCCTTAGCTGCAAACATTTTGTATAACAAGTAGGTAATTCCACAAAATAACAAAATATCCATAAAATTAAAACTCTCAAATGCTCCTCCAAAAAATAATGAGCCCAGCAAACCTCCCAAGGCCAGTCCACCAAGCATCCCCATCAACCCACCCCGACGACTCATACCTTGTCTTGCGGTTTGGTTTTGCTTGTATGCTTTCTGTTGACTTGCTGACTGAGTAGACGTTGCTTTTGATGCAGTAGATCGTTTAAAAGGTGAGCTGTAGGAAGATTTCCCACCGAACGAACGTGAACCACCAAACCGTTTAGCTTGAGCATCAGAAACACTTGCTAAGACCAATAAACAACTCATTAAAATGCTTACTAAAAAACCTGTCATCTTGTTCATGATTTCACCTTTAAACGATTTAACGGTTATTGAATTTATATTTTCAATTATACCCTGTTCATTAGTAATTTTACTTTAAAGATTGCCATAAATAGTGCTGTTAAATTAATTTGTCCTGGATAGGATGCTTTGGGGTATTGAAATTTACCTTACAAATACAAACAGCTAACCCTTTATTAATATATTGTTAGTTCCCCCCTGTTTAGTTGTGTAATTTATCCTACACTTAACACTTAATAGAGTTTATGAATTAACAGCACTTAGGAAAATATCCTTAGGATTATTTGTTATTGTGTTTGCAGTTTCAGCCCTTATTCAAGTGTAAATAGATAATCACTACGAAACCTATTTACCCGTGCTGTCAATTTTTTTATGCTAAATAATGATACTAGGAGGCCGAAATAAACTACTTTTGGTTTTTTACCACATTTTGTGACAGCAATTGTGTTTTGTTTTTGTTAGTAAACACTATCAAGAAAAAACTTATTTACTTAAAGAGCAAGTTGGGTAATAGTGGACCTAATTTATGGAGGAGAAAAAATAATGAAATTAATATATTCGATAGGTAGTTTGTTACTGATGACACTAGGGTCAGGTTATAGCCTTGCCAGTGTTTACAAATGTACTGACGATCAAGGTAAAACAGCCTATCAAGCGACTCCTTGCGCTGAAGAAAAAAAAGCCCTTAAAATCGATTTTAAAACGGGCCAATCTGTAGATTTAGCCGTTAGACTTAAACAGCAACAACAGCAAGTTGAGCAAAAAAAACAGCAGGAAATTGACCGCCAAAACTTAATCGCTAAAGAAGCTAAACGACAAAAAGATGCCATTGAACAAAGCACAATCAATCAACAACTGATAAAAAATAACACGGTTCAATATACTGCTTTTGCTATTCCTCCTTATCAATATGATAAATTACCTGAGCAAGTAAAACCTTTTGAAGCTAGACTACCCGAAATTGAAAAATTTAGACGTTTAGCCGCTCAAAAGGCATTAGCAACGGGTGATTGCACCCGTGTAGAGTCAGATCAATTAAGTGTACAAAGCAAGCCTGATCATTTGGTTTTCTCCATCGACTGCAGTTCTGCAAAAAACTTCCAATTTAATGAAACTGAACTCATAAAGTAATGGCACCCAAAACAGTTTTTATCACAGGTTGCTCAACAGGCATTGGATATACAACAGCAATAGAGTTAAAAAAACGCAATTACCGTGTTATTTGCTCAGCCAGAAAACCAGCCGATGTCACCAATTTACAAAACCAGGGCTTTGAAGCTCTACAGCTTGACCTTGCCGATTCCAACAGTATTCAACAAGCTGTGAAGCAATTAATATCGTTAACTGATGGCAAAGTAGATGGCTTATTTAATAATGGTGCTTTTGGACAACCTGGTGCAGTTGAAGATTTAAGCCGTGATGTTTTAAAAAATCAATTTGAAACCAATTTCTTTGGCACTCACGAGCTAACAAACCTCATTATTCCTCTAATGCGCAAACAAGGACATGGCCGCATACTCTATAACAGTTCAATTCTTGGCTTTGTAGCTATGAAGTATAGAGGCGCTTATAATGCCAGTAAATTTGCCTTGGAAGGATTAGTTGATACTCTGCGTATCGAACTCCACGGTACAAATATTCAACTTTGTCTGATAGAACCCGGCCCTATCACCAGCCAGTTTAGAAAAAATGCCTTTGCTTTATATAAGAAGAATATAAATCCTGAATTGAGTGAGCACCAACAAACTTATAAAGTAATGGAACAACGTTTACAAAAAGAAGGGCCTGCCGCACCCTTTACTCTACCAGCGGCAGCTGTTGCAAAAAAGGTTATTCACGCTTTGGAAGCTAAAAAACCTAACATACGTTATTACGTTACCTTTCCAACTTATTTGTTTGGTTTTTTAAAGCGCATTCTTCCCATGGCCTGGCTAGATTATTTACTCCGAACAGTACAGTAATGGAAGAGTATCAGGTCGAATGCCCTTATTGTGGCGAAAATATTGCTGTTTTAATTGATAATTCGGCTGGCGATCAAAAATAAGTAGACAGGCATAATTAACTTAACAATTTATTTTCGTCATTCCCGAGTGTTCTTATCGGGAATCTACTGTGTAGGTCAGATGGATTCCTGCTAAGAGCACGCAGGAATGACAGTTGTTTTTGTTAAATTAATTTTACGTGGGTACTTACTACGAGGACTGTTCTGTTTGTTGTTGTGCTATTTTATTTAATACTTTTGAAGATAAGCCAGGACATACAAAACTTGTTATCAAAAGAGACGACGAATAACACCTTCCTAACCTATTAATATTACAAGAAAAGGTAGTTAAACTGTTAATTCATGCAATATTAATAAAAGTTATGCTAAAATTCATTACAGCATTTAGCTAAATTCTTAAAAGTTATGTGCTAATTAAAATAACTACAATGAGGTTTACATTACATGAAATTATTAAAAAGTGCGGTCGTAGCATTAACATTAGCTCTATCTTTAGGTTCTTTTTCTACAGCTGTTGTTGCTTGTGAAGATGGCAGAACTTGTTTTGGTCCAATACAAGCGATTGACATGACTTTAGGGCATATTGCTGAAGCAATGAAATTGATCAACGATGGTGATGATGGTCTAAAAGCTCAAAAAGCAATTAGAGCAGCAATGAGAGCTCAAAAAGAAATCAATGCAAACGACAAAGTTGATAGAGCTCGCCAACATGCTAATAAA
This sequence comes from uncultured Methylomarinum sp., assembly GCA_964472945.1. Taxonomy (GTDB): domain Bacteria; phylum Pseudomonadota; class Gammaproteobacteria; order Methylococcales; family Methylomonadaceae; genus QPIN01. Next base: position 6,790 of record CAYYNM010000056.1, on the reverse strand, counting down.
AACCTTAAAAAAGCTAGAAAAGCGGCTAAAAAAGGTGATGTTATTGAAGCAACTGAATGGCTAGAAAAAGGTGAAAAAGCTTATGAGGGTCTTAAAGCTAAAATTTAATACTCTTTAATATTTATCCAACAGGGTGCATTCTATATGCACCCTGCTTTATTATTACGTGTCCTAGCCCCTCTGCTCTAAATTCAGTTTACCGAAATACTTCTTAAGATCTATTTTTATCGGCATAAAGTAAATATTAAAGCCAGCCTCTTTAGCCATATCAATCACTTGGTTTGAAAAACTAACATTCCACTCTATCTCAGGCTTAAAACTTGAGGGAAATTTAACTTTGTTTTTTATCTCCCAATAATTCTTTGATGACATAGTGGTTATAGGGCTCAATCCAATAAAAGCATCAATTCCTTGCAAATGTTCTGCATAAATTTCTACCATTCTAATATCGTAAAAAGGTTGAGAAAAAAAGCTACTAGCTCCTGCATCGACTTTTCTTTGTACATAATTACATTCTTCCTGAATTCCATTTCTGTGAGGGTCAAAGCCGGCATGAATGGTTATATCAGGATACTTTTGCTTAACAACTCTGATTAAATCAAGTACATTAGTATTATGAAATGCTCGCTTAATACCTTCAGGCGGATCACCTGAAACCAAAAGCACATGATCCAGTTGATTTTCTTCAATAATCCGAAAAATATCACCTGACTGTAAAGAAAAGTCTGTTGCTCTAAAATGAGGAACAAAACTATATTTGCTTCGATCAATTTTTTTACCTGTCTCCCAGCTTCTAATATTAAATCGCTGGATATCAGGGACATTGATCATACTAATTGACTCGCCCAATGTTGAAATAAAATCATATTGCTGATCAACGGCTTCTTCAGTTCTTGGAACAATTTCAAAGGAAAATTTCATTTTTTAAGGTTGGTAACTAAATAATATGCCGGCATTGTACCTTAATAAGTAGAGACAAGGCATACCTTGTCTCTACCCTTATTCCCACAACCTCACCTAGTGTTATAGAAGCTGGAGATTTACAGATTTGTTACAATTAGAATTGCTGATCTGATATGAAAGGGTATACTGATTTTTTTAGATGGCTATCTCTAAAGCTTTTTAGATTAAACCTTAATCATCACTCTTTAACTTTATAGGGGAAAATGTATGAGTTTTTCTGTTGCAAGCAAAATCATTATTTTAATAGGCTGGCCTTTTATTTTTATTTTATTTTTATACTTGAAAGATAAAGAAAAATTTAAACGCCGATTAAAACAAATGTTTGAGAAGGATAATTAATCATAACTCTTAAAAAACTATAGCTTATGATTGTAGAGCTGACTGAAGCCCACTCTACAAAGTATTAGCCTTTATTTTTCACCGTATATATTGTTATGGAATGAGTACGAAATACATTATGCATCTATTTATCTGCAAGAAGGGACTTCAGTCCCACATGCATCAAGCTAGGAGGCTGTCCGAGAATAGAAACCGTCGCGAGGGAAAGCCCTTTTGAGTCAATTTTTTCGTTCATTTGAGGCGAATAGTTGCGCTATTTAACGAAAATGAACGGAAAAAGTGGCCAAAAGGGCTTTTTCCGTAGCAGGTTCTCTATTCTCGGACAGCCTCCTAGGCTAAAGCCTAACTTCCAAATTATTGAGGTTATTTATTACAAGTCATCAGCAACATGCTTCTGATAGTAAGGCCAAGTTTTAACATGCAAATGTTTTCTAATAGGCGTTTTAATAACAGAAACACATAATGCAATTGAAAATAGACACCATACGGCAGCATACTCATTTGGGTCAGAAGTCGTAATATCTGAAATATAAGGTCCAATCAAATAATGGAATCCCACAAAACGCCATGAGCCGTATATAAAAGGCAGACAAAATGACGCTAAAATATACACAAAGGCATGCAAGCCCCAGTTAAAACCAAACAGCCAATGGACAGGTGAAGACATTAATCCATTAAGTGGTAATTGCCATGCAATATGCCAATCCCCAGAAACAGAACAAGTTTGCGTACCACAAAAGCCTTCAACGCCCACTACACATGCTCCCGCCCAATCAAATGGAAACATTTTGATCAGCATGGCTACAGAGCTTATGGCACAAAGAGTATAGACAGTTGTACGAATTTTTAATTTAACACTCTCTGGAATAAAGTACATTGCAACCATATTGACAAAAAATGGCTGAAAAGCAATATGAATATAACCAAGCAGTGTAAGCACCTGATTACTGGGGTTACCACATAAATCAATATAAACATAAGTAAAAGCCTGTAATAATTCCATTAAGGCAAAATATGCTAATGGAATCCATAGCTCTTTGGACTCCCCTTTATATGCAACATAAGCTGCTGTACTTAAACCTGCAACAGCTAAAACACCTGATGCTTCACCACTCCAACACATTGACCCTACTCCTCAATAATTTTTATAATTTTTATAATTTTTATAATTTTTCCACTCATATTTAAGTGAATAATTCATTATATTATATTTACTTATAAAAAGGCTGGATATAGCTTTTCATGCTATGGGGTTTTTTGTAATATGGGTATTAACAAACCGCTGCTTATAAATTGTAGAGAGAGGCTTTAGTCCGCCATTGAATCAGTATTTTTGAGTTATTGCAGACTAAAGTCCTCTCTACAATCGACTAAGGGAGACAGTAATAAAGCAAGTTATTAGGCGTGCTTTATTAATTAGTTGTATTCATACATATTTTCACCATCTCTTTAATATCCTCTAACTGGCTTTCTACTTTTTCAAATACGCCATTAACTTCTGTAGCATTTAAATTCAACTCTTGATAAATATTCTCATATTCTGTTTCATTGTGAGCATCACCTATATTTATGGAGGCTAATAAGCTATCAGTTAAAAAGGTGAGTAAATTTAGTTGGTAATTCTCCCCTCTATAGTTTGGATTATGGTGATGATAAACAACATCAACCACAGCTGCAGGCATATTCCAGTTTTTTAATAGCCAATACCCTAATTCACAGTGATCAATCCCAAAAGCAAATTTTTCCAGCTTAGGTAGGCTTAAACTCGGGTTTGCTGTAATTAAATTAGATAATATATTAAACTCATCTTCAAACTGATCCCCTAAAACAGGAAAACCTATATTATGCATTAAGGCTACAAAAAACACCGTTTGTGACTCTATTCTTTGCTCAAAAGGAAGCAAAGCATTTAATTCACTCATTAAACGCGTACTTGCCAGAGCATGCATCCAAAAAGCACGAATACCTATAACACCCTCCGTGGGTGCTTTTAAAGGGGATAATGCGGACAAGCCTAGAACAAGGTCAAATACAAATTGATAGCCAAGCACTCGACTAATAGCATCTTGAACACGACTGATTTTACCTTTATACCCGTAAAGTGAAGAGCTAGCCCAACGAATAACTTGCGTTGTTAACAAAGGGTCCATTTCAACAATATCTGCTAATCTTTTCGCATCTGCCAAAGGGTCCGTAGCAAGCTTCATGATTTTTGCCGCAATACCTGGTAAAGGCGGTAATTCCTGAATTTCATTTACCCTGGCTCTTAAATCATTGGGAGGCTCAGTTAAAGTGTTCCCTGAATCTATGCAACTGAAAGTCCAGTTTATTAATGAAGGTTTCATATTTTCAATCTACTTTAATTGAGTTCAAAACGTTTTAACTTACGGTAAAGTGTTCGTTCACTAATGTCCATTTCAGCCGCAACAAGCTTTCGATTACCTTGGTGCTTTTGCAAAAGTGCCTGAATAATATCACTTTCCATTTGCTGCAAAGGACTCCCTTTTACCGAAGTTACCGCTACTGACTCCAGCAAAGGCTTTTGCTCTGAAACCGGTTCCATATAGCTAATATCTTCTTCAGTTATATATTGCATATCGCATAGGCTACAAGCAAGTTGTAAACAGTTTTTTAATTCTCTAATATTACCTGGCCATTGATGTTTTAATAGTTTTATCAATGCCTCTTTACTCATACTGTATTGTTGGCCATCTCTTTGCCCCAGCTGTTTCAATAGATAATCAGTGATTTCAGGAATATCTTGTAAACGTTCAGCTAAGGTTGGAACTTGAACAGGAAAAACCGACACTCGATAAAACAAATCTTCTCTAAACTCTCCGGCCTTAACCATTTGTGGCAAATTTCTATGTGTTGCACTAATTATACGAACGTCTGATGTTAACGTCGTCGTACTTCCAACACGCCGAAATTGCCCAGCTTCTATAGCTCTAAGTAATTTTGGCTGTTGCGATAAAGGCAGCTCACCTATTTCATCCAAAAATAAAGTACCTTGATCAGCCAATTCAAACAAGCCCTTTTTTACAGCTGTTGCACCTGTAAAAGCACCTTTTTCATGACCAAATAATTCACTTTCGAATAAGGCTTCCGTTAAAACCGTACAATCAACCACTACAAACTCTTGCTCCGCCCGTTTGGAATGGCTATGAATAAATTCAGCCGCTAATTCTTTACCAGTGCCCGTATCTCCCAGTAAAAAAGTGGCTGCTTGCGTTTTTGCAGCTTTTAATAGCTTATTCTTATACTGACTAAAAACAGCGCTAGAGCCCACCATTTTATTTCTATCATTTACATTTAATAAAACATGACTCTGAGTAATAGTTTCTCCCAAATAGACCGTGCCATCATGATCTAGCAATGGATAACCTCGGACTGTTTGCTGAATTTCTTCATTTATGACTTCTGTAAATATATAAGGCTCCAATGTTTTAAATAATTCAGCATGCCTACAGTTGGGTGCATTTTTACAACAAGCTTTTCCAATTGATCCTTTCCTGCAAATATTATGCCGTTTTTCCCATGCTTTATTAAGCCCCACAACTGTGAGAGCCGCACCAATGATTACAAAGGGTAACTCATGCGTCTCTAATAGAGACTCTAATGAAATTGAATTTTCAAGCATAAAAGATGGATTTCCATTTACAAAATCAACATGCCAAAAAATGACATGTCATAACTGTCCGAAAGCCTGACAAATTTGTCAGTCAATAAGCATTATTTTAGCTGAGTATTGTTGTTTTTCAAGGAATTAAAAATTTGGCATCAAGTTTGCTTTACAGAGATTAAGATTATAAATATTTTATGATCCTTAATTGCCACACCTGTTGCAAAACAGGGCCGGAAAGCTTCAGGTCTCTTTATAATTAAGAGATAGCTGGGTCGTATTTATTTACGGAACCTTCCGTAAGGACTTTTTAGTTTTAACTGAGACTTACAAATGAATAAATATATTTTAGTATTTTCATTCCTTTTAGTAGCTACTTCAAATATTGTTAATGCCGCTATGATTGATAATTTTACTGAGGAATCAATGTCCGTGGGTGTTGGCTTCCCACCACTTTCCGGAAGTGCTTCAGCGTCATCGACTACAACTATATCTGCTTTTGGAGGTGGCCGTACAATAAGTATATCTAAAAATGGGCTACTAGCGGCTAGTGCAAATGTTATCGCACCACCTGGAATCTATGCACACAGCGCAGATGCACTAACAAGCGCCACAAGTACTATTGCTTGGCACTCCAATACAGGCATTGATCTAATTGAAGGCCGGTCTACTACTAATTTTGCTTTAGACATTCTGAGTATTGACCAAGGAAATATTGATTTAATATTATCTGTTACTGATATATTAAATAATACGGGTAGCTTTACTTTATCTGGGGCTGGTACTGGTGTTCAATTTATTGCTTTATCTTTATTTGCAGCAAATATAAATTTTCTTCAGATTACAGATATTTCACTAAAAATTGTGGGAGATATAGCATCTGACCTGACACTTAACTCGATAAGTACGGTTCCTACCCCTTCAGTTTTAGTTTTGTTGGGTATGGGATTAGTTGCTTTTCGCTTTAATCGTCGTATAACGGTTTAATTTTAAACAGAGGGCTTAAAGGTGAATATATATATTTTAACTTTTGCATTAGTAACAAGTTTTATCTCAAGCTCAGCGCATGCAACACTTATTGATGATTTTTCTGATGGTTCAATGCATATTGTCGCTGACACTTTAGATATATATCAACCCTCCCTCTCAGCTTTTGGAGGTGGCAGGTCTGTGAGCATCATCAAACAAGGAAGCAATGCTAAAGCTGATATTATTGCACCTCTAGGCTTTTATGCACATAGTACTAATGCACAATCTAGCGCTACTAGTACAATTTCGTGGGCAAGCTCTGTTGCGGTAGACCTGGTAGAAAACATCAAAAATAATGCTTTTGCTTTAGATATTTACAGTAATGACCTACAAAATTCAGATTTTATTTTATCGGTGTCTGATAGTTCAAAAAACCAAGCATCTTACACCTTATTTAAAGCAAGGGAAGGAGTTCAAAGCATAATGTTTTCTTCTTTTGCTGGCATAAATTTTCAACAAATCAATAGTATCTCGCTACAAATAGTAGGTGGCTTAGAGGCTGATTTGGTCATTAGCTCCTTAAGTACAACTGCAGGTCATGTCAGTTCAGTACCCACCCCAGCAGCTTTTCTTTTATTTAGTTCTAGCCTAGTTATGCTTATTAGCTTTAGCCGACGTTAGGAATCAAAAGGTCAGCAGCCAGCTTGATTTTAGCTATAGGAAAAATTTGATTCAGTTATTTCTTCTTGTGGTGTTATTGAAACACGGAATCGTAGCTATAATAAGGCAAGATTACGACATAAAAATCGCCCAAGGGAAGGAAGAAAAAAGAAAGGGGTCTCGACTTTTGACTTTTGACTTTTGACTTTTGACTTTTGACTTTTGACTTTTGACTTT
>CAYYNM010000055.1:10483-16447 GCA_964472945.1 uncultured Methylomarinum sp. | reverse complement strand
TAGATTGGATGATTATTTGTTTCCAGCTCCCTTAGCCTCGCAGGAGTAAGGCGAGGCTAAAGCCTCACTTCCAAAGTTTATTGGTTCAAAATGTTAAAATAATTTTGATCCCCCCTACTTATAAGCTGTTTTTTACAGACAGCTTTCAGCCCACAATAATTAAAAATATTTTTTCAGTTTATACCATAAGGAACGTTCACTGATTTGTAATAATTGTGCGGCTTTAGCTTTATTGTCAGTCGTTTTGATTAACGCCTGTTTAATCATTTTTTTCTCCAGATTTTCGACTTGTTCCTGTAAAACCAAATTGTTGAATGGTTGGCTCTGCCCCATACCTATCGTAGTTAATTCCTGCTTTGCAAGAAGACAAATTTCACCAGGTAGGTGCTCGACATCGATAGTCTTTCCCATACTTAATACCACGGCTCTTTCCATAATATTTTCCATTTCCCTGATATTTCCTGGCCATGGATAAGATGACAGGTATCTTATTGCTACCTCAGTTAAGAGTGGCTCAGGAACCGAACAGCCTATATCTGTCGCATGTTTTTTAATAAAGTGCCTGGCTAATGCAATAATATCGTCTTGCCGTTCGCGCAACGGGGGGAGTTCAATTGAAAAAATATTTAACCGGTAAAATAGATCTTCACGTAATTTTTGTTCCTCGACTGCTAGTCTGGGGGCTTTATTGGATGCGGCAATCACTCTGATATCGACGGAAATAGTACGGTTGCTTCCCAACCTTTCCAAGGTGCGTTCCTGCAATACCCTGAGTAATTTGGCTTGCAGATTAATGTCCATTTCAGTAATTTCATCGAGAAACAAGGTGCCATGATTGGCTAATTCAAATTTTCCGATATGTTCCTTATTAGCACCGGTAAAAGCCCCTTTACTATAACCAAATAATTCACTTTCCATAATATCGGCAGGAATAGCTGCACAATTCAAAGCCACAAACAATGATTCTGCCCGAGGTGAAGCTCGGTGAATTTCCCGAGCGACTAATTCCTTGCCGGTTCCGGTTTCACCCTGAATAAATACTCCTGTTTTAGTGGGTGCAACCTGTTTTATCAGGGTGTAAACCTGTTGAATGGCTGGGCTCATACCGATAAAATTACCCCAGCCTTTTTCCACTTCCTGGCGCAGATATTGATTTTGCCTTTGCACAGTAGTCAAGCGCAAGGTTCTTTTTACCGCAGCTTCCACTGTTTCCAGTTCAAAAGGCCTAACTATATAATCACAGGCTCCATATTTCATCGCTTCAACAGCTGTTTCCACAGTTCCATAAGCGGTAATGACGATGATGGGGATGTCGCTGTTTTGCTCGTGTAATTTTCTAATTAAACCTAAACCATCCAGTTGAGGCATCTTCAGGTCGGTAATAATCAGGTCAACGTTTAATTCACTGAGTACTACGAGAGCTTTATGCCCATTCTCGGCCTGATAAACATCGTACCCCATCTGTTTGAGGAGTATTTCAAGCAAACGACGCATTTTAGCTTCATCATCGACTACTAATATTTTGTATTCTGACATCTTATTTATCCACCTCTTTTATTGGTAAGAGTATATGAAAACAGCTACCGCCTATGGGGTTATCAGCCACAAATATTCTTCCGTGATGGGCTATGATAATTTGTTGTACGACAGTTAAACCCAAACCGATACCACTTTCTCTTCGAGTAAAAAACGGATCGAACACTTTGGCTTTATCTGCATCTGTTATTCCCGGTCCATCGTCACAAATTTGAATTTCCATGACTTCTTCATGCGAGGTGGTAATGACTTTTATTTTTCCATCTGTTGACACATGCTGGGATGCATTGATAATCAGGTTAAGAAAAACCTGGATAAGCTGGTCTCGGTCACACATTATTTCAGCATTGACTGAAGTAAATTTTTTTTCCAGGTGAATCTGTTTTTCGGCTATCTTGGCACTCACCAATTCAAAAACATGCTGTATAACCTGATGTAAATCATGCCTTAAAAATTTAGGCTCTTTGGGTTTTGCACAGGCCAGTAAAGAACTTATTAACACATTGAGTCGTTCGGTTTCGCTGACAATAAAGTCTGTCATTTCTTTACCTATATCACTGAGTTGCGCTTCCCGTTGCAGTATTTGTACGGAAGAGCGTAATATTCCCAGTGGAGTTCTGACTTCATGCGCCATGCTGGCGGCCATCTCACCGATAACCGCTAATTTAGCCGCTCTGACTAGATCCTGATGTGATTTTTCCAGATTATTGATCATTTGTGCAAACCGGCTACTTAATTCGGTGATTTCCTGGCTGGTTTGCAGTACCGGTGGGGTTGTTTGCTTGCCTTGCATAAAATCTCGGGTAAAATCAGCTAGTTTAATGATAGGTTTAGCTATTTTTGCAGACATCCAGAAAGAGGCTGTTATCGCCAACATCAGGGTAAGGACTAAAAACAAAACCAGAACTTGCCATAGTTGTGCTGTGGATGCTAATACAACATCACTGGGCTGCATAATCAAAACACTCCAACCGAAATGACCAAAAGTTCGATATCCCTGCGAATGGGCATAAGCAATTAACATGGGTTTGCTCGCCAGCAAATCAATAGTGCTGGTGAGTTCGCCGGTTGCCTTATTTCCCAGTTTTAAATTTTTGCCTAAAGGAAAAAAACGCCACTCCGCTAGCTCTCTTATGTTGCTTGATGCGGCAATAACCCTATTTTTTTCATCTAAGAGTAAAGCGTAGGAAGGTGCTGATGGACTGCTAAATGGCAAAGGTATTTCCAGCAGTTTGTAGATCTCCTGCCAGTCAAATCCGGCATATAACAAGCCTAAATCAGTGTTTTGAAAAAGATCTGGGATACGGGTGAACATAAACAGCATATTGTGTTGAAGATCAACTTCCTGTAACCAGATATTTTTTTTTAATGCGATTGCTTTTAGAGCAGGGCGGTGAAATTGCTGGATAGGATGGGTTTGTTTGAATTCATTATTCGCTATTAGCAGGTTGTTGGTATCGACCACAAATATTTGTCGGTAGATTCCATCATAACCTTGTGTTACTTCTCTTAAAAACAAGGCTATGCGTTTGTCTATATCCTGAACTCGAATATCTTGCATAACGGCCAATCGACTCCAGATTGAAATATTTTCCATCCGTTCAAATAAGGTCATATCTATTTGGCGCATAATGGTAGAAGCTTGTGACTTAAGTTTATGTTCAGTTTCTGTCCTTAAAATATTTTGTAAATGCGTATAAATCATGATAGAAATCATCAAAGCAGAGGTTATACTAATTAACAAATAAGAAACCAGTAAAATACTCCGAATGGACATCGCTTTTTTCATTAAAATACCCGTATGCTTAATTGTTTAAAATTATCTGTTTTTATGGTTTTAAAATCCATTGTGCTTTTTTGTTATTCAGCATTGGCAATGGCTGAACAAAGTATTGAATCAAATTACCATTGGGGGCGTGGGTTAAAACCAGCTGGTAACAGTTTAACTCTGGGTGGTTATGCCAATGCCGCCTATGAAAACCTAGATCATCAAGGTAATAAGGTGGCCATTGATGATCTGAGCTTATTTATCACTTGGAACCCTAGTTCACGACTTCATTTTTTTTCCGAACTGGAATTTGAAGATGCCATCAGTAGCAACCGTGGAATTAGATTTTCCAATCAAACATTTTTAGTGGAACGGTTATATGCCGATTACCTGATTAATGAAACGTCAAAACTACGTTTCGGAAAGTTCCTCACACCAGTGGGTATCTGGAACAGTATTCATGCTGCACCTCTGGTTTGGACAACAACACGTCCCCTGATTACTGAAAGATCTGTTTTTGCGGCTCATACCAGCGGTTTAATGCTTAGCCGTGATTTTATTGTGAATAAACATAACTTGGTGGTCTCAGTATATGCGGATGATTCACAAGATCTTGATCCCAAAAAAAATAGAATCGTCTTTAAAAATGCATTAGGTACTCGGATAAATTATGAAATAATTAACCATCTACAACTTGGTTTTTCCTATCTTTCATTCAAGAATCAGGCCATTTTTAACCATTCTGACAGAAATCACCTTTTTGGGGGAGATTTTTTGTGGAAAAAAAAGGGCTTCGAACTACAATCAGAGTTTGCCTATCGTTATGGAGGAAAACGGCAGGGGAATGAAGTTGGTTTGTATTTGCAGGCTGTTGCTCCTCTTGGGCAGCATTTTTCTGCCGTTGGGCGCTATGAATTTCTTAATGGCACACACCATAGAAATAATCTCACCGAGACCGGTAGCATTAATTTGGGCGTTGCTGGTATTGTCTGGCGACCCTATACACCATTAGCCATTAAAATAGAATATCGCTTTGGAGGGGGAGGTTCCATTATTGCTCCCGATGGCTTTTTTACGTCTATTTCAACATTTTTTTGATTATGTTGATACGAACATTCATTTTAACGATATTATTGCTGTTGGCTGCACCGCCACTGTCTGTAGCCAATGAGCTACTGATTATTGCTGCAAAAAACTATTCAGAAAAGCACATCAATAAAAAGAAAATTACTAATATTTTCTTGCGCAAGCAATTAATCAATCAGCAGGGGAAACGATGGGTTCCCGTTAACCTGAGCCCTCAGCATCCGCTACGAATGGCCTTTTCAGAATTATTTTTCGATCAACAACCGGAAGAAATGGATGATTTCTGGAATATTAAATATTTTCAAGGTTTCAGCCCACCCTATGTGGTGAATTCACAAGAAGCCATGCTTCGTTTTGTAGTCTCTACACCGAATGCAATTGGTTATGTTTCTCCCTGTTTTGTTAATGAGAACGTAAAAGTTATTTTTAAAATAAGGATTAAGGCAAAAATGGGTTTTAAATCGCCATGTAAGTAATATACTCGTTAGAATCCTGCAAACTTTGTTGCCAAAAAACAAACGATGCATACCTTTTTTGCACGTTCCCTATCTTTGTCGTACTGATAGAAAAGAGAGCCCATTGTAAGATACAAAGGTCAAGAAACTTAAATAGCAAGCTACGCAACCTATCAAAAACCAAACGGTAGAAAGCCGCAGATGTGATTGTGTTAAGTATAAAGTGTAGCGCGGACTAAAGTCCGCCCTACAAGGTTCTGTCTTAATTTATAGCTTGAACCCATAATTAACTGATATTCCACCACCCCAGTCAGCAGTGCTCCGAGTAAAGCCTTTGATTATATATTCTTGTATAGACCAGTTTGTTGTTAATTTTTGGCTGCTAAAGCCTGTTAGTTGGTGTTTTTCAGCACCTCTGTTTGTTACTTTTTCACGCCATGAATAATCAACACCTGTGGACACTATTGAGTTTACTTTATAAACCAGTCCTGCTGAAACAAAGAACACATTATTTAATCGAGAGCTACCGTAAACTTTATAACCTACCTTGGTATAAGGTGTTAGCGTATCCATTACTTTAAAGAAATCTAGTTTAAAAGAATAATCGATTTTCCCTGTTCCTAAACCTTTACTTTTGCTAGCCGTTCCCAAACTGACTTTTCCTTCGGCATTTATTAAAAATTTATATGCCTTGTTATAGTAAAAGTTATAACGGGCTGTTGCTGAAATATCTCCTAAGCCTGATTCGGTTGTTCTGGTGCTTACAACTCGCTGTCCTATTTGCCCTATATCTTTAATAACATTTTTAGGTCCCGTTTTTTCAAGGTAAGGGATCATTAATTTTAAGCGGAGTTTGTTATATTTGTATTTAAAGGTGAACGGGACAAAATAAATATCGGTACTTTCAGTGCTTCCATAATTACCTGTTAAATAGGTTGTACCCGTTGAAAATGAAAGTTTCTCACTCGCAATAATATCAACAGAAAAAAACGATATTATTATAAAAAAGAGGGTTGATATTTGTTTAGTCATTATCTTTAACCTTAGTATTTATGGATCTTCTATTTCAGGTACTTCAGGTGGCTCGAATTCAGGCGGTGCTTCTATTTCAGGTACTTC
>CAYYNM010000055.1:0-10383 GCA_964472945.1 uncultured Methylomarinum sp. | reverse complement strand
TTTCAGGTACTTCAGGTGGCTCGAATTCAGGCGGTGCTTCTATTTCAGGTACTTCGGGTGGCTCGAATTCAGGCGGTGCTTCTATTTCAGGTACTTCAGGTGGCTCGAATTCAGGCGGTGCTTCTATTTCAGGTACTTCGGGTGGCTCGAATTCAGGCGGTGCTTCTATTTCAGGTGCTTCAGGTGGCTCGAATTCAGGTGGTGCTTCTATTTCCGGTGCCTCAGGAAGATTATTGTCAGTTATGCCATTCACATCAGGTATTTCATCTGTAGTATCAGATTCTGCAATATCTGAGCTGCCTGAAAACTCTGGTGTTTCAGTTTGTGTGACTCCGAGGCTATGGTTTTTATGCTGACTTTCTAATATTTTAAACTCAGTTTTCTCTGCTTGTGAATCATCTTTTTCATTTTTCTGTTCATTGAGCTTAAACTGTGGCTGTTGATTATGTTCTGGTTCATGCTTATCGATAAAATCTTTAATAAAGATATGCTCAATTTTAACTTCATGCGCATTATCCATTGATCCACTAAAAATCACACTTTGATTTTTTGGTAAGTTTGATAAGGTGTTTTTTAATTGATCTGAGACAGGCATTCTAATTTGACCAATTTTTATATGATCTTGTTGCTCATTAAAATTAACTAAGCTCTCTATTTTAAATTTTTGTCCTTCAGTGATGTTGGATGTAATTATTTGTTTGGCAATAATTTTCTCAGCTTCTAGCAACCCTCTAACAGTTACCTCTTGGCCTTCTTTGATTGATGGCTGGTTGGGTGTAGCAACGCTTACACCTTGAATAGTAAACCCTTTAGGGGTGATATGCTGAGCAATACCAGTAATTTGCGCGGTGTTAATTGAACTTGAATGAGCAATTCGACTAGCCACAATCGCTCCACCAGCTTGCCTTAGTCCACTTACTTGAATAAAACTTCCTTTTTGTATATCGGCAAGTTTTGTAGCTCCCTGTGGTAGATATGTATTGTCTGAAAAGTAAACTTTTTGTCCTAAAACAGTCACTTGCTGCAATTGAGGGTTTATATCAGTAACGGGGCCTGCAACTATATTTATCACATTAATATCTTGAGCATATACTTCATTGCCTGTACCTGAAACATTGACAGAGACGACTTGGCCTAATGCAAGTTGATCTACGTTAGATGCTTCACCATTAACTTGTACAGGTGTTGATGCGGCATAGTGAATTTCTACCCCATTGACACAGATACTTCCAAACCCAGTAATAGTCCCAATAATAATAGTAGCTTGCGTATCTGTTTTTTGACCAGTACCACCCATACCACTGCTATTTGCTATTGCCCCTGTACCGCCTATTCCGCTTCCATTAGTTTTTGATAAGGGAGAACCTGTTCCACCAATTCCGCTACTGTTGCTTGGTAAAGCCGGAGCTCCCGTGCCACCAATTCCACTACCGGAAATACTACACATACCCGCATTAGCATTTAAGGGTATAAAAGATAGAAAACCAAGAAGTAAAAAAAGAGGGAATAAGACAGGCTTCATTTAATTATTCCTCAGCCTGAATGCTAGGGTTTTGCTTGTCAGTATGGTAAAAATATAGACCTAAACGCATTCTGTTCACTGCCTTTTCTGTTAATTTGTCTTTATTTTGTAATGCTAGTGCATGACTGTTTATTTTCAGTAGGGTTTCCATTCCCAATTTTTCTGATAATACAGTGAGTTCTTCTACAGATTCAATTGAGAGTTGGTCGTAATAAACGGCACGTTCAAAAAAAGCGGGTGTTTCATTTTTTAAATTATCTAAAGCCGCTGCAAGATGGTCATGACAGTTTTCACCAAAAAACCAGGTTTTTTCTTGATCATCCTGTTGGGGAATAAAGGCTGTTTTATTTAAACAAACTAAGTTGTTTTTGTCTATATATACAACTTTCATATTAAGCCATTCATCCAATATGGCGCGTGAGCGTATATCTTTATTAACAGACCTTACTAAACCTTCAAAAGATTTATCACCACCTTGTTTAATTAATCGAGGCAAAGCAGAAGGGCTACCTTGGTCTTCGCAATAAGTAAGGTCACCTAACCATCGGGAAATAAGTAAAGCACTTAATGAGGGTGTGGTTAATTCTTCATTTATTTGCTGATTTCTTAAACGTTTAACATCTTTCCGGTGAATGCCTGTTAAAAAATTGATACGACTATCAGTTTGTTGTTTTGCTTCTAATTTAAATTCTGTTTCAGCTATATCAACAAATATTTCTTTTATTATTTCATTAAAAGCAGGGTAAGTGATACCTTTATAAATTAAGAAATTAATTAAAGGCCTTAATATTTTTTTTAAGGCTTTTATTAAATGTTTTGTTGGAGTTGTCGAGTTAGTTTGCAAAGGAGTAACTTTAGATAAATAAAATCGTGGTAAATATTACCACAAAACGAGCTTATAGGGTATTTGGAGATTGAGTTCTACTATTTTTGACAGCAAGAACAAAAATAACTAGCTCTTTGAGCAATTTTTAAATGCTGAATAGGATGAGAGCATTTAGTGCATTGCTCACCGGATCGACCATAAACTGCTAAAGATTGTTGAAAATAACCTGGTTTTCCTTGTTCATTTACAAAATCACGTAAGGTAGTACCTCCCTGATCAATTGACTGTTGTAAAACAATTTTTATACATTCTGCCAGTTTCTGATAACGTTTTAAGGATATTCTACCCGCTTGCCTTGTTGGTAGTATGCCCGCCATAAAAAGAGATTCACTGGCATAGATATTACCCACACCCACAACATTATGTCCGTGCATTATAAAAGATTTAACTGTTGATTTTTTATTTCTTGATAATGAGTACAAGTGAGAGCCAGTAAATAGATCCGTTAAAGGTTCAGGACCTAGTTGACGAATTAACTTATGTTGCTCAATAGGCTCTGAAGTGGCTAAAATTGCACCAAATCGGCGGGTATCATTAAAGCGTAAAATAGTTTTATCATTAAAGATAAAGTCAACATGATCATGCTTTTTAGCTGGATAATTACTGTCTGTAATACGCAAGCTCCCTGACATACCTAAATGAATAATAACGGTTTCAGAGTTATTGGTTTTTAGTAAACAATATTTTGCTCTGCGTGATACGGAGGCAATAGCTTGTCCTATTAATAACTCCCTAAGGTTGTCGGTAATAGGCCAGCGTAATTGTTTTTGCCTGATAATAATATCTGTAATGACTTTGCCTACAATATGAGGGCGAATGCCATTACAAGTAGTTTCTACTTCGGGTAACTCAGGCATTTAATAGTGATGGTTTTAAGTTTATGAACAATTACTGCTGCTTGCGCTTACGCCAAATATAAAGACCTATCAGCATAAGCAATAAAGGTAATACCAGTAAAAACCCAAAACCTATAATTGCAATGCTGATTTTTGTTAAAGTTAATGTGCTTCCAGGTGCTTTTTTACTTGGGATTTCAATAAACTGGTCATCATGTGTCAGCCAGTTAATCATTCTAAAGCCTAATTCAGCGTTACCTACATTACCTAAATAAGTATTTGATAAAAAATCACCATCACCTATCACTACAATACGTTGTTGTGCTTTTTTTGGAATATTTCGGGTTAAAGCATAAGCGATAGGTAAGGGGCCTTGTTTTTCTTCACTGTCCACATCAAATTTAATTTTTCCTGTTATAGGTCCAGTTTCTGTCCATGATTCCTTTACGCTGCTAAGCAAAGCTTCTGTATCAAATTCAGTCTCTTTATCAACGGTAAAAGCTGAGCAAATGGGAAAAACACTGATATTATTAAAGTGACTCGTAATAGGATGATTGGTGTATTTACTGACAAGAACAAAAGTAGGGTTATCAATTCCATAGAGGCTTGAGCTAGTATCTACCAGCGTTCCAGGGAGTTTTATAATACCTAATTGCTGTTCAATAGAGCTTAAGTTGTTATTGCCAGGGTCCGTTAACAGCAATAAGTTGCCCCCTTTATTAATATATTCAGTAATAATATCCAGTTCAGCAGATAATAATGCAACGGCTGGTGAGGCTAATATTAATAATGATGAATTATCTGGAATAGTTGAAAATTGCGCCAGGTTAATGGTTTGAACTTTAATTCTATGTTTTTCTAATTGTTGGGCAAACAAATCTAAATCGAAATTTGCTCTACCATTAGGGGATCTTTCTCCGTGACCGGTTAAAAAAGTAACCCAGCGTTCTTTTGTATGGGCTAACTGTAATAAAGCATTTGATAATGAAGATTCATCCAGGTAGGTCAGTTTTTCTGTGCGTCCATGATATTCAATAATAATAGCACCTCGTACTCCGATTTTAAGTTCTCGTGCTTTTTCAGGTACAGTGGTGGGGTTGATAAATTTAAAAGTAAAATCAGGTTTAAGCTGTTGATACCTGTCAAGTAACTGTGTTAACTGTTGCCGCAGGGAAGGTTCTTTAATGTAAGCTTGTACACTGACTGGATCTGTTAGGGTTGCTAATATTTTTTGAGAAGCTTCGGTTAGGGTGTTGCTACTGTTGTCACTCAGGTCAAATTCCGCTTTGTACCTTTGACTGACTGCAGCTAAAACAACTAATAGAATAAGAATTATTAAAGTGATTAAGGTATTTTTAATCCGGATACGTTGATGAATATGTTGCGTTATTTTCATTTTTGTAACCTGTCACTTTCAAGTCTGCGAATACTTAGAATTAAAAAAGTACTGGTGAACAGCAGGAAATAGCTAATATCGACTGTGTTGAGTAAGCCTGTTTGAATATGTTGAAAATGTTTTAGTATGGATAAATAGTGCAAAAGTTCGCTTCCCTGACCTTTTAATCCAGCTGTCCAGTCAAGTATCCATAAAAGAAGTAATAAACCAAAACTACTCATGGCCGCAATGGTTGGGTGGCTAGCAATACACGACATATAAAGCCCAAGAGAAGCAAAGGCAGAAACGAGTAATAGTAGGGCAAAAATATTACAAATAAATTTACCAAAATCAAGCTCGCCGCCCAGTAACAATGAGATAGGCATTATTGATACCAGTATGACTACCACTATCAAGAAAGCTAGAATTCCAAAAAATTTACCCAAAATAATTTCGGTTCCAGAAATAGGGGCTGAAAGTAATAAAGATAATGTTTTATTGCGTCTTTCTTCACAAACTAAACGCATTGTCAGTAATGGGCTGACCAGTAACAAAATAATTGAAGCGTTAGCAAATAAAGGTAACACAATAATATCTGTCATCCCTGGGGCATTTTCAATACCTGCTAGTTCAACTTGGAAGGTGGTAAATGTTTCAATTTGAGTTAAAAATAAATAAGCAAGAATTAATTGTAAAATAGCTAAAATTGACCAAGCCAAAGGGGATAAAAATAGTGATTTAAGCTCCCTGAATGCGATGGTAAAAATCATCTTGATTCCTTGTTAGTGGTTAGGCTAATAAAGATTTCTTCCATTGATTGCTGAATGGGCGTTAATTCTAATAATCCTGCATTTGAAGCGACAATAATTTCAGCAATTAGCTCGGTCGGATTATTATTAATATCATGCTGAAATAGATAGGTATAATTAGCTAATGTCTCAATAGTATCTATATTGCTAATATCAGCAAACAGATTTAGATTTATTGCAGAACGTGTTTTTACTTGAAGGCTACCGGTATTCATACGTTGATTTAAACCCGCAATGGTTTCTTTAAAAATCAGTTTGCCTTGCTTGATAATTTGTACATGAGAGCACGACTCTTGTACTTCAGATAAAATATGGGTTGATAAAATAATACCATGATCACGCCCAAGCTCTTTAATTAAAGCCCGTATTTCTTTAATTTGGATAGGGTCTAAACCCACAGTGGGCTCATCAAGAATAATAATTTCTGGGTTATGTAATATGGCTTGTGCTATACCAACACGTTGTTGAAAGCCTTTGGATAAATTGGTGATTAAGCGGTCTGCAACCTGAGTAAGTCCACAACGGCTTTTTGTTAGCTCAAGAGCTTGTTCTATTTGTCTAAAAGCAAGGCCATGAAGTTGTCCGCAATAGGTGAGGTATTCATTAACCGTAAGTTCTTTGTATAACGGTGGCGTATCAGGTAAATAGCCTAAACACTGCTTGGCTTGTTTGGGCTGGTCCAATAAGTCAAAACCATTGATATGAATTTCACCCGCACTTGGCGCAAGATTTCCACAAAGCATCTGCATGGTGGTTGTTTTCCCTGCACCATTTGGGCCGAGAAAACCAAGTACTTCACCCTTTGCTAAGGAAAAGCTAACATTGTCTACTGCACAATGCTTATCATAATAACGACTTAGGTTGTTAGCTTCAATTAGTTTAGCTTCAATGAGTACAGTTGTCATGGTATAAACTTTTTAATCAACTTGAGTAAGAAGAAATTTTATTTCATCCTGAAGTTTTTTGCGAAAAAATAAAAATTTCCAGCGTGCGCCACCACATTGTCTCCATAGTATAGCTGCACGTATACCTGATAATAACAAGGCCCTTATTTTATTAACCGTGTTGGGTTGGGATAAATACTCTTGCTCACCATTAACCATAACCCTTGGCTGTAAAGTGCTGATCGTACTATGGTAGAGGTCGCCAAGATTAGCTAAAACATTTTCATGCAATAGACCAAAACTTTCTGATTGTGCTTGAGCGATTGAAATGCCTATGCTTATTTTGCTAAGCATTTCTGGGCGGTTAGAGAGCTGTTTTTCTAAAAAAACCAGAGAAGCTGCATAGCGAGCTTGCTCTGGGTCTGTAATGGTTCTTTTTAACAATTGTTGTTCTAGTTGTTTTAAGCCTGGTTTAAGATTTTGTAAATCACCATAAATATCTATAACACTTTCGGAGTCTATTTTTAGAATACTACTAATACTGGTCTCTAAAGCTTTAGTATCAGCTGTTCCAGTAGTTGCCAGTTGTTGTACAAGTAAGCAGGCTTGAGATATACCCGCCAGCGCAATGGTTTGATTAGTGATAGTATTTAATGACATGATAAATTAATTTTTACAAGCAAATTCAATAGGACATTCAGTATTGAGTTTATTTCCTGTTTTTATCCAGGACATCATCCCATTAGAAAGCTGGTAAATATTTTTCATCCCTAATTGTTTAGTCAACATATTACCCAATTTGCTGCTTCGGTTTCCAGATCTACAAACCAGGATAACGGGTTGGTCTTTAGAGGTTTTTAACTTATTTAATTCAGACAACCATTTTTTAGTGTCATATTCTCCTTTGGGCGAGAAAAATTGTAATTTATGACTGTTCGGAATGGTTCCTGTTGCATTCCATTCTTTTTCTGTGCGAATATCAATGACTAAGGCATTCTGATTTTTTTGTAATGAAATAAGTTGTTTTTCTGATAAATCAATAAGTTTATCGGCAAAAATTAGTGTTGAAAATAATGAGAGAAGTAGAAAAAAAGTAAATTTTATTTTCATAGGATTAATTTTATTTATTGTTATTAAGGTTAGTTTTTCCAGGTCAATATCTGCCAGTAGTATAAACAAAAATGATAGGCTATAAATTCCTTAAGATAATCGAGAGAAGTATATTATGTTGTATAATTAAACTATTATGCATTAAATTATGGTTTTGCATAAATTTTAAATTAGATTAGGAGAGAGAAATGTCAGAATCAGTATCATTAGATGTAACAGGTATGAAATGTGGTGGCTGTGAAACAACTGTTAAGAAAAAGCTGGATGCAATGGATGGAGTCGTATCGGTTGAAGCCATGCATAAAGAAAATAAAGTGAATGTTGAGTTTGATTCGGCAGTTACTAATGTAGAGGCTATCTCACAAGCTATAACAGAAGCTGGGTTTGTTGTAGGCTAAAAAGTAGTTAAAAACTTTATTGGGGGTTTCATGAGTAAAAATAAGCAAGAAAGTTCAGAAGATGAAAGTTTAAGGTTATCCATCTTAGGAATGAATTGTGCAGGCTGTGTTGGTGCTGTAGAAGGGGCTTTAAAATCAGTTGAGGGGGTGATTTCTGCAAGCGTTAATTTTGCTGATCATACTGCGTTGGTTGAGGGGAGGGTAGACTCTGAGTTACTTAAACAAGCCGTTCAGGAAGCTGGCTTTGATGCTGCTGTTATGGAAGGCCTGGAAGACCCCAGTGAACAAGAAGAGCTAGAAAAACAGCGTTATCTTAAATTAATGCAAAAGGCTAAGGTGGCTGCTATATTTGGTGTGCCCTTAATGGTGTTGAGCCATTTAGGCTGGTTACCTGAAATAAATTCGAGTGCAGGAAGCTGGTTTTGGCCCTTTGTGGCATTAATAACTTTAGCGATACTGCGATACTCTGGCGGACATTTTTACACCAGTGCGGTCAAGCAATTGATGTTGGGCCAGGCAAATATGGATACCTTAATTGCTTTAGGTACAGGGTCTGCCTGGGTATACTCTTGTGTGATTATTGATTACTCCAGCCATTTAACAAAATTTTCGCCCCATGCTTATTTTGAAGCATCCGTTCTTATTTTGGCCTTTATTAATTTTGGTTCTGCATTAGAAACCAGGGCACGAGGAAGAACCTCATCAGCTATTAGAGAGCTTATTGGGTTGCAACCACGTACAGCAAGAGTAGTGCGTGAGGGTAGTGAACAAGATATTGCCATTGAAGAAGTCGGTTTGGGTGAAACACTACGAGTACGGCCAGGCGAAAAGATTGCTGTTGATGGTGAAGTCATAGAAGGGCATTCATCTGTTGATGAATCGATGTTAACCGGTGAGCCTATCCCCACCGAAAAAACAATAGGTGCAAAAGTAGCCGCAGGTACGATGAACCTTAAAGGCAGTTTTCTATTTAAAGCAACTCGTATTGGAAGAGATACCGCTTTAGCTCAAATCATTAATAGTGTGCGAAATGCTCAAGGTAGTAAGCCGGAAATTGCTAAATTGGCTGATAAAATATCCAGCATATTTGTTCCTGTTGTTGTCTGTATTGCTATTTTTACCTTTATAGTCTGGTATTTATTTGGGCCGGACCCCTCAATGGGCTATGCATTTGTTACATCAATGACAGTATTGGTTATTGCTTGCCCTTGTGCTCTTGGTTTAGCAACGCCCATTTCAGTGATGGTATCAGTGGGAAGAGCTGCTCAAATGGGGGTTTTAATTCGTAATGGGGATGCCTTGCAAAGTGCCGGAAAAATTACTAGCCTTATTTTAGATAAAACAGGCACTGTGACCGAAGGTATGCCGGTTGTTTCAACGGTAGAAACGGTAGGTGATTATGATGAAAATTCAGTATTACAATTAGCCGCAAGTATAGAGTCAGGTTCTGAACACCCTTTAGCGGCAGCAATTTTATCTGCTGCTGATGAAAAACAAATTAAGCTGGATAAAGCAACAGCATTTGAAGCCATTGCTGGTCATGGGATTGCTGCAACTATTTCTGACAGGCAAGTACTGTTTGGAAACCAGGCGTTAATGGCTGAAAAAAATGTTGAATATAAACCATATCTTGAGAGAGTCGAGCAACTGTCTGCATTAGGTCAGACAGCTATGATGTTAGCTGTTGATAATAAGGTGGCTGGTATTATTGCTGTTTCTGACCCCATTAAAAAAGACTCAGCCAAAGCTGTACAACAGCTAAGAAATCAAGGTGTTCGTGTGATTATGGTGACAGGTGATAATGAAATTACTGCGAAAGCCATAGCTATGCAGGCAGGCATCACTGATGTAAAAGCGCAGGTTTTACCCGAGGATAAAGCGACCGTTGTTAAACAGTTACAGCTTTCAGGTGAAGTTGTAGGGATGGTGGGTGATGGAATTAATGATGCACCGGCTTTAGCGCAAGCGAATGTGGGATTTGCAATTGGTACGGGAACGGATGTCGCTATTGAAAGTGCTGATATTGTTATTCTTCAAGGTTCTTTATTAAAAGTGCCTGAAGCTATGTCTTTATCTAAAGCAACGGTTGTTAATATTAAGCAAAATTTATTAGGTGCTTTCTTTTATAACACCATTGGAATTCCTGTTGCCGCTGGGTTGTTATATCCTGTTTTCGGTATTTTATTAAGCCCTATGATTGCGGGTGCTGCCATGGCAATGTCATCATTTACTGTGGTGACGAATGCAAGCCGTTTACGCTGGGTTAAGTTAGATTAAATTAAAACATTCTGATTATGTATAAGTTTTAAGCAACACTCAATCAATTGCTTTAAGCTTTTCACTGTCTTAAGTTAGGATGTGTATCTATGTAGGAGCGGCTTTAGCCGCGACATCGCGGCTAAAGCCGCTCCTACAAAACATCATTTATTTCTTAACTTAGGAACGTGCATGAAATAACTTGAGCAACTAACTTGTACTAAAGCATAAGAATCGCTAAAGCTTTTCTAATCTTTTTGTCCGTCTTCTGCGTTGTATAAATAGTTGCGTAGCTTGCTATGCGCTT
>CAYYNM010000054.1:0-16469 GCA_964472945.1 uncultured Methylomarinum sp. | reverse complement strand
TTTTTTAATCCATTAGCTTGTAATGCTGCTAATCCCAAAAGACCTACGGCTAGAATTAACATCGATATCAAAACTTCAATTAGGGTAAATCCCGTGTTTTTTTTCATATCAAACTTTTTTATTTAGCTAGTAAATGGGGATACTGTACAGGAGGTTATATCAACTAATGTCCCTGTTCCATCATCCTTTTCAGGAATTCCATTATCATCACTATCAGAAGCAACTCTTGCTCTGCCAACTGTATTAATGCTTACAACTCTAGATGTATTAGTTTCAGGTAAATTATTTCCATCCGTATTATCACAGAGAACAAAACTTCCATTACCACTTAGGCCAGTAGGTTGGTATGTTACTCGGTTAATTCCGGTTGACCTTAATGTAAAGTTACCTGGTAGAGCCTGATAAACTTTAATATCTATATCATCATCCAATGCTCCATTATTTTCTTTGACACCATCACCATCAAGATCAGTAAAAACACTCCACCCAGATTCCCAATTAGTACCTGTTTTTCTAACAGTTACTGGAATTCCTCTTTTGATTGCTTCACTTCTAGCCATATTAAAAGAGGTTACTAATTTATTGATATTAGTTGTTAGTCTCGTATTACTAATAGTATTAGTAAAACTAGGAATAGCAATACTTAGCACTATTCCAACAATGGCAATAGTGACCAGTAATTCGATCAACGTAAAACCTTTGTTATAAATTTTTGTCTTTTTGAAACACATGATATTTATTCGACTGTAAATCTAATATGGTTAAAGCATAGTCCAAATAAATAATAGTGTCTGTGAATTGCGGCTCAAAAGTATAGCTAATTTGGCTAAATAAAAACAAAGTATGTGAACAGCATATCAATATTTTCTATACCCCATTTTTCAACCCTATTTCCAAGAGTCAAAACTGTTCCTGATTACGTATAAGTCTCAGCTGAATTCAGAAGGAATAGGGCTTTTTCTCTTAGCCCTCCCTTGCTGGGAAGGGTTGGGTCGACCGCATGGAAGCCGGAGGTAGAGCAATACATGGAGCAGCGAAGCGGTGTGCCGAGGGGAGAATTAAAATTAATCTCTTTTGTTATTACAAAAAGATAAAGAATGATTTTATGCCCCGCCCCACCATAATGCGGTGATACAAAAGGTGGGCAATAGAGCGTTGCCCACCCTACAGGGCTCTACAATCATAATCTGTGGTTTGTTAAGAGCCATGTTTTATTATTATGGTAGGATTTTAAAGAAAAAGAGAATTATTTTATTTCTCCTCCCTTCCTCTCGGTAATCGCTCCTGCATTGCTCTGCATATCCACATCCGTATGTGCATCCAGTAGGAGAGGGATTTTTAAGAGCGACTTCAACTTTTCAACACTTAACGGTGATAGACAAATAAATAGTTGTGTAATTTAATTCGTGCTCGTTCCTAATGAGTCAGCAAGAAAACTTAACACCCATTAAGTTTACGGCGTAAAGTTCGCTCGCCCATCCCTAAGCTTTTTGCAGCTTCAATTCTATTACCATCATTCTCTAATAAAGCGGCCTCAATCAGAATTTGTTCAGCTCCAGCCATGCTTGTTCCTTTAGGAATAAAGGTACCCTGCCCCATATTTTTTAGTTTTGTTGCTTGCGGCAATAAAAGGCTTAACCAACTTGAATCCACTTGTTTAATTTCAACAGGCAGACGTACTGCAAGTCGCGTCATCATATTACGTAATTCACGAACATTACCAGGCCAGTCATAGTCAGAGAGTAATGCTAAGCTTTCTTCATCCAATATTGGCCATGGTGGAATGTGCTGCATATCCTGTAATGATCTTTGTAAAAAATGTTTAGCAAGCAGTTTTATATCTTCTGGTCTCATGCGTAAAGGAGGCAATTGTATAGGAAGTATATTCAATCGATATAATAAATCCTGCCTAAAAAGGCCGGATTCGACAGCTGTTTCTAAATTACGGTGCGTTGCTGCAATAATCCGTGTATTCAATTTAATTGAGGACTCACTACCTACACGCTTAATAATTCCATCTTCAAGTACACGTAAAAGTCGCACCTGAAAATTAAGTGGCATTTCACCTATTTCGTCTAAAAATAGTGTGCCTCCATCTGCCTGTTCAAAATGCCCTTTACGCATTTTTTGTGCACCGGTAAAAGCCCCT
The DNA here is from genome assembly GCA_964472945.1 of uncultured Methylomarinum sp. Taxonomy (GTDB): domain Bacteria; phylum Pseudomonadota; class Gammaproteobacteria; order Methylococcales; family Methylomonadaceae; genus QPIN01. The sequence goes on along the minus strand of CAYYNM010000054.1, from coordinate 14,320 downwards.
TTTTCATGCCCAAATAATTCATCTTCCAATAATGATTCAGGAATTGCACCACAATTTATAGCTATAAAAGGCCCTTCAGCAACGGAACTTAGTTCATGTACTGCACGAGCAACAAGTTCTTTACCTGTTCCAGACTCACCCTGAATCAACACATTTTGTAAACTGCTGGCAATTTGTGGTAATTCAGCCAAGGACTGTTGCATAAGTGGGTCTTGAAACAGTAAATAAGAATCTAATAATTGCTTGGTATCTTGCTGTTTAGGCAAGTCCTTAATTAAACGTTGTGCTAATTCAATAGGATCAACTGGCTTTTGAAAATAATCTTTAACCCCTAACTTAATGGATTCCACAGCATTTTTAACACTTCCATGACCCGTTATTAAATAAAAACAACCATTTGGAACACGGTTAAGATAGTTTGTGACGAGTTGAAGCCCTTCGCCATCTTTAAGCTGTAAATCAGACAAAACCACATTGGGGTGAAAACTGCTTAAAGACAGTTCAGCTTCTTTTATACTTCCGGCGCTACGGACTGTAGCTCCCAATCCACGTAAGGACCGCCCCAGACTACGTATAATGGCTGGATCATCATCCACCAGTAAAAGAGTCAATCCATTTAGTTTTGGTAGCTTATCTTTATTAGTCATGCACAAAGGGTAAGATTATAGTTATTTTCGCGCCATTTGGAGAACGATTTTCAGCAAAAATAATGCCGTTATGAGCTTCTACTGTATGCTTAACAATGGCAAGACCTAAGCCATGTCCATCTTCGCGAGTCGTAAAAAAAGGCTTAAATATTTTTGTGAGTAATGCTGTCTGAATACCAGATCCATCATCTTCCACTGTGATATTTAATTTCCCATCGATACAATTGACTTTAAGCCAGATATGACCCTGTGATGGGGTGTGGTTTTTAGCATTAACCAGTAAATTAAACAATGCATCCATTATATCTTCAGGAATAACTGTAATCTCAGGTAAATCAGAATCAATCTGTATTGATAAGGTAATATTTTTTTCTTGCAACAAAGGGTTACTTTTTTTAACAACGCCCTGCACTAATAACTTAACATCAATCTTTTGAAAACCACTTGTTCTTGGTTTTGTTAAAGATAAAAAGTCCGATAATTTTTGTTCTAAGCGTAATATATCCTGGTCCATTTCATCAACAACCTGCTCTGTTTCCTCTGGCGTAATCAGCAGGTTTTTAATATTGGCTCTAATACTTGCAAGAGGGTTTCTTAAATCATGAACTAAGCTAGCCGATAATTTCCCCATAGCAGCTTGCTGATAAATTTTTTGTAACCGGACATCCATTTTATATGTTTTCAGTCCAGTATAAAAAGTGATGGCTAAAGCGATTAAAATACTCAAAAAACCAATAAGACTAAAACCAATAATACTATGAATAATTGCCTGCATTGTATTAGTAATTTGTGCTACCAAGCCTGCACGATCAAAAGCGATATCCATTTGTACTGGGTCACCTTGTTCTGAAGCCAATGCAATAGTAATATGAAAAAAGGGGGTTGTTTCTTGATGTAACCGGCTTGCTAGCTGCTGATGGTCTGGAGTCACAGGTAAATATCCTTGTAATGGCTCTAGCTCAACATCAACAAGTTGTTTATCAAAGCTTAAACGCACACCATAACCATGCTGTCTATCACGTATTGAAACTTGTTTTAAATACGGTAATAACTGATACAGTTGAATAACTGATTGGCTTAACAAAAAAGGCTTGGTTTTATCTTTATTTGCATCATGCTGATACCTTAATTGCTTAACAAAAGGTGTTACTACCTCAATAATATGTTCAGTAACCAGCTCTGTTTGAGCCTGCCTAGCCGCCAAATAAAGCCAAGTACTTCCACAACCTATTACTAATAGATATAAAGCTAATAAGCCCATATAAGGTAACAGAAATACTCGAAACAAAGACTTTCTGAAGTGTAAAGGATTACCCATTCTCAATACCTCTATCTATCTGAGCCTTTTTATTTACCATTAACCTGTATCTTGGTTTTAATAAAGTCTATATGGGGCACATGCAGTAAATCAGCCATTTTTCGAACCATATACTCTTCATGTACATCTAACTGACCATCTGCATAGGCAATTTGCCATAGCGATTTTATAAGGCTAATTTTCTTCTGCTGACTAAAACCCTTGTTTATTAATGAGGTAAATTGAAAATAATCAGTCGCTTGCTTTTTTTGCTCTGTTGCCAGTGTAATTAAGGTTCTTGCTTGCTCTGAAGAAAGGGAGAACAAATTATTCATTCTATTGATAATCATTTCATGCTCTTCAAGCTGTTCTTTATCATCCATAAGCATCATTTCTACAAATAATGCGGCACAAGCTATCTGGAGTTTCTGTTCTGATAATTGATCGGGTGCGGGTATGGCAATATGCTGCTCATAAAATAATTTAAGTTGGTTTAACATTTTATATTTCTCATGTTTTATTTCAGGGTTCTTAAAACCATAGCTTATGATTGTAGAGTGGGGGGGCACTGTCCACAATAGTCAATTTAATAGGTCTCTATAGCGGACTGAAGTCCGCTCTACAAAATCTTAGAATAAATATAGTTACCTACTTTAAAGTAGAGCATTACTTACTCTTCCATCTAATCTAACCGTAACAGCTAAGAGGTTTTTTTTGTCCTGGCTGCGAGTTTGAAAGCAAAATCAATATTGCTTTGCTGTAATGCAATATATTTTTTTTCCAAAGCTTCATTATCTATAGTATGGCTATTTGATGTTTCTGAAATATCATCAATACTCCCTGCTTTAGATAATTTATCAGCATAAAGACGAATAACAACATTTTTAAACCAAGTTGGCCGTCTACGAGTAATATATAAACCCATTATGATAGTAAAAGGGGTAATAACATCCAGAAGAATCATAAGACACAGACTGATAGTACACTTTCTTCGAGTAACCATGGAATCATATCCTTCAACTTGTAATAACTGGTTTTTCTCTTTGCCTTCATAAAGCCTTTCTACTAGGCCAGGTAACCAGTCAGGTCTTGTTCTTGTCACATATAAGCTAAAAATCGACGTAAATGGAACGGGTAATAATTCTAATATAAATAGCCCTGATAAAGTTAAGGTACATTTTGTTTGTGTTGTCATTTTTCCTCGTCGTTTAGGCTAGCCCAAGTAATAGTGAATCTAACCCTAGCGACATCACCTGAACTCCAATGGTAGCGAATATATTTAAATTTTCCTATCATCAGCCGTCATTATTCTTGCTGCTAATTCATGATCAGAGAATTGTTCTAATGCACGTCCGATTTGCAAAACTTTACCTCCTTGTTCTCTATAACTTCTACTAAAGTCATCAATAAAACTTAGCACTGAATAGTCAATTAAATAACCTTCTGAAAAATTAAAAACAACCGTTTTACCTGGTTCAAGCTCATTGACAGCTTTTCTAAATGGCATAAAATTAGAAAATAATGCAGAGCCTTGTAGTTTAATAGAAATGATATTTGGCGTAGGTCGAGTTATTTTAAAGTATATTTTAAAAATATTATTGAGCCATACCCCCCTTATCAGCTCAATAATAAGCTTGGAAGCTATGCCTAAGGCAACACCTGTTAATAAATCAGTTGCTAACACCCCAATAATAGTTATTAGAAATAGGCATAATTGATCAACACCAATACCTAAAACCTGTTTAAAGTTTTTAGGTGCTGCCAAACGGTAGCCTGTATAAACTAATAAAGCCGCTAATGTTGCCAGAGGTATGCTATGGATAAAACGAGGAAATAACAGCACAAACAAGAAAAAAACCAGACCATGAAAGAAATTGGCCCAACTTGTTTTTGCGCCATTATCTACATTGGCAGAGCTCCGGGCAATTTCAGCAATCATAGGTAGGCCGCCTATAAGTCCACACAATAGATTACCGGCACCGATTGCCATTAAATCACGGTCAAGATTAGAGCCCCTTTTATAGGGGTCAAGTTTATCAATTGCGACTGCACTTAACAAAGACTCAAGACTGCCAACCAGACAAATAGCAATAACAGCACCCCAAAATTCTACCGTCATCGCTTTAGAAAAATCAGGTAAATAAAAGAAAGCTGAAAGTTGTTCAGGTATATCGACTAGAAATTCAGCTGCAATCAAATGCTGATGGCTATCAAGATAGGCTTGGTCCAGCAAAAAAAGGTGGATATGTTCATATTGCAGGCCAAAATATTGCCCCAAACCCATGCCACTAATTAACACAACTAAGGGCGCGGGTATCTTTTTTAATGCTGGGTGTTTTAGCCGTGGCCAGAGGAACAAAATAAGTAGTCCACTCAAGCCAATAAACCCAATACTGGATGTTGGGTTCATAAGACTATGAGGAATCCCTTCTAAAGCAGAAAAAATACTGTCAAATTGGGTGTTTACACCCAGCATAATATGAGCCTGTTTAGCAATGATAATAATACCAATAGCGGCCAACATACCATGTACTACTGAGGCAGGAAATAATGCACCTAACTGTCCAGCTCGATAAAAACCCATCAAAATTTGTAAAATACTGGCAATCACTATCGCAGCTAAGGTATACCGATAGCCAGCCAATGCATCACCCTCACCCAACACTTGTACAGCATCAAATATAACGACAATAAGTCCCGCTGCCGGCCCCATAACAGTTAAATATGAACCATTAACCCGTGAAACTAGAATGCCACCAACAACAGCCGTAATGATACCAGCTGACGAGGGAAATCCTGATGCAATAGCAATACCTAAACATAAGGGTAAAGCCAGTAAGAAAACAAAAAAGCCGGATTGTAAATCTTGTTTCCAGTATTGTTTTAATCCTGCTAAACCGGTTTCTGGTACTTTATTATTTAATGAGTTTTGCATGTTTTCTGATTTTTTAGTAAAAGGAGTAAGCAACTTTCAAGTAAAACATATAACATTTTGTCGGTTGTAGTTGGGGGCAATCAGGGGGTGGAAACTTTTTTAAGCAATTAAACTGACAATATTATAATTTTAGTCCGCTATTCCTAAACAGTATTTAGCGGACTAAAGTCCGTCCTACAATATTCGTCAAAATAATGTTGATGCCGAGAATTAGATGTGTCACCAAAACAAAACACAGCTAAATATTTAAATCATACAAATTAGTACCATTTATTTTCTTGTTTCAGTGATTATCTCTCCTTGGTCATTAATGGATATATTCCATATTTTTCCTGATAACAGCATATTTATTTCATATTCTTCACCTACCGTATTTGGATTAATCACTGTTTTCATGGCTAAAATTTCATACTTTGGGTAATGTGATTTTAAACTGTTTACAGCTACAGATGACATAATATTGAAGGCGTTATGGTCTACCACTAAGGCATTAGTATAAAAATGCCCATTAATTCTAAAAAGATCTGTTATTTTTTCTTCATAGCTCTGGCCATTTTTATCAATACTTTTTGCTGTAAAGTTCGCTTCATATAAAGGTTGATTAAAATGTTTTTTTTCTGTTATTGAAATATCCTTTGCTTCCGGATGTTTTTTATAAATGTAATCAAAAATTTTCTCTGGCACATCTTGTTTATTTAACGTCTGTGCATTACCTGTTAAAGAAACAGTTATCAACAATAAAAAAGAAAATTTTAAAAAATGATGGTACATGGATAGAGTCTCCTATTACGATATAAAAAAATAATTGCTAATCATGTGGTTTATTTCATAAACCCCAACAAAGCTTTTAACAAATTTTCTGGTGCTGGAGGACAGCCTCGTATTGTTACGTCTACGGGAATAACGTTTTCAACTGCACCACAACTGGCATACGATATACCAAATTCGCCTCCACAAACAGCACAGTCACCCACTGCAATCACCCATTTAGGATTGGGTGTTGCCGCATAAGTTCGTAACAAAGCGGTTTGCATATGCCGTGATACAGGACCTGTGACCAGTAATACATCTGCATGCCGTGGTGATGCGACAAAATGAATGCCAAAACGTTCAATATCATATAATGGGTTATTCAATGCATGAATCTCCAGTTCACAGCCATTACAAGAACCTGCATCAACGGCACGGATAGCAAGACTACCCGAAAAATTTTTATCAACATGCTGTTTTACCTCAATACCCAGCTGTTCTAATTCTTGATTACTCGGTTTTTTAACCTGCTCAGTCACCACACCAGTTTTTAAAGTTTTAGCGAAAAGTCTTAACATTTTTCTATCCTAAAGGTCATGGCCTGAGTAAGATCCATTCAGTGATTTATTACAAACAGGAAAATCGGGAACAATATTGTTCAAAACAATTTTTTCTAAAGCAGGCCAATTGATAACACTGGGGTCTCTTGGGTAAAAACGAGCGATTTGATTGTTTTGAGTAAAGCGTATATAAGTAACAATTTCTCCTCTCCAGCCTTCAATAATACCAACACCCTCACTATTCTCAGCAGGTACTTGCCATATTGAAGTGAGCTCCCCTTTAGGACTTTGTTCCAGCATTTGCTGTAATAATTTAATAGAGGAAAAAACTTCCTTAACTCTCACCCAGAGTCTTGATGCAACATCTCCTTGATTTTCAATCGCCACTTTAAAAGTCAGTTGATCATAAGGTGAGTAAGGTGCATCTCGACGCACATCAAAATCTTGCCCACTGGCACGACCAACGTAACCAATTGTGCCAAAAGCAGCGGCTGTGTTTTCAGATAAATACCCTGCAGTAAACAATCTATCTTCTAATGATGAATTTAGGTCTATAGCCGGTAAAATCTCATCCAATTCTTTTCTTAATCCTTTTAATTCCAATAACATTAGCTGATAGTCTGAGTCTGAGTCTGATGGTGAGCGATTAACTCCCCCTGGTACAATACAATCCATTAATAAACGATGTTTAAAACATTGCGCATTGGTACGCAACCACAACTCACGTAGGCGACTAAATTGCATTTGTGCAAAGGTAAAACCCACATCATTACAAATAGCACCAATATCACCTAAATGATTAGCGATACGCTCGCGTTCAAGCAGAATACCTCTTATCAATGCGGCATCTTTTGGAATAGTGACACCTGCTGCCTGTTCCATCGCTCGACAGGCGGCCCAACTGTGTGCCACAGTACTATCACCAGAAACACGGCCTGCCAGTTTAACTAACTGTTCAGGCGTTTTATTTACGGCTAATTTTTCAATACCTTTATGAACATATCCCAGCCGTTCTTCTAAATTTAAAATCGTTTCTCCAACCGCCTGAAAACGAAAATGACCCGGTTCAATAATTCCAGCATGAACAGGGCCAACTGGTATTTCATATACGCCAGCACCTCTGGCTTTGACAAATTGATAATCCATATCTGCTTCGGTAACATCATTAGGTGTCCCCATTAAAGGAAAGTCTGACCGTAATGGATACTGATTTTTTTCCCAGGCTTTATGCCTTAACCAGGGGCGGCTATCAGGGTGGCCAGTAAAAACAATACCCAACATATCCTGAGTATGGCGTTCACTTCGGCTAGCAGCTGGATAAACAGTTGCTTGCGAAGGAATACTTGGTTTTTCCTCAGTAACCATGGTACGAAATAACAGATAAAGGCCTTGTTTTTCAAATATCGAATTTACAATATAATGAGAGGACTGTTGTTCAGCCCAGCCAGAAACCCAACGCAAAGAAAGTAACTCACCTTGTTCCGCTACAAATCGCCAATATTCAGCTGAAATTTGCCAGATTGCCATTGAAGATATAGAGGATACTTCAATGTCCATATCCACTTTTTTCAGCTGAGTAAGAAAAGATTCTTTCCAATTTGAATTATTTTGACTCATAAAGGCGCACTCCCTGAAATTAATACGGTTGCCTGGCTAAACCAGTCCGCTAAAAATGTAGGGATTGCCAAGCCTAACCATAACACCAACGCCAAATGGATCATCACCGGCCACAAATTAGCTTGTACAGGAAGTTGCCCTTCAGGTTGATTACCATAAACCATCGGTTGAATATTTCTAAACAAACCTGCACCCGCAAGACCAATGCCCAATAATAGCAAAGGGGTAAGCCAAGGATAACTTTGCATGGTTGCCAATAGAACCAAAAATTCACTGGTAAAAACCCCAAAAGGGGGGAATCCAGCAATCGCCAAGGTACCGATTAACAAGCCCCAACCCACTGTAGGCTGAGTCTTTATCAGACCTCTAATTTTCTCAATCTGTTGAGTGCCCGCAATTTGTGAGGCATGACCCACGGTCACAAAAATGGCTGATTTAGTCAATGAATGGACCATCATATGTAGTAAAGCAGCAAATGTAGATAGCGGTGTACCGAGCCCAAAAGCAAAAGTCATTATGCCCATATGCTCAATAGAGGAATAACTAAATAAACGTTTAATATCTTTTTGTCGATTTAAAAATACAGCGGCAACAAGAAATGATAACAGGCCAAAACCCATCATAAAAAAACCGGCAATATGAGATTGAGTTGCCCCATCCACCAACATTTTATTACGAACGACTGCATAGAGTGCGTCATTTAACAACAATCCAGATAGTACGGCTGACATGGGTGTAGGACCTTCTGAATGTGCATCAGGTAACCAATTATGCAAAGGGACTAAACCGATTTTTGTACCGTAGCCCACCAGCATAAAAACAAAAGCTATTTCCATAATTTCAGGGTTAAGTTGTTCAGCATTTTCATACAATACTGACCATAACAGGGCATTTTCTACATCACCAATTTGTATCGCGGCGTAATACAATAAAATAGTGCCAAACATGGCTTGTGCAATCCCCACACCGCAAAGGATAAAGTACTTCCATGCCGCCTCAATGGACTCAGGAGTGCGATATAAACTGACCAGCATCACGGTTGCTAAAGTTGCCGCCTCCATAGCGACCCACATCATGCCCATATTATTACTTACCAAGACCAGGTACATGGCAAACATAAAGCCTTGATACATGGCGTAATATATTTTTAAACGTTTGTCGGTGAGTCTGCCGATTTCCTTCTCATGTGCCATGTAAGCATCCGAGAAGATAGAGGTTGTCAATCCAACAAAAGCAGTTAATACAATTAGATAAATATTAAATGAATCAACAATAAAAAGTTGATTAGCAGAAATAATACTGCCTTTTAAAAAGATGTTTATTGCTAGCCAAACAGTGATTAAAAAACTGGCTGTATTAAACCAGGTATTAATCCGACCCACTTGTGGTTTATGCCCTAGCAAAGCAAAATAAAAAATACCTGTTACCGACAGTAGTAATAACAAATAGACCGCTATCATTTATCTACCTCATTTAAGCGGTTTAGCATATCCACATCCAAGGAATCAATACTGCTACGAATATGGAGAAAAAAGATACCAAATAAAATGGCTGCAACCAGTACATCAAAAGCAATACCCAGCTCAACGACCATAGGCATTCCATTCGTCGATACAATCGCAGCAAAAAACAAGCCATTTTCTATTGACATAAAACCGACGACATGTGCGATAGCTTGACGATGAGAAATCATCAGTAACATACCTAATAAAACCACAGATAAACTGGTTGCCAGAGCATTTAACATCACCACAGGAGTATTATGCAAAACAGGATGTAAGACATAATAACTAAATACCACTAGGCTTGCTCCTCCTAACATAACCGCCGTTTTATTTTTTAAGGCTTCTGTATCGCGGTGAATATTCATCTTGAAAATTTGCCGCCTAATCATCCAAGGTATAAGAAAGACTTTTAATGCTAAAGTCATAACGGCTGAAATATATAAATGATGTTCATCAAGACTATAGGCTGCCAAAGCGGTTGCTATCGCTAAAAGTAAACCTTGTAAGGCAAAGACAAAGACCAGCCTTAACAATCGCCCCTGCCCTAGCATTAAAAAAGAAGTTAATCCAATTAATGCTGCTAGAGTAAGTACAGCTTGGGTATAAAAATCTAAATTTTCTATATTCATAAGCGTTATGACTCCAAAATAATATGGCTTAACAATCCCAATAAAGCCAACAGATAGGCAAAACTAAGATACTCTTGCACTCTAAATAAGCGCATTTTGGCAAATAATGTTTCTGATACCGCTAATAACAAAGCCAATATTGTCAACTTACCTAAAATATTTAATAAACCATAGCCTAATGCCGAAAAGCTTAATTGTTCTGCAATGCCCCACGGAAAGAAAATATTGGCTATCAATACCCCATATAACATCAGTTTTAACTGACTTGCCCATTCAATCAATGCCAAGTGCCTACCACTGTATTCTAAAATCATCGCTTCGTGAATCATGGTCAGTTCCAAGTGAGTAGCTGGGTTATCCACAGGAATACGACCAGTTTCAGCGATTGCTACCAATATCATGGCAAATAAAGCAAATATAAAAGAAGGGCGAAGTACCGTGCCATGCTCTAATACATAGCCAATTGCAAACGATAGATTAGTACTGGAAGCTGTCATCGTTAAAGTAAAAATAGCCATTAACATAGCCGGTTCTGCTAAGGATGAAATCGTCATTTCCCGAGAAGCCCCCATACCACCAAAGGCTGTACCAACATCCAACCCTGCTAGGGTTAGAAAAAAACGAGCAAAAGCAAAAAAACCAACCAAGACTATAATATCTGCACTAGCTGCCGTAGGAAGGTTAACAGCTATCAAAGGTACGACACTGGCAGCCAATACCATCGCTGAAAAAATAATATAGGGTGCAATAATAAATAACCAGGATGCCTGTTCAGAAACAACGGGTTGTTTATGGGTTAATTTCCACAAATCACGATAAGGTTGAAATAAAGAAGGGGCTTTCCGATTTTGTAAATAACATTTACAAAATTTTATCCAGCCAGCCAATAAGGGCGCTAATGAAACAAAAAGTAATGTTTGTATCAGTGCTAATAACCAGTTCATTAACTAACCATCCATAATAATATAATTAAAGTGGCGAAAGAATAGGCTAAATAGACCCTTATATTTCCAGTCTGAATACGCCCAACCAAGCGAGCCAAGCGATTAACCATCTTTTCAATAGGGGTATAGATTTTTGCCCAACTATGATCTTGAATGCTCAATTGATATTGTATATCTGTAACCTGTTGAGAGTGTGCGCCTTGCTGTTGCTTATCAATAGTTTCTTCTATCTGCCAGACCTTGCTAAAAATACGCCTAAGGGGCATACTAAAAGAAATACAATCGTACTGCATTCTAGGTGTTAAACCACCATATCCACAATCCCAGGTATCTGACTTACGTAATGCCATGGCAGGGTCCCTGCGTAAATATCGATAGCAAATAGCACCAGCAATTAATACTCCCATTAATACTAAAGGTGCCGCATACGAAGCATGTTCTGCTGAAACAGGTGTTAACCAAAGCCAATCAATATCAATTGTATTCGCTGAACTTTGTGCTAAAATTTGACTCGCTACTTGATTAAGAAACTGAATAATAATGGCAGGGAAAACCCCGAATAAAAAACATAGCCCAGCTAATAAACTTAATCCCGCCAACATGCCTTTATCATTAATTTCTTGCGCCTTTTCACTGTTTCGAGAGCGTGCTTGCCCAAGAAATACAATGCCATAAACTTTAACAAAACAGGCAGCAGCCAAAGCAGCTGTTAATGCAAGCGCAGCTGCTGCAACAGGAATTAAACTACGCAACACACCATCTTCAAGCACGTCGACTTGTAAAGCCGTTTGAAAGGCTAGCCATTCGGAGACAAAACCATTGAAAAGAGGTAAAGAAGAAATACTCATACAAGCCACTAACATGAACTTGCTGGTATGTGGCATTCGCTTAATTAACCCCCCCATCAAGCCAATATTTAATTCATGCACTTGGTGTTGAATCACCCCTGCCCCCAAAAACAATAAGCTTTTAAATAAAGAATGATTAAAAGCATGAAATAAAGCGGCAATAAATCCCAGTGCAGCTATCTCAGGATGCCCTTGAGCTTGAAAAATAATGGATAACCCTAATACCATAAAAATAATACCCATATTTTCCACAGAACTATAAGCTAACAGTCGTTTTAGATTAGCTTGCATCAGTGCATAAAAAATACCCCCTAAAGCAGAAATTGCACCAATAATAATTAACCCAACGCCCCATTGTGTTTGGACATCACCGAGCAAATCAAAACAAAAACGAATCATTCCATATAAAGCCACTTTAAGCATAACGCCGCTCATTAAAGCTGAAATATGTGATGGTGCAACCGGATGAGCTTCTGGTAACCAGACATGAATAGGTACCAGCCCAGCTTTCATGCCAAAACCTAATAATGCTAAAACAAAGGCAATAGTTGCCCAATTTACCGACAATTCTGCATGACGTAAGGCATCAAAAGTAAAGCTGTAGTCGTCTGCGTAACTTGTTAATACTCCAAAGCCCAGGATAATAAACATGGCCCCCACTTGCGCCATAATTAAATATAAAAAAGCGGCACGACGATTTGCAGACTGTTCATGCTGAAATGCAACCAGAAAATAACTGCTCACAGACATCAATTCCCAGGCAATCATAAAAAAGAAAGCATCATCAGCCAACAATACCATCAACATACCAGCAATAAAAATCCCAGTAAACAAACCTAATACAGCGAAGGGATGTTGCTGTTCATCATAGCCTTTCACATAACCTGGACCATACAGACTGGTTGCAATAACAGCAATTCCAATAATTAAATAAAATAACCCAGACAAACTATCAAAACGCACATGCCAGGGTAGCCAAGGTAAACCTAAACTCAGTTGGTCGGTTTCAACACCTTGACTGATTAAAATACTTAATCCTGCGAATACCGCAAAAAGACCAGAAAGACCTAATAGAAAAAAAACTAAACGCTGTAAATATAGAGGGTAATATTTTTCAGATAGACAGGTATTAATTATTTGTAAATAACTTTGAGGTAGCTTGGGTATTTTTTCCAAACCATAGATGAAAAGAGCTAAAAAAGTGTTTCGTTGACGCATCAATAATGCTAGAAATCCTGACAAAAAACTAAAGATAACAGCACAGTAGGCTAAAAAAAGAATCATTTTTGATACCCTATAAAGGGTTAAAAAAGTATGTTTATTCTGTCTAAAAAAGCACAAAATTAATATGGAATTTTTTCTCGGTATGGTTACTGGCAAAATAACAAGCTAAGTAGGTGGGATATTTGCTACTAGTTAAGTAAGGTAGTGTTGCCTTTCAGATTGCCTGACAATGAGTGCTAATCCACATTTGCATAAAGTCCCAAACCAGCAATGTTTATTTCTAAAAAAAGCATAATAACCAGAATCCATAGGCAATTATAAACTAAACTGAGCAAATGCTGTAAAATTTTCTGGACCTGAACCCCAAATAAAATAGATAATAACAACCCATAAAATGGAATATTGCAAATCAAATTCAGTAAGAATATTCAAAAAAATAAAAAGCAAGCGTTGTAGGGCGGACTTCAGTCCGCCAGAAGCAACTTACTGACAGTGATTGCGGACTAAAGTCCGCCCTACAATATTCAACCTGTGATAAGTCTATAGCTAAGAAATATTTTATTGTCTCAATACAAAACCAACTTATAAAATTACTAAAAGGATACATTTGTGCACGACCCCATTCAGCTTAATTTTAAATATTTTATAAAAATACATTTTATTATTCCATTTACACTATTTTTCTTAGCCTTGATTGTTCTAGAATTCACCCCTTTAGATTTTCATATCAGTGAACAATTTTATAACTCAACACTTCAGCAATGGCCTTATAAAGATAATTGGTTAATACAGACCGTTCTTCATAAAGGAGGCCAGGCTTTTTCAAAGATTATGGGGGTCGTTGTTTTGCTTTTCTTGTTAGCTTCAATACCTAAAAAATCACCGCTAAATCATTACCGTACCCCCTTAATGTATTTGTTTTTTGCTGCTATCACAGGGCCGATTATTATTGCTATTTTAAAAAGCCATACTCATCTCTACTGCCCCTGGGACCTACAAATCTTTGGTGGAAAGCTACCTTACATTCGGTTGTTGGATAATGTACCTAGCCATTCTAAAATAGGTCACTGTTTTCCTGCAGGCCATGCTGGTGGTGGGTATACTTTTATTAGCCTTTATTTTTTTCTACTCATTGTAAAACCAACTTATAAAAAACATGGACTTTACTTTGGTTTATTACTGGGGATAGTATACGGTGTTGCTCAACAGATGCGCGGTGCACATTTTTTAAGCCATGATATTTTTTCATTAGCAATATGCTGGTTTGCTTCTTTAGGCTGGTTTTTAATACTTTACAGAAAAAGATTTCGGTAGTGGGTCGAACTTGTAGTTTTTTGATATAATGAGATTCTATGCCATGTTAT
>CAYYNM010000053.1:0-16517 GCA_964472945.1 uncultured Methylomarinum sp. | reverse complement strand
GGTCTCCAAAACCGCAGGTTGTGGGTTCGAGTCCCTCCTGGCCTGCCATTCAGAAAACTACTTAATAATTTTATTTCCAATTTTTCAAATGAATGCACAGGCAGAAGAAACATCGAAAGCATTCGATGTTGTAAAGCATGGTTTGTCACTTATTCTTGTAGTGGCAGGAGTGGCAGGTTTTTATTATTTCTCTGATGTACCAGGGTTTACTCTTTTATATAGAGTCCTTGTTTTGGTTGCAATTATATTAACTGCAGTCGGAGTGGCGTTTACTACTGCAGCAGGGCACAATGTTTGGGATTTTGCCTTAGAAGCAAAGCAAGAGGTCAGAAAAGTGGTTTGGCCTACCAGAGAAGAAACCATGAGAACAACTCTTTTAGTTTTTGGTATGGTTTTTATTGTTGGTTTGATTTTATGGTTATTAGACTGGGGATTACTAGTGGGAATTAAAGCATTAACTGGTCAAGGGAGCTGATTAATGGCTCTTAGATGGTATGTGGTACATGCGTATTCAAATTTTGAGAAAAAAGTAAAGCTGGCGATTGAAGAGAAGATTGAGCTTGAAGGGATGCAAGAACATTTTGGAAAGATCTTGGTGCCAACTGAAGAAGTTGTTGAGATGCGAATGGGACAGCAACGTAAAAGTGAAAGAAAATTTTACCCTGGTTATGTCTTGATTCAAATGGAATTGACTGATGAAACATGGCATTTGGTTAAAGATATACCAAGAGTTTTGGGTTTTATTGGTGGAACTTCAGATAAGCCTGCGCCAATTTCGGATAAAGAAGCTGATGCGATTTTGAATAGAGTCGAAGAAGGTGTTAATAAACCAAGGCCGAAAGTTCTATTTGAAGTCGGCGAAATGCTTCGAGTAACAGATGGGCCGTTTAAGGATTTTAACGGTAATATCGAAGAAGTAAATTATGACAAAAACAGGTTAAAAGTTTCTGTTCTTATTTTTGGGCGTTCAACACCTGTAGAATTAGAGTTTGGGCAAGTAGAAAAACTTTAAATAAAGATTTAAAACAAATCTCTGCTCTTTTTAAGAGTAGGGATTTTTGTATCTTGGGGAGCTGAAAAGCGATTGAACCCATATTGGAGAGTAAAATGGCAAAAAAAATACAAGCGTATATAAAGCTGCAAGTAAAAGCAGGTGAAGCGAATCCTAGTCCACCAGTCGGTCCTGCATTGGGTCAACATGGTGTGAATATTATGGAGTTTTGTAAGGCATTTAATGCAAAAACCTCTGATGTTGAAAAAGGCCTTCCTATTCCTGTTGTAATTACCGTTTATGCAGATAGAAGCTTTACTTTTATCACAAAAACACCGCCTGCAGCTGTTTTGTTAATGAAGGCTGCTGGTATTCAAAAAGGTAGTGGGACTCCAAATACTGCAAAAGTCGGTACGGTAACAAAAGCCCAACTCGAAGAAATTGCAACAACAAAAATGCAAGATCTTAATGCTGCTGATATGGATGCGGCTATTAGAATTATAGCAGGTAGTGCGCGTAGCATGGGCCTAAATGTGGAGGGGCTATAAATGGCTAAGTTATCTAAAAAAGCAAAGTTAATTGCAGCTAAAGTTGATAAGGTTACACAGTATACAATTACTGAGAGTGTAGCTTTACTAAAAGAATTTGCTAACTCTAAATTTGATGAGTCAGTTGATGTGAATGTTATTTTGGGTATAGACCCAAGAAAATCAGATCAAAATGTACGTGGCGCGTCAGTCCTTCCTCATGGAACAGGTAAAACAGTTCGAGTTGCAGTATTTACTCAGGGACCAAATGCTGATGCAGCAAAAGAAGCCGGTGCTGATGTTGTTGGTATGGATGATTTGGCAGCTCAAGTAAAAAAAGGTGAAATGGATTTTGACGTGGTTATTGCTTCTCCTGATGCAATGCGTGTTGTTGGACAATTAGGTCAGATTTTAGGACCTCGTGGTCTAATGCCAAACCCTAAAGTCGGTACTGTAACACCAGATGTTGCAACTGCAGTTAAAAATGCAAAGTCTGGACAAGTTCGGTACCGTACGGAAAAAGGTGGAATTATTCATTGTTCAATCGGAAAAGTTTCATTTGATGATACCTCGATAAAAGAAAACCTGGAATTTCTAATTGCTGATTTGAAGAAAGCAAAACCCTCTGCTGCAAAAGGTATTTATTTAAAGAAAATTTCAATTTCTTCTACGATGGGTCCTGGTTTAACGATCGATCAAAGTAGTCTTGATGTATAAAAAGAACTTTGGGTTGCTGGTAATCTAGCAACCGTCAAAGACCGTTGGTGTTGAAAAACGTAATCTATATTAATAGGCCAGCGTAGGCGGGGAGCTTTACCAGGAATTGGTGAGGAACCGTAAGGTGCATCTGAAGAGATGCGTTTAATTAAATTCAGGCTAGGGTCTGGATAAATTACCGGAGGTAATCTGTGGCATTAAACCTAGATAGCAAAAAGGTAGTTGTTGATGAAGTTGCTCAGTATGCTGCTAAAGCATTATCTGTAGTAGCTGCTGAATATCGTGGTTTAACTGTTTCTGAATTGACAGAGATGCGTAAAACTGCGCGAGAAAGTAACGTTTATTTGCGAGTAGTTAAAAACTCGTTAGCAAAACGGGCAGTTGCAGGAACTGAATTTGAATGTATGCAAGAAGGGTTGAAAGGTCCTTTAATTCTTGCTTTTTCAATGGAAGCACCTGGCGCAGCAGCGCGATTAATCAATGATTTTGCAAAAACCAATAATAAATTGGTTCCTAAAGTAATTGGCTTTGATGGTCAATCACTTGATATATCTGAGTTAGCTCGTTTGGCAAGTATGCCGACTCGCGACGAGGGTATTAGCTTAATCATGGCTGTAATGAAAGCACCAGTAGGCAAATTAGCGCGTATTTTGGCTGCTCTCAGAGACCAGAAGCAAGAAGCGGAAGCTGCATAAGCTTACTAACCAGTTTAAAATCTATTATTTATAGGAATATCATACAATGGCTATCTCACAAGAAGATATTTTAGAAGCAGTATCAAACATGACGGTTATGGAAATCGTTGACTTAATTTCTGCGATGGAAGAAAAATTTGGTGTTACAGCTGCTGTTGCAGCAGCAGCTCCAGCAGCAGGCGGCGAAGCAGATGGTGGCGCTGAACAAACTGAATTTGATGTTATGTTAACTTCTTTTGGAGATAAAAAAGTTGCAGTAATTAAAGCAGTTCGTGCTATTACAGGCTTAGGTCTTAAAGAGGCTAAGGGTGCTGTAGAAGGTGCGCCAACAGCGATTAAAGAAGGTGTAAGTAAAGCTGATGCTGAAGAAGTAGTTAAAACACTTGAAGAAGCAGGTGCTTCTGCTGAGATCAAATAATTTTGATTGATAAAAGGCTTTGATTGTTGGAGAGTATTTCAATTATTAAAGTTTTGCAAAAGTAGGGCTGATGGCATTATTGTCATCGGCCTTTTACTGTTTGCAGAAAGTCTTACCTAAACCACTCAGGCAGAGCTGGTTTTGGTCGTAAAGTTAAACAATCCTTGATGAAAGGTATGGAAAATATGGCCTATTCTTTTACCGAAAAAAAACGTATTCGTAATAATTTTGGGAAAGCTGATGAGGTACTTGAGGTACCCTATTTATTAGCAACTCAGATAAACTCATATGCTGGTTTTTTACAAGACGGCATACAACCTAAAAAGAGGTTGGAGCGTGGTTTGCATGGTGCATTTACTAGTGTGTTTCCTATAGTAAGTCACTCTGGCTATGCTGTACTTGAATATGTGAGATATAGATTAGGTGAGCCTACTTTTGATGTCAGGGAATGTCAGCAACGTGGTGCAACTTATGCTGCGCCATTAAGAGTGCTTGTCCGCTTGGTTATTTATGATAAAGATGCTCCGATAAAAGCTAAAGTTGTTAAAGACATTCGTGAGCAAGAAGTTTACATGGGTGAGCTTCCATTAATGACTGAAAATGGTACTTTTGTAATTAATGGTACTGAGCGTGTTATCGTATCTCAGTTACATAGGTCTCCAGGTGTTTTCTTTGATCACGATAAAGGTAAAACACATTCATCTGGAAAATTATTATTTAATGCTAGGGTAATACCTTACCGTGGCTCTTGGTTAGATTTTGAGTTTGACCATAAAGACGCTGTTTTTGTCAGAATTGATAGAAGGCGTAAAATACCTGCAACAATTCTATTGCGTGCATTGGGGTATGACAACGAAGAAATGATTAAAATATTCTTCGATACCAATAAATTCACCTTAAGTCCTGATGTTATTAAATTTCATGTTATTCCTGAGAGATTGCGTGGAGAGATGGCAGCATTTGACATTAAATTTGATGGTGAAGTGATTGTTGAAGAAGGTCGTCGAGTCACTGCAAAGCATGTTAGGCAGATGGTCAAGGCAAATGTTAATGAAATTGTTGTACCTAAGGAGTGGTTGTACGGCAAGATACTGAGTCATAATATTGTTGATGAATCGACAGGTGAATTAATTGCAAATGTAAATGATGAGTTAACTGAAGAACTTGTACAAGTATTATTAGATGCAGGTATAAGTGATATTGATGTGTTATACGTCAATGATTTAGATAGAGGTCCTTATATCTCAAATGCAATGAGATTGGATGCCTCTACCAACAGACTGGAAGCATTGGTTGAAATATACCGAATGATGCGTCCTGGTGAGCCACCAACAAAAGATTCAGCTGAAAATTTATTTGCAAATTTGTTCTTTACTACAGACCGATATGACCTGTCTGCTGTGGGTAGAATGAAATTTAACCGTAGACTTGGAAGGGAAGAGACTGAGGGCGAGGGTACTTTAAGTAATGATGATATTGTTGATGTATTAAAAGAACTTATTGCTATTCGTAATGGAATAGGTGGTGTTGATGATATTGATCACTTGGGTAATAGACGTGTGCGTTCTGTTGGAGAGATGATTGAAAATCAATTTAGAGTTGGCTTGGTTCGTGTCGAGCGCGCAGTAAGAGAAAGATTGACACTTGCTGATTCTGAAGGTTATATGCCACAAGAAATTATCAATGCTAAGCCCGTATCTGCCGCAGTGAAAGAATTTTTTGGTTCAAGTCAGTTGTCACAATTTATGGATCAAAATAATCCATTATCTCAAGTGACACATAAACGACGTGTTTCAGCTTTAGGTCCAGGTGGTCTTGCCAGAGAGCGAGCTGGATTTGAGGTGCGAGATGTGCATACAACACATTATGGTCGTGTATGCCCCATTGAAACGCCTGAGGGCCCAAATATTGGACTTATTAACTCTTTATCCGTTTATTCTCGTACTAATTCATACGGTTTTTTAGAGACACCTTATAGAAAAATTGAAAATGGAAAGGTAACGGATCAAGTTGATTACTTGTCGGCTATTGAAGAAGGTGATTTTGTTATTGCGCAATCAAGTGTGCCTGTTAATGAAGAAGGACACTTGAAGGAAGGGCTGGTCCCTGCTCGCTACAAAGATGAGTTTACCTTGGCTTCATCGGAATCTGTGCAATATATGGATGTATCATCTAAGCAAATTGTATCGGTTGCGGCTTCTATTATTCCATTTTTAGAGCATGATGATGCGAACAGGGCCTTGATGGGTTCAAACATGCAGCGTCAGGCTGTCCCAACATTGAGAGCTGAGAAGCCATTAGTTGGAACAGGGATGGAGCGTGTAATTGCTAAGGATTCAGGGGTTTCTGTTGTTGCTAAGCGTGGTGGTATTGTTGAAACGGTTGATGCTGCTCGTATAGTTATTAAAGTAGCTGATAGCGAAACAGTTGAAGGTGTGCCAAGTGTTGATATTTATAACCTGATAAAATATACACGTTCAAATCAGAATACATGTATTAACCAGAAACCATTGGTTATGCCTGGAGACACAGTTAATTCTGGTGACATTTTAGCAGATGGCCCATCAACCGATATTGGTGAGTTGGCCTTAGGTCAAAATATGCGAATTGCTTTTATGCCTTGGAATGGTTACAACTTTGAAGATTCTATTTTAGTTTCTGAGCGTGTTGTTAAAGAGGATCGTTTTACCACGATTCACATTGAAGAGAAAACATGTGTTGCTCGTGAAACCAAGCATAGTCCAGAAGAGATAACAGCAGATATTCCTAATGTCAGTGAAGAGGCTCTCTCTAAATTAGATGAGTCTGGTATTGTTTATGTCGGTGCTGAGGTTAAGGGTGGAGATATTTTGGTGGGTAAGGTGACACCAAAAGGTGAAACCCAGCTAACACCAGAGGAAAAGCTTTTACGTGCGATTTTTGGGGAGAAAGCTGCAGATGTTAAGGATACTTCTTTAAGAGTGCCCGGCAGTATTCGTGCAACAGTTATTGATGTGCAGGTTTTTACTCGTGATGGCGTAGCAAAAGATCAGCGCGCCCTAGAAATAGAAGAGGCTGAAATTAAGCGCTATAAAAAGGATTTGGATGATCAGCTTAAAATTATTGAGCAAGATATCTTTGATCGTATTGCTGCAATGTTAATAAACCAAAAAACTGAAATTGGTGTTGCTGATATTAAGAAAGGAACTGAGTTAACTCAAGATATTCTTAATGGCATGACTAAGTCAGACTGGTTAAAAATAAAAGTTCAAGAAGAGGATATTAATGTCCAGCTAGAGTCTGTAGCGTCTCAAATTGAGCTACAACGTAAAGAATTTGACCAAAGGTTTGAGTCTAAACGAAACAAAATCACCATGGGTGATGATTTGGCACCTGGCGTTCTTAAAATGGTAAAAGTATATTTGGCGGTTAAAAAACGTATTCAGCCGGGTGATAAAATGGCGGGTCGACATGGAAATAAAGGGGTTATCTCTCAAATTGTTCCGGTTGAAGATATGCCATATACAGAAGACGGTAACCCCATAGATATTTTGTTAAATCCTTTAGGTGTACCTTCAAGGATGAATGTGGGGCAGATATTAGAGACTCACCTTGGGTGGGCTGCGAGTGGTTTAGGTGTAAAAATTGGGAAAATGCTAGAAGCTCAAGCAAAGATTGTTGAGATTAGAGGGTTTCTGGATAAAATTTATAATCACAGCGGCAAAAAAGAAGACCTTGATTTGCTTTCAGATCTTGAAATTATGGAGATGGCTGGGAATCTGGTTCGTGGAGTACCAATGGCAACTCCAGTATTTGATGGGGCATCTGAGGTAGAAATCAAAGCTATGTTGCGATTGGCTGATTTACCAGAAAGTGGGCAGACTACTTTATATGATGGTCTAACAGGTGAAGCATTTGAACGAAAAGTAACAGTAGGTTACATGTATATGTTGAAGTTAAATCATTTGGTTGATGACAAAATGCATGCAAGGTCAACGGGTCCATACAGCTTAGTTACGCAACAGCCATTGGGTGGTAAAGCTCAGTTTGGTGGTCAGCGTTTTGGAGAAATGGAGGTGTGGGCACTTGAAGCGTATGGTGCGGCTTATACATTACAAGAGATGTTGACAGTAAAATCAGATGACGTAAACGGCCGAACTAAAATGTATAAAAATATTGTTGATGGTAATCATACGATGGACCCAGGAATGCCTGAGTCGTTTAATGTATTGATTAAAGAGATACGGTCATTGGCTGTAAATATTGAGTTGGAGTAAGGACTTAAATAGCAGGACAGTATTTCAGCGATTATTTAACTTACAGTTATATGAATTATTTATAAGCAACTTGTAGCTAATATAAGTTGCTTATATAAAATAACTATAAATAATTGATTAATTTTACACAGGGTGTAGTTGCTAATATTCTGTGGAAGCCAGGTAAAATAAAGAGGACAAGCTCTTGAAAGATTTAATGAATTTCCTTAAGCGTCAAGGTCGAGCAGATGACTTTGATGGTATACGTATTGGTTTATCTTCACCCAATATGATTCGTTCATGGTCGTATGGGGAAGTAAAAAAACCAGAAACCATTAATTACCGTACTTTTAAGCCTGAGCGTGATGGTTTGTTTTGTGCAAAGATTTTTGGTCCAGTCAGTGATTATGAGTGTTTGTGTGGAAAATATAAAAGATTAAAGCATCGTGGTGTAATTTGTGAAAAATGTGGTGTTGAAGTCACTATTTCAAAAGTTAGGCGCGAAAGAATGGGGCATATTGATCTAGCAAGCCCTGTTGCACATATTTGGTTTTTAAAATCTTTGCCATCAAGAATTGCATTGTTATTAGATATGACATTGCGAGGCATAGAAAGGGTCCTTTATTTTGAGTCTTTTGTAGTCCTAGACCCTGGTATGACTCCTTTGGAGCGTGGCCAGTTACTGACTGATGATGAGTTCTTGGATGCTGTTGAAGAGCATGGTGATGAATTTGAAGCAAAAATGGGAGCCGAAGCTGTATTTGACCTTTTAAAGTCCATTGACTTAAAAGAAGAAGTTAATATTCTTCGTGAAGAAATTAACGCAACAAATTCAGAAACAAAAATTAAGAAGTATTCAAAACGTCTTAAGGTGATTGAGTCTTTGCTTGAATCAAATAATCGTCCAGAATGGATGATTATGACAGTTTTACCGGTTTTACCCCCTGAACTTCGACCTTTAGTGCCGCTAGATGGTGGACGGTTTGCAACTTCGGATTTAAATGACTTATATCGACGTGTCATTAACAGAAATAATCGTCTAAGAAGGTTGCTGGATTTAAGTGCGCCTGACATTATAGTACGAAATGAAAAGCGTATGCTGCAAGAGTCTGTGGATGCATTGCTGGATAATGGACGTCGTGGTAGAGCAATTACAGGGACTAATAGAAGGCCGCTGAAATCATTAGCGGATATGATTAAAGGTAAGCAAGGGCGTTTTAGACAGAATCTATTAGGCAAGCGAGTAGACTATTCTGGACGTTCTGTTATTGTTGTTGGTCCTACATTAAAGTTACATCAGTGCGGATTACCTAAAAAAATGGCATTGGAGTTATTTAAGCCCTTTATTTTTAGTAAATTACAATTTAGAGGTTTAGCAACAACCATTAAAGCAGCAAAGAAGATGGTTGAAAGAGAGGGTGCAGAAGTTTGGGATATTCTTGAAGAGGTTATTCGTGAACATCCTATTATGCTTAACCGTGCACCTACCTTGCATAGACTAGGTATTCAAGCGTTTGAGCCTACTTTAATTGAAGGTAAAGCCATTCAATTACACCCCTTAGTTTGTAGTGCTTTTAATGCTGACTTTGACGGTGATCAAATGGCCGTTCATGTACCGTTATCCATCGAGGCACAGCTTGAAGCTAGAATCTTGATGATGGCAACAAATAATATTTTATCGCCAGCAAATGGTGAGCCAGTAATAAATCCATCGCAGGATGTGGTTATTGGTTTATATTTTATTACGCGTGAAAAAATCAATGCAAAAGGTGAGGGAAGCATCTTTGTGGATTTAGATGAAGTTAATAAAGCACTGGATAGCAAAGCTGTCGAATTACAAACAAAAATCACACTTCGTGTTAAAGAAACGATTATAGGCGATGATGGAGAAAAATCTGTAAAGGTTAGTCGATATGATACAACAGTTGGTAGGGCATTAATCTGGGCAATAGTGCCCGAAGGAATGCCTTTTGATATAGTTAATGTTGATATGACCAAAAAGAATATATCAGGATTAATTAACTATAGTTATCGTCACCTGGGAAACAAAGATACGGTGATGTTAGCTGATCAGATTATGTATCTGGGCTTTAAATATGCGACTAGATCGGGTGTATCTGTTGGTATTGAAGATATGGTGATACCAGAAAAGAAAAGCAGTATTTTAGAGGCGGCTGAAGCCGAAGTAAAAGAAATTCAGGGGCAGTATGCATCAGGTTTGGTAACGGATGGTGAGCGCTATAATAAAGTGGTTGATATTTGGTCTCATGCTAATGAGCAAGTTGCTAAAGCGATGATGGATGGGTTGGGTGAGGAGGAAGCTATCAATGCAGCGGGTGAGCATGTTATGCAGAAATCCTTTAATTCAGTCTTTATGATGGCTGAGTCAGGTGCCAGGGGTTCAGCGGCTCAGATTCGTCAGCTAGCAGGTATGCGTGGCCTAATGGCAAAACCAGATGGTTCAATTATCGAAACGCCTATTACAGCGAACTTTCGTGAGGGCTTAGATGTTTTACAATACTTTATTTCTACTCATGGTGCTCGAAAAGGTCTTGCGGATACAGCTCTTAAAACCGCTAACTCTGGTTATTTAACGCGTAGATTAGTTGATGTAGCACAGGATTTAGTGGTTTTGAAAGAGGACTGTGGAACAACAAATGGTTTGATCATGGTGCCCATTATTGAGGGTGGAGATGTTGTAGAGCCTCTATCTCATCGGGTCTTGGGTCGAGTTGTTGTAAACGATGTATTGAGGCAGGCAGATGACGAAGTGTTGATTCCTAGTGGAACAATGATTGATGAGTCTATGGTTTCAGTGCTTGAAGAAAATAATATTGATAGTTTATTAGTGAGGTCGATCATTACTTGTGATGCTCGCCAGGGTATCTGTGCAAAATGTTATGGCCGTGATTTAGGGCGTGGGCATATGGTTAATCTTGGTGAGGCAGTTGGTGTTGTTGCTGCTCAGTCAATTGGTGAGCCAGGGACGCAGCTTACGATGCGTACCTTTCATATTGGAGGAGCAGCATCTAGAGCTGCGGCAATAAGTAATGTTCAGGTAAAGTCGGCAGGTACAATTAGGTTAAATAATCTCAAGACGGTTAAGAATAAAGATTCTAACTTGGTTGCCGTTTCACGTTCTGGTGAGGTTGGCGTGGTTGATTCATATGGTCGTGAGCGTGAGCGTTATAAAATACCCTATGGATCTGTATTAACTGTTGATGATGGCAGTTCTGTCGATACGGGTGACATTATTGTTACTTGGGATCCTCATACGCACCCTGTTGTCACAGAAGTGAATGGTTCGATTCAACTTATAGATTTTGTTGACGGTGTTACCGTTCAAGAACAATCAGATGAAGTTACGGGTTTAACTTCTCGCGTTGTTACTGACCCTAAGCAGAGAAGTGCTGCAGGTAAAGAGTTGAGACCAATGGTTAAGTTGGTGGATGAACAGGGAGACCCAGTTAATTTACCGGGTACAGATATTCCTGCTCAATATTTCTTGCCTACAGGTGCGATTGCTGGAATAAAAGATGGTAGTGAGGTGAAAGTGGGTGATGTTTTAGCCAGAATTCCTCAAGAATCCAGTAAAACCAGAGATATTACGGGGGGACTGCCGCGTGTAGCGGATTTGTTTGAAGCACGTAAAACTAAAGATCCTGCTATATTGGCTGAAGCGACAGGGATGATTTCTTTTGGTAAGGAAACAAAAGGAAAGCAGCGCGTTGTCATTACCAGTAGTGAAGGTGAGCAATATGAAACACTAATCCCAAAATGGCGTCATATTACTGTGTTTGAGGGAGAGTTTGTTGAAAAAGGTGAGACCATTGCTGAGGGTGAATTAACTCCACATGATATTCTTCGATTAAGAGGTGTGGAGGAGCTTGCTGACTACCTGGTAAAAGAAATTCAAGACGTTTACCGCTTACAAGGTGTTGGTATTAACGATAAGCACATTGAAGCCATTATTAGGCAAATGTTAAGAAAAGTTGATATTACTGCCTCAGGTGAAACTGACTTTGTGAAAGGTGAGCAGGTTGAAAGAAGTTATCTTAATGAAGTAAATGATCAAATGGAAAAAGAAGGAAAAATTCCAGCTAGTTTTGAACCTGTATTGTTAGGTATTACCAAGGCTTCTCTTGCAACAGAGTCATTTATTTCGGCAGCTTCGTTTCAGGAAACAACCAGAGTGCTTACTGATGCGGCTGTAAGGGGAATAAGCGATGGCTTAAATGGTCTAAAAGAAAATGTAATTGTGGGTAGATTGATTCCAGCAGGTACAGGTTTGGCATACCATGAGCAGAGAAAGAAAAAGCAATTAAGTAAGGTCTCAGCAAAACCAGTAAGTGAAGCAGTAGCGGTTGATGTGGATGATGTTGAAGAGGCGTTAAAGCAAGCATTAAACACAGATGAAACCACATAGAAAAAAAACTTGACCTGGCTAGTATTTAGACGTTAAGATACACGGCTCACATGAGCTAATAGCTTGGTCAGAAATAAATGAATGCTAACAATCGCTATGCATTTATGTATGGCGGTTTTTTATTGGCTGACAATTAATATATGTATATCGGAGTAAATTGATATGGCAACGATCAACCAGTTGGTTCGTAAGCCTCGTGCTAAAAAAGTAGAGAAAAGTAAAGTGCCTGCGTTGAAGGCTTGTCCTCAAAGGCGTGGTGTTTGTACTCGTGTATATACAACTACACCTAAAAAACCTAACTCTGCAATGCGGAAGGTTGCAAGGGTAAGATTGACGAGCGGTTACGAAGTAAGTAGTTATATTGGTGGTGAAGGTCATAACCTGCAAGAACATTCCGTGGTCTTGATAAGAGGGGGTAGAGTTAAAGATTTACCTGGTGTTCGTTATCACGTAGTTCGCGGAAGTCTAGATACTTCGGGTGTTGACGGTAGAAAAGCTGGCCGTTCCAAATACGGTACTAAGAAGCCTAAGTCATAAAAGAGGAGTTTAAAAGATGTCTAGAAGAAGAGCGGCGATAAAACGAAGTGTAATTCCTGATCCAAGGTTTGGTAGCGAAATGCTAACTAAGTTTATGAATTTACTTATGTTAAGTGGTAAGAAGTCAGTAGCTGAAGGTATTGTTTATAGTGCTTTGGATGTTATTGGAACTAAAGGGCATGAAGAGCCCTTAGAAGTGCTGTCGAAAGCATTGGAAAATGTTCAGCCTCGAGTCGAAGTTAAATCTCGACGTGTTGGTGGGGCAACCTATCAGGTCCCTGTTGAAGTTCGTCCTGCTAGACGTGTTGCGCTGGCAATGCGATGGTTGATAGATGCGGCTAGAAAAAGAAACGAAAGAACAATGTCTGCTAAATTGGCGGGTGAGTTGTTAGATGCTTTTGAAGGTCGTGGTGCCGCTAATAAAAAGCGTGAAGATGTTCATAAAATGGCAGATGCAAATAAAGCGTTCTCACATTATCGTTGGTAATTATTACGCTGTAAAAGGAATATTGTTGTGGTTCGAGAAACACCAGTTGATCACTATAGAAATATAGGGATTATGGCGCATATAGATGCGGGTAAGACAACCACAACAGAAAGGATTTTGTTTTATACCGGTGTATCTCATAAGATGGGCGAGGTTCATGATGGTGCGGCAACAATGGATTGGATGGAGCAGGAGCAGGAAAGAGGCATAACTATTACTTCTGCTGCTACAACCTGCTTTTGGTCTGGAATGGAAAAGCAGTTTTCTAAGCACCGTATTAATATTATTGATACACCTGGGCATGTGGATTTTACAATCGAGGTTGAGCGTTCGTTGCGAGTGCTTGATGGGGCATGCGCTATATTTTGTGCGGTCGGTGGTGTTGAGCCACAGTCAGAGACAGTTTGGCGGCAAGCAAATAGATATGCAGTGCCACGAATCATCTTTGTCAACAAGATGGATAGATCGGGTGCTGATTTTTTGCGGGTCATTGAGCAAATAAAAGTCAGATTAAATGCTGTGCCGGTACCTGTGCAGTTGCCTGTGGGTGCAGAAGATTCTTTTGAAGGTGTTGTTGATCTGATAAAGATGAAAGCCATCTACTGGGAAGAAAGTGATATGGGGGTGGCTTTTGAGCAAAGGTCGATTCCAGAACATATGCTGTCAGTTTCTGAGGAGTGGCGAGAGAATATGCTTGAGGTTGCTGCTGATGCAAATGATGAGCTGATGGAAAAATACCTTGAAGAAGGTGATTTAACAGAGGATGAAATTAAATTAGGGCTTCGTATTCAAGTTTTAGAGAATAAAATCGTACCTGCATTGTGTGGTTCAGCTTTTAAAAATAAAGGTGTTCAGGCGTTGTTGGATGCGGTGGTTGATTACTTACCTTCTCCTGCGGATGTGGGTGGAATTGAAGGTGTTGCTGATTCAAAAGGAATGTTTAGAGCTGCAGATGATGATGAACCCTTTTCAGCTTTGGTATTTAAAATTGCAACAGACCCTTTTGTGGGTTCGTTGGCATTTTTTAGGGTTTACTCTGGTGTTTTGCAATCAGGAAGTGTTGTATATAACGCATCTAAAGGAAAAAGAGAGCGTGTGGGGCGGATTGTTCAATTGCATGCTAATAGTAGGGAAGAAGTTAAAGAAGTAAGGTCGGGTGATATAGCGGCTGCAATCGGACTGAAGTTTGCAATAACCGGTGACACATTAAGCGACTTAAAACAGCCGATTATACTGGAAAAAATAGAGTTTCCAGATCCTGTAATATCAATTGCTGTTGAGCCAAAGACTTTAGCAGATCAAGATAAGATGGCTTTAGGTTTTAAGAGGTTGGCTCAAGAAGATCCATCTTTTAAGGTTAGGTCTGATGAAGATTCGGGGCAAACGATAATATCTGGGATGGGCGAGTTACATTTAGAAATTATTGTTGACCGCTTAAAAAGAGAGTTTGGTGTTGATGCAAATGTTGGTGATCCGCAAGTTGCATATCGAGAATCAATTGGCAAGTCAGTCGAGTGTGAAGGTAAATTTATTAAGGAAATAGGCGGTCATGGTCAATATGGCCATGTTTGCTTAAGACTTGATCCTTTGGAGCGAGGAGCCGGATATAAGTTTGTAAATGAAATTGCAGAAGGTGTGGTACCAAAGGAATATATTCCTGCAATTGATAAAGGAGTGCAAGATCAAATGGAAAGTGGTGTAATGGCCGGTTTTCCAGTTGTAGACGTAAAAGTTACTTTGTTCGATGGGTCATATCATGATGTTGATTCGAATGAAATGGCTTTCAAAATAGCAGGATCTATAGGTTTCAGGGATGGAACGATAACTGCAAATCCTGTGTTACTTGAGCCTGTGATGAAGGTTGAAGTAGTGACTCCTCAAGATTATTTGGGGGATGTTGTTGGCGATGTTAATAGGCGTCGCGGCTGCGTGCTAGGGATGGATGATTCTCCAGTGGGAACAACGGTTGAATGCGAGGTTCCTTTGGCAGAAATGTTTGGTTATGCAACTGATTTACGCTCAGCAACACAAGGGCGAGCAACGTACAGTATGCAGTTTGAAAAATATGGCGAAGCACCTGCTAAAATTGCGGAAGCTATTATTAATAAAGTTTTATAAAATATTAAGATTAAAGGTATTGACTCATGGCTAAAGAAAAATTTGAAAGAACAAAACCACACGTCAACGTTGGCACAATTGGTCACGTTGACCATGGAAAAACAACATTGACAGCTGCTTTAACAAAGGTTATGGCTGAAGCAATGGGTGGGGAAGTAAAAGCATTTGACGAAATTGATAATGCACCCGAAGAAAGAGAGCGTGGTATTACTATTGCTACTTCGCATGTTGAATACGAATCAGAAACTCGCCATTACGCGCACGTTGACTGTCCAGGTCACGCCGATTATGTAAAAAACATGATTACGGGGGCGGCCCAAATGGATGGTGCTATTTTGGTTTGTGGTGCAACTGATGGCCCTATGCCTCAAACAAGAGAGCATATCTTGTTGTCAAAACAAGTGGGTGTTCCATACATCGTTGTCTTCTTAAACAAAGCTGACATTCTTGCTGAAGACTGTGGTGGCCTTCATACTGAAGAGTATGATGAGATGCTAGAGTTAGTTGAAATGGAAATTCGCGAGTTACTTGATAAATATGAATTCCCAGGCGATGATACTCCAATTATTGTTGGGTCTGCATTAAAAGCACTTGAAGGCGATACAAGTGAAATTGGTGTTCCATCTGTACTTAAATTGGTTGAAGCATTAGATACCTATATCCCTCTTCCAGAACGTGCGATTGACGGTGCATTCATTATGCCTGTTGAAGATGTATTCTCAATTTCAGGTCGTGGTACAGTTGTAACAGGTCGTATTGAGCGTGGTATTGTTAAGGTTGGTGAAGAGTTGGAAATCGTCGGTATTAAAGAGACGGCAAAAACAACTTGTACTGGTGTGGAAATGTTCCGCAAATTACTAGACCAAGGTGAAGCTGGTGATAATGTGGGTGTTTTATTGCGTGGTACTAAGCGTGAAGAAGTAGAGCGTGGTCAAGTATTGGCTCACCCAGGCTCTGTAAATCCTCATTCAAAATTTAAAGCAGAAATTTATGTTTTATCTAAAGATGAGGGTGGTCGGCATACTCCTTTCTTTAACGGTTACCGTCCGCAGTTTTACTTCAGAACTACTGATATCACTGGTGCGGTAGAACTTCAGGATGGTGTTGAGATGGTGATGCCTGGTGACAATGTAACGGTTGAGGTTACGTTGATTAACCCGATTGCTATGGAAGACGGTTTGCGCTTCGCGGTACGTGAAGGTGGTCGCACAGTAGGTGCGGGTGTTGTTGCTTCAATTATTGAGTAAATAAATGTCAAATCAAACTATCAGAATTCGCTTAAAAGCTTTTGATCATAAACTTATCGATCAGTCAGCTGGTGAGATAGTAGAAACAGCAAAAAGAACGGGTGCCCAGGTTAAGGGAC
>CAYYNM010000052.1:0-16552 GCA_964472945.1 uncultured Methylomarinum sp. | reverse complement strand
ACCATAGTGTATTACTTGATATTCCAGTTTTTAATGGTTACTTTTGTGAAGTGTTGAAAGACAGAGTGATAGAGAGAACCCTTTTCTACAGGCATTAGATTTATG
Source organism: uncultured Methylomarinum sp. (assembly GCA_964472945.1). Lineage (GTDB taxonomy): Bacteria > Pseudomonadota > Gammaproteobacteria > Methylococcales > Methylomonadaceae > QPIN01. The sequence goes on along the minus strand of CAYYNM010000052.1, from coordinate 16,447 downwards.
GGGTAATACTCAACGTCATTAAGTTAAGAAAAAAGAGTTTTTTTATTTCTCCTCTCCCAACCCTCCCCAGCAAGGGAGGGCTTAAGAGCAGCAATCTTAAACCTCTTAACTTAACGACATTAGAGTAAGGATAATTGGTCTTACCTCTAGTTTTTAGTGCTTTTTGAATTCAAGTTAAAAAAACTGGAACATCGAGTATTAGCATTAATGGATGTCAATTATCAGTTAGTGAGAAAAGAACTGGGGACACGCGAAACATTTTTTAATGATGTCAAAGCATTGACTAGATACCATTTTTTTGAAAGTTTTCAAGTGTTATTAACGTTTATGATGGAAGGACTGGAGATTAAACCTACTCAGAAGGTAAAAGTAGGGTTTCAAACCCTGTGACGGCTTAAAGGCTAAACAGACAGTCTTCCTTTTTCCTGCGGAGTGGCAGGCTGGGAAATTATTTTCTTTATTTTAGAGCTTACTCATTTTGCTTACTTTAAGCCAGTTATTTTCAGGCAGAATCTGTGCGTTCTATATCTTGAAGGAAATAGTGTTAAATTTTTTCAGTCTATTTACTGGGGAGTTGCGAAAAATGTTCATATTTAGAATTGCTGGTATACCCCTTTTTTATTTATTAAAAATTGGCATAAAAGGTAAATCTGTTGATCCAAAATCAATATCAAGTTGACTAAGTAGTGTCGTTAATTGTCCTCGATGATGTGTTTGGTGATTAAAAATATGTTGTACTAATACCCAGTATGGAACCGACCTTTGCTTACCATCTACATTGCTGGTATATGTATGTATTTTTTCTAATTCAGTTTTATTAAGCGTTTTAACCCAATCATCTATTTCCTTATCAACAATAATGCGTTGTTGTTTTAGGTCTTCCCATACTGGATATAATATTTTGTTAATATCTCTTGGTGTAAAGCTCGCATCTCGTAGTCTTTCTAACCATGCTTTGTCTCCATACAATATATGATCTAAAGTTCTATGAATTGAACCAAAAAATGCGTCCATATCTTTATTGCGAGTTTCATCAGTTAGTGAGTCACATATTTCGAAAATATTTTGATTCATCCACATATTATATTGAGATAACAGTTCAATTTGTTTTTCAATCATCATTTTCTGACTCTGTTTAAATCACAATACATTATTAGGAGTTAAAGATATTTATCCAGCAAATCAAAATAATGAAGCACAGCAAAAATAGCTAATTGAATAAAAAAACTGACCCAAAAGTACAATACAAACAGCATGGCTTTAACCGGTTTTTCTACTTTTTTTGATCGACTAAAAAACCAACCGGAGAGTGCAGATAATAACGCTAAACATAAAAGGCCTATAATTATAGAGTTCATTTTTAATCCTTAGGGGCTGATGGTGCTAATACTTGTCTTGATCCATTTCCTTCCGGGCTGCTCACTACGCCAGCTACTTCCATATCTTCAATCATTCTAGCGGCTCGATTATAACCGACTTTAAAGCGTCTTTGCACACTGGATATAGATGCTTTACGTGTTTCTGTTACAAACATAACCGCTTCATCATATAAAGCATCCATTTCTGCATCCGCCCCCCCCTCAGCAACACTCTCACCCGTATCTACACGTTCCTGAGTAATCTCTTCCAAATAATTAGCGGGGGCGGTCTGTTTAAGAAACTCTACTACTTTATGTACTTCATGGTCGTCAACAAAAGCACCGTGCGCCCTAATAGGAATACTGGTTCCTGAAGGCAAAAACAACATATCACCATTACCTAATAAGGTTTCTGCTCCTCCTTGATCTAGAATTGTTCTTGAGTCAATACGTGAAGATACTTGAAAAGAAATACGTGTGGGTACATTGGCTTTAATCAAGCCTGTTAACACATCGACTGAAGGTCTTTGAGTGGCTAGAACCAGATGAATCCCTGCTGCCCTCGCCTTCTGTGCCAACCTTGCAATTAATTCTTCAACTTTCTTGCCTACTATCATCATCATATCGGCTAACTCATCAATGACAATCACAATACTTGGCAGGTGAGTTAATATTGGAAACTCTTCACCCTCTTCCAGTGGTTCAGTCAATTGAAATAAGGGGTCTCGAATCGGCTCGCCCTTCTTCTCAGCCTCTTTAACTAATTGATTGAATCCCGCTAAATTTCGCACCCCTACTTTAGACATTAATTTATAACGTCTTTCCATTTCTGCAACTGCCCAACGTAATGCATTTTGAGCATCTTTCATATCCGTTACTACGGGGGTTAAAAGGTGTGGAATCCCTTCGTAAACTGATAGCTCCAGCATTTTTGGGTCTATCATTATCAACCGCACTTCTTCTGGTGTGGCTTTATAAAGTAAACTAAGAATCATGGTATTAATAGCAACTGATTTACCTGACCCCGTTGTACCGGCTACAAGGACATGAGGCATTTTCCCCAAATCTGCAACCACAGGAATTCCAGCTATATCCTTACCCATAGCAAAAGTAAGTTTTGATTTTGATTTTTCAAAACTACGTGCCGCAATCAGGTCCCGTAAAGACACCATCTCCCTTTCCCGATTAGGTATTTCCAAGCCAATAACCGCTTTCCCTTGAATAACTTCTACAATTCGAACACTCGTCACTGATAAGCCACGAGCAATATCTTTTGACAGACCGCTAACCCGACTAACTTTTAAACCTGCTGCCAATTTTAATTCAAACCTGGTAATCACCGGCCCCGGGTGAACAGCAACCACTTCAACAACAACATTAAAATCTTGTAGAACATCCTCTACTTTACGTGACATTTCTTCTAGGTCACTGTCTGAATAGCCTTTAACTTTAGAAATTCGTTTGTCAAGTAATGCTAAAGGTGGTAATTTTCCTTTATATGTTTTAGAGTCAAATGACTCTTCAAAAATATCGGACTGACTTTCTTTTCCCTCTCTGTCCCCCCGTTTAAAAGCATTCATTAGAGGTGCAATTTTAACTTTAGATTTTTTTTCTTTTTTAGCGGGTGTATCACTTTTTATTTGTTTTGCATGCACCCTATTATCTTTATAGGAATCAAATAAAGACAAACATCCTCTATAGACTTTATTAGCTAGCAACAAAGAATGTTTTCCAACAAAATCTAATAAAGCAATCCAGGATAGGCCGGTAAAAAGTGTAACCCCTGCTAAAAAAATAGCTAATAATAATAAAGTTGCCCCTGAATTACCTAAAATAAGGAGTAAAGCATCCCCTACTTCCTGCCCTAAAATCCCACCTGTACTGCCTGGCAAGTCAACGCGTAGCCTTAAAATATGTAAATAAAAAATTGCACTGCCAGAAATAAGTGTTGCAATAAACCCAGACCATCGTATTGCAATAATAAGCTTGCCATTACGCTTGGCTGTCTGACTATAGATTAGGTAACCATGCCATAAAATCATAGTGGGGAATAAATAAGCCATTAACCCGAAAATACTTAAAATAAAATCAGAAAACCATGCCCCAACCATGCCACAAGCATTATTAATGGTTGCCATAGTCCCGCTATGTGTCCAGCCGGCATCTTCATTACTAAAGGTCACAAGTGAAATCAAGAAAAATAGTGCAACGGTAAAAAAACCTAAAAATGCAACTTCACGTAAACCTTTAATTGTCTTCTCTTCTATAACTGCTGACATAATATCTACTTATAACAAACTACTGATAAAACATAATTATAGAACAATGTTGCAATTATTTACATTAATTGTTAAACAGTGTCTAAAAATCATTATGGTGGATAGCTTAACTTGCAAAGATCAATACATTTCTGAGTTATTCTTACCGGTAAGAGTCAATGCCTTTAAGTTAAACTATTGTAGCCTTGATGAAACAAAGTGGAATCAAGGTTTGGTGGTGGATTCTTTAACATAGCCTTAAGGGAGGCAGTAACAACTTATTTGATCCACCACTCAAGGTTTATCTAATGCTCTCCTTGATTTCGTTTTACTACATCAAGGCTACATGATTTTTTATTATTTTTTACCAACCTGTAGTATGTATATAGCCATGTAAAATAATGTCTGCTTCTTCAATACCATAATTTAGCACTATGCAGTATAATTAAAAAATTACTACCCCCCACGGAGATCTGTTAATGAGTGACATAAAACACTGCAAACTTTTAATTCTAGGTTCAGGTCCAGCGGGCTATACAGCGGCTGTTTATGCTGCTAGAGCCAACCTAAATCCTGTTATGATCACGGGGATGCAACAAGGCGGTCAATTAACCACCACAACTGAAGTTGATAACTGGCCTGGTGATGTTGAAGGGCTTCAAGGGCCCGACTTAATGGAACGTATGCGTTTACATGCTGAGCGTTTTGATACTGAAATTATTTTTGACCATATTCATACAGCTGATCTATCGGCTCGCCCTTTTACTTTAACAGGGGATTCAGCCAGTTATACTTGTGATGCCTTAATTATTGCAACTGGGGCTTCTGCTATGTATCTTGGAATGGAATCAGAAGAAGCTTTTAAAGGTAAAGGTGTTTCAGCTTGTGCAACTTGTGATGGTTTCTTTTATCGAAATAAACCCGTTGCCGTTATTGGCGGTGGCAATACTGCTGTCGAAGAGGCACTATATTTATCTAACATTGCCTCTGAAGTGACTGTTATTCACCGCCGAGATAAATTCCGTTCTGAAAAGATTTTATCCGATAAGCTGATTGAGAAATCAAAGAATGGTAATGTCGTTATCAAGTGGGATCATACTTTAGATGAAGTGTTAGGTGATGATATGGGGGTAACGGGTATGCGTATCAAAAGTACCAAAGACAATTCAACTGAAGAGCTTGATGTTCACGGTGTCTTTATCGCGATTGGCCATAAACCAAATACTGATATTTTTGTGGGTCAATTGGATATGGAACACGGCTACCTTAAAGTACATAGTGGGATTAATGGTAACGCAACAGCAACTAGCATAGAAGGTGTCTTTGCGGCCGGTGATGTAATGGATTCACATTATAAACAAGCAATTACTTCTGCTGGTGCAGGTTGTATGGCTGCACTTGATGCTGAGAAATATTTAGATGAGCAAGAGGCTTAATAAATATTACAATTAACCTCTCTTATCAATAAGAATGAGAGGTTAAACATAGCAAATTATGCAGTTACCCCTACTTGACCCATCAACCCCTGAACAAGATTTTCCGGCAATAGAGTCAGCCCTATCAGAGCCTGACGGTTTATTGGCAGTAGGTGGCTGTTTATCGCCTCAGAGAATTATTAAAGCTTACCAACAAGGTATTTTCCCTTGGTACAACCCTGGTGAACCTATTTTATGGTGGTCTCCTGACCCTCGATTAGTACTGTTTCCTGAACAGTTAATTATTTCTCGAAGTCTTAGGAAAACAATTAACAAACAGCTTTTCAAATTAAGCTATGATCAGGCATTTCCTCAGGTAATGCAATATTGTGCCGCACCCAGAGCCAAAGAACCCGGCACCTGGATTACAGAAGAAATGTATTTAGCTTATACTGAACTCCACCAGCAAGGCATCGCACATTCTTTTGAGGCATGGTTTGATGACGAACTGGTTGGAGGCTTATATGGTATTGCAATCGGACAAGTATTTTTTGGTGAATCTATGTTCCACCGAACAACAGATGCATCTAAAGTCGCTTTTTGCTGTTTAGTGCAACAGTTATCTCAATGGGGCTATCAACTGATTGACTGTCAGGTACATTCTAATCACTTAACAAGCTTAGGGGCAGAAGAGATTAATCGAGACGATTTTTCTAAGCTTTTAACTCAATATTGCTCAACACCACCTGTTAAGCTAGCCTGGAAATAATACCCTGTGATATCTATTCCCTTATTTTTAACTGAACAATCGCCTTGTAGTTATTTAGATAAAAAGAACGCCCAATCTGCTTTCGTTCATCCTTCTCTTACTTTAAACACTGCACTTTATAGTCAGTTAATCGAGCAAGGTTTTAGGCGTAGTGGAAATGAAGTTTACACCCCTCACTGCCCAAGTTGTTCTGCATGTGTTCCCACTCGTATTGCAGTAGATCAATTTATAGCAACAAAAAATCAACGACGTTGTATTAAAAAAAACAACAACACCTCTGTTGTCATTAAACCCGCTATATTTGAACAAGCACATTATGATATGTATATGCGCTATCAAAAGTATAAACACAGCAATGGAAGCATGGCAAATTCGAACGAAGAAGATTATATTAATTTCTTAGCAAGTAACTGGTGCAATACCTTATTTGTTGAATTTTCTATTGAAAACCAATTAGCAGCAGTTGCAATAGTCGATTTATTGGATAATGCTTTATCTGCTGTTTATACTTTTTTTGAACCTGATTTTTCTCGCTATGGTTTGGGAAATTATGCAGTTTTATGGCAAATTCAACATGCATTAAAAATGCACCTCGAGTTTGTTTATATGGGGTTTTGGATAGAGGATTGTAGAAAGATGTCTTATAAAACCCAATATCAACCGATACAGGGCTTTATTGAGCAACAATGGCGAACAATAGAGCAATAAAGTGAGAATAAAAATCCATTCTTATTAACTTGCCACCGGCTAATTTAGTAAATTAAGTTTTCGCCCCGTTGTAGGGCGGACTTTAGTCCGCAATAACTCACAAAGACTGAATCAATAGCGGACTAAAGTCCGCTCTACAATTTATAATAGCCATGTAAAAGATTAATACCCCCCCCCCGCTGACTAGAGGGTTATTAAACCTATCCTACCCTTTTAATTCACAGTAAGCTGAGTTGTAATACATTAAAGGCTCACCAGAGCGACATTCAACCTTTTGAACCTCACCGATTACAACCCAGTGAGTTCCAGCAAGCACCTGGTCTACCACTTTACATTCAATGGAAGCCAATGCATCATCAATAACTGGAGACCCCGTCTCCCCCTTATGCCAATGTACATTAGCAAAGCGCTGCTCTTGACTTGCCCCACCTGCAAACTGATTAGAGATTTCCTGCTGGTTGGCTTTAAGAATATTGACAGCGAATGATTTGCCCTCCAATACTGCGTCTCCAGTATCAGCCGATTGGTTAATACAAACTAGTATTTGTGGTGGATCCATAGAAACACTGGTAAATGACGTTGCTGTCATACCTTTTAGCCCTAAATTTTCAGTCTGTGCTGTAATAACAGTTACACCACTTGCCCATAATTTGAGTGCATTTTTAAACTCTTGGTTATTAACTGACATAATTACTCCGAGTAGCTAGTTTATCGCTCATTATCTTTTTTTAATATAGAGATCTGTAATTGACCCAGTGACCATTTCAGCTGCAAAAGCAAATGTTTCTGATAAAGTGGGGTGTGGATGTATGGTTAAACCAATATCTTCTGCATCAGCTCCCATTTCTAAAGCTAAAACAGCTTCAGCAACCAGTTCTCCCGCATTTGGACCAACCATTCCAGCCCCTAAAATACGCCCCGTTTCTTTTTCACAGAGTATTTTTGTGAGACCTTCATTACGACCAAGACTTAAGGACCTGCCACTTGCAGCCCAGGGAAATGCGCCTTTATCATATTCAATCCCCTGTTTTTTCGCTTCATTCTCTGTTAATCCCATCCATGCAATTTCTGGGTCTGTATAAGCAACCGAAGGAATTGTTAAGGCATCAAATGCAGCTTTTTCGCCACAAATAACTTCAGCAGCAACCTTCCCTTCATGCACAGCTTTATGCGCTAACATAGGGTTACCCACTATATCGCCAATAGCAAAGATATTATCAACATTTGTTTTTTGCTGTTTATCAACACTAATAAAGCCCATTTCATCAACATTAACGCCGGCTTTATCTGCCCCAACCTTTAATCCATTAGGTCTACGGCCAACAGCAACCAGTACGGCATCATAGGTTTGGGGGTCAGGCACATTTTTTCCAGAAAAAGTAACTTTTAAACCTGATTTTAAAGGTTTTATTTCATCGACTTTAGTTTCCAGCCAAATATTTTTATATTGTTTTTTAATCCGTTTTTGTAAAGGCCTGACTAAATCACTGTCACAACCAGGAATAATTTGATCCATTAGCTCAACCACACTAATTTCTGACCCTAGCGCATGATATACCGTTGCCATTTCTAAACCGATAATTCCGCCACCAACAATAAGTAACTTTTTAGGAACTCCTTTTAATTCAAGTGCATCGGTCGAATCCCACAATCGGTCGTCATCATTCGGAAAAACGGGGATTTTAGTTGCTTGGGAACCGGCAGCAATAATAGCTTGCTCAAAAGTAATCGTTTGTTTTCCTGCCGCTGTTTCTACCTCTAAAGCATTAGCCGATACAAAAGAACCTACACCCTGAATAACCGTCACTTTACGCTGCTTGCACAAACCGGCAAGACCTGTATTTAAACTATGACTCACACTTTGTTTAAAAGCTCTGACCTTATCTAAATCAATTTTCGGTTTAGCAAAACTAACACCATGACTTTCCATTTCATCAGCTTCATGGATAATCTGTGCAATATGTAACAGTGCTTTTGAAGGAATACAACCCACATTAAGACACACACCACCAATAACAGGGTATCTCTCTACCAACGTTACTTTTTTACCAAGATCTGCCGCACGAAAAGCTGCTGTATATCCACCAGGACCACCACCTAAAACTAAAACTTCTGTATTCATATCTGTCATAAGATTAATCCCTTCTTACAATAATAAACGACGAATATCACCCAAAGAGTGGGTAATAGCGACTAAAAACCTAGCGGCTTCCGCACCATCAATTACTCGATGGTCGTAAGTCAAATCTAACGGTAACATTAACCGTGGAACAAATTCTTTACCATTCCAGACAGGCTGCATTTTTGCCCGACTTACGCCTAAAATGGCAACTTCCGGTGCATTAACAATTGGTGTAAATGCTGTTCCACCAATACCACCCAAACTAGAAATAGACATACTGCCCCCTTGCATAGCTGCTGGGGCTAGCTTACCTTCTCTGGCTTTGCCACTTAAATCAATTAGTGCTGCTGATAGTTCATTTAAGCTTTTTTGGCCGGCATCTCGAATAACGGGTACAACCAAGCCATTTGGGGTTTCAACAGCGATACCAATATTAGTATATTTCTTATAAATAAGTGATTGGCCATCCGCTGAAAGCGAGCTATTAAACTGTGGAAATTGTTTAAGTGTGGCTGTTAATGCTTTAATAATAAAAACTAAACCTGTTAGTTTATATTCTGGTGAACTGGCATTATGTGCTTTTCTGAAATCTTCCATTTCAGTAATATCGGCTTCATCATGTTGAGTGACCATTGGCAAGTTTAAGCAAACGCGAACCATATGTTCGCCTGTTAATCGCTTAATTTTACTTAATGCTTTTACTTCTGTTTCACCAAACTGAGAAAAATCAATTTCAGGTATGGGAGATATTGAGCCACCACCACTTTGAGTAACGCCTTCTGTCATTGCCTTTTTGACAAAAGCTTGCACATCTTCTTTCAAGATCCGACCTTTACGCCCCGTCCCTTGAGATAATTTTGCTAAATTAACACCTAACTCTCTAGCAAAAAGCCTAACACTAGGTGTTGCATGTGCCTTTCCTAAACTTTCTACTGCAACTGGAACAGCCGTTGTTTTAGTTTCTACAACGGCTTGTTTAACAACTTCAGGTTCAATTGACGCAGCTTCTACTTTAACGGTTTCACTGGGTTTCTCTTCAACAAGTTGTTCATTAGCAGTGGCATCTGTTGAAGCTGGCCTTAACATAGCCACTAAGGTTCCTTGAGAGACCTTATCACCTACTTTAATAATAATATCCTGAATGGTGCCAGCCATATCAATGGGTAAATCCATAGTGGCTTTATCGCTCTCCATAACAGCCAGGGTTTGCTCTTTTTCAACGGCATCCCCTGTTTGCACAAGAATTTCGACGATTTCAACTTCGTCAGCGCCACCCAAATCAGGTATTTTTATTTCAATCAAATCACTCATATTTTAAACCAACCAAGGTGCTGATACTTCTGAATTAATATCGTATTTTGCAATTGCCACATCTACTTTAGCCAAATCAAATTCACCGCTGTCAGCTAAACTTTTCAATGCCGCAATAACAATATGATAACGGTTCACCTCAAAGAAACTTCGTAGATTCTCACGTGTATCTGATCGGCCAAAACCATCTACACCTAAAACAGTATAAGGTGCAGAAATATTACTCCTAATTTGTTCTGCAAAAGCACGCACATAATCTGTACTTGCAATAACTGGCCCTTTTGCATGAGCTAAACAATGCGAAACATGAGACTGTTTAGGGACTTCAGTTGGGTGCAATCTATTCCAGCGTTCACACGCTTGAATATCTCTGCCTAATTCATTAAAGCTTGGGCAACTCCATAAATCAGCTTCAACTTTCCAATCATTTTTCAATAATTCAGCCGCTGCAACCGCTTCACGGAAAATAGTACCCGATCCAATTAATTGTACACAAGGGTTTTTATTTTCTTTGCCTTTTTGGAATAAATACATCCCTTTCAAGATATCTTCTTCTGTTCCAGCAGGCAATGCAGGTTGCTCATAATTTTCATTCATCACTGTGATGTAATAAAAAATATTTTCTTGATCAACATACATTCGCTTCATACCGTCTTGAATAATTACCGCAACTTCATAAGCATAGGTGGGATCATAAGACACACAGTTTGGTACCGTCGCGGCAAAAACCTGGCTATGACCATCTTCATGCTGTAGACCTTCACCATTGAGCGTCGTTCTACCTGCTGTTGCACCCAATAAGAAACCACGCGTAGATTGATCAGCCGCCGCCCAAATAAGATCTGCAACCCGTTGAAAACCAAACATGGAGTAGAAGATATAAAAAGGAATCATGGGTACGCCGTGAGTTGAATAAGCTGTACCTGCTGCAATCCAGTCGCACATCCCCCCCGCTTCATTAATCCCTTCTTGTAAGACTTGCCCGTGCTTATCTTCTTTATAATACATCAATTGTTCAGCATCCTGAGGTGTATACAACTGACCTACCTGAGACCAAATACCTAATTGACGGAACATGCCTTCCATGCCAAAAGTACGTGATTCATCTGGCACAATAGGCACCACACGTTTTCCGACATTCTTATCTTTAATAATAATACCCAACATACGCACAAAAGCCATCGTTGTTGAACTTTCATGACCTTTTCCGCTACCTGATAGCAAAGGTTTAAAGTCAGCTAGCATAGGTACATCCAAGGGTATTGTTTGAGTACGTCTAGCAGGAATAAACCCTCCTAATTGCCGACGCCTTTCCATCATATAATTCAGTTCAGCGGAACCTTCTGCAAATTTTAAATAAGGTAAATTTTCCAGTTCACTATCGGTCACTGGTAAAGAATACTTTTCTTTAAATCGACGTAGTGATTCAACACTCATTTTTTTCTGCTGATGTGAAGTGTTTTGAGCTTCACCAGAAGAACCCATACCATAACCTTTAATAGTTTTGGCTAAAATAACAGTGGGTTGCCCTTTATTATTAACCGCCTGATGGTAGGCTGCAAAGACTTTTGCGGGATCATGACCGCCACGATTTAAACCCCAGATGTCTTCATCGGAGTAATCTCTAACCATTTCTCGTAATTCTGGTGTGTTAAAGAAAAACTCTCTAACATAAGCACCATCTTTAGACTTAAAAGTTTGATAATCACCATCCACACACTCCATCATGCGCTTCGCTAAATAGCCATTTTTATCACGCGCGAGCAATGCATCCCATAAATGCCCCCAAACGACTTTTATAACATTCCAGCCTGCCCCCCGAAACTCACCCTCTAATTCCTGAATAATCTTTCCATTCCCTCGAACTGGTCCATCTAGTCGTTGCAGGTTACAGTTAACAACAAAAATCAGATTATCTAATTTTTCTCTACCCGCCATACCAATAGCGCCTAAAGACTCAGGTTCATCCGTTTCACCATCACCTAAAAAAGCCCAGACTTTTCGCTCAGAAGTATCTGAAAAACCACGCCCTTCAATATAACGCATAAATCGTGCCTGGTAGATAGCCATAATAGGCCCTAGCCCCATTGATACGGTAGGGAATTGCCAAAAATCAGGTAATAACCAGGGATGAGGGTAAGAAGGTAAGCCCCCTCCTTTTACTTCTTGACGAAAATTGTCAAGTTGGTCTTCAGTTAACCGGCCTTGAAGAAAAGCCCGAGCATACATACCAGGAGCAGAGTGGCCTTGGGAGAAAACCAAATCGCCGTTTCTATCTTCTGAGTTGCCATGCCAAAAATGATTTTGTCCTACATCGTATAAGGTTGCAGCAGAAGCAAAACTAGCAATATGCCCCCCCACATTCGTATTTTTATTTGCCCGTAATACCATCATCATGGCATTCCAGCGAATATAAGAGCGTACTTTTTGCTCAATAGTGGTATCACCAGGAAATTGAGGCTGTTGCTCAACCGAAATAGTGTTTAAATATTCTGTATTAGCACTAAAAGGAATGTCGGCTCCGGACTTTCTTGCTGAAGACAACAATTGCTCGACTAGAAAATAGGCCCTTTCATGACCCTCTTGTTCAATAACAGATTGTAAAGAGTCAATCCATTCTTGCGTTTCTAGTGGATCAACATCGACCTGATCCGAGCCATCCGTAATTAACATTTTATTCATTAAAAACTCCGGTTTTCACCCTCAATAATAACTATTTATCCTGATTTAATCACCAGAATGGTTTAATTTATGTAATTATACCGAAAACTCAACACTCCATGCATTAAACAATGACAAACTATAACAACTTACTTGATCGTGACAAGGAATATATATGGCACCCTTATAGTTCTATCAATTCAAAACAAGCTGTTTTTCCTGTAAAATCTGCCAGTGGCGTACGCATTACTCTGAGCGATGGGCGAGAATTGATAGATGGAATGTCTTCTTGGTGGAGTGCTATTCATGGCTACAACCACCCCATAATAAACCAGGCCATATCCACTCAGCTGCATGATATGGCACATATTATGTTTGGTGGGCTCACTCACCAACCCGCTGTAGATTTGGCTGAGCTATTAGTTAATATCACACCTAAACCACTAAAAACGGTGTTTTTCGTTGATTCAGGTTCGGTTGCTGTTGAAGTGGCTATGAAAATGGCCATCCAATATTGGTATGCTAAAAAGCAGCCCAAAAAACAGAAAATGCTAACTATTCAATATGGCTATCATGGCGATACTTTCGGTGCCATGTCAGTCAGTGACCCGGTTAATGGTATGCACAGTTTATTTTCTAATACACTGATTCAACAGTTTTTTGCTGATGCACCTCGCTGTAAATTTAACCAACCTTGTACAGAGTCAGATATTAGCTCTTTACAGTCTCAATTAGAAAATAACCACCAGCAAATTGCTGCTTTAATAATAGAGCCTATTGTACAAGGTGCAGGCGGTATGCGGTTTTACTCTGCTGATTACCTAAAACAGGTTCGCAAGCTTTGCAACCAGTACAATGTATTATTAATTCTGGATGAAATAGCCACGGGGTTTGGGCGCACGGGTAAATTATTTGCTTGTGAACATGCAAAAATAGCCCCCGATATACTTTGCCTTGGCAAAGCACTAACAGGGGGGTATATGACATTAGCAGCCACATTAACTACCCAGCATATTGCCAAAACCATCAGCAGCGGAGAACCTGGAATTTTTATGCATGGCCCCACATTTATGGCTAACCCTTTAGCTTGTAGTGCTGGATTAGCCAGTTTAAAATTACTATTAAACTCACCCTGGAAAAATCGAATAACACAAATAGAACAGCACCTCACAACAGGATTAGCACCTTGCAAAGACTTTCCACAAGTTAAAGATGTGCGTATTCTTGGTGCTATAGGCGTAGTAGAGTTGCATAAAGCCATTGATATGGAAATAATACAACCTCAATTTGTTGAAGCAGGTGTTTGGGTGCGCCCCTTTAATCGTTTAATTTACCTAATGCCACCTTATATAATAGATAAAGAGGATATAAACCTCTTAACCCATGCAGTCACTCACATTATTTCAAATATTAAGGATTAGTTATGAGCAACAATAAAAAATTACGCTGGGGCATACTCGGTGCAGCCCGTATTAACCAACAATTAATGCCTGCCATTGTGCAGGCAGAAAATAGCGAACTTGTTGCCATAGCTAGCCGGCGACCGGGTGCAGCTGAAGAAACCCTAGCAACATACGCCCCCGATTTAAAAAATGTAACGGTTTATGATAATCCTGAGTCACTACTTAAAGATGATTCCATCCAGGCTGTTTACATTCCCTTAGCTAATAAAGATCATGCGGAATGGGTACTACGCGCCATTGAATACAATAAGCATGTATTATGCGAAAAACCTTTGGCTTTAACTGTTGCAGATATTGAAGCGATTGAAACAGCGGCTCAAAAATACAATGTTACAGTGATGGAGGGATTTATGTATCGTTTTCATCCACAACATGCACGGGTAAAAGAAATTATAGACTCTGGACTTATTGGTGAAGTACGTTCTGTTAGATCTTGCTTTTCTTACCTTATGCAACCCGCTCGTGAATACCGTATTGATAACACTATTGACAATGGTAGCGGTGCCATGTGGGATATTGGCTGTTATGCGATTCATGCTGCCAGGCTACCTTTTTATCATGAAACACCTATTGCCGTAACAGCGATGGCTAAACATATTGCAAGTGGTGCTGATATTAGTTGCAATGGCATTATTGATTTTGGTGATGGAAAGTATGCACATTTTGACTTTGGTTTTGAACATGCCCGTCGTGCAGAGTATGAAATTATCGGTACCAAAGGGGGATTAAAGTGTCACAATGTTTGGGCCAAACAAGCTGAAACACCTGTTATTTCATGGTGGACAGAAACTGGCGAGCAAAAACAGGAATCACTTACACTAGCCAACCATTTTCGCTTGGAAGTTGAACATTTTAGCGATAGTATTCTTAACAACAAAAAGGTTTTATTGCCTCTTGAAGATGCAAAAATAAACTGCAAAATTATTATTGCCGCTTTAGAGTCTATCAGATCTGGTAAACAGATCAAACTAAGCTAGACTTTAATATTCAGCTCAGGTTAATAAAAAAATGTTCTAATGAGCAAAAACCTTGCTAATTTAAAATGTAACTGGTAAATTTTACCTTTACACACAACCTAAACGTTAAGAAAGGACCCATTATGAAGAAAACCCTGTTAACCGTTACAACCCTAGCAACTGTTGCTTTATCTGGTTGCGCAACTCAATCCATTAATACATTTCAGCCTTTCCAGGCAAAAGACTTAAACGGCTTAATAAAGTCAGGTCACTTACAACAGGATAAAAATAGTTTTTTCGTTATCAATGATTCATCTTCATCTACGGGTGATATATACCTTGGTGCAGGCTTTCCTGGTCAGCATGGTGCAAGCAAGCTATCAATAGAAAAAGAGATTTTAAACAGAATGAATAAAACCATTCCAAATATAGCTCTTTCTTCTGGTCTTCGTAGCTTTGGATATGGCTCTTGTTTAGATTGGGGGTTCAGCAAACTAAACCAAGCTGTACAAAACTATTCCCATTCTTCATTTGATAACACTATCAACTCACTTGAGTGCTCTAGTGGGGGAACACCCGTTGCTTCTGCCTTTACAGCAGCAAATAATGATCTTGCATCAGCTAGCGGAAATATTGCTGTTATTCTGTTAAGTGATGGTTATAACTATAATTCAATACCCCTGCCAGCAATCGAAACACTTAAAGCAACATACGGCAATAAACTATGTGTTTATACTGTGTGGGTTGGTAATGAAAAAGAAAAAACAGGTCAGGCTGTTTTAAAGGCATTATCTGCAGCATCAGGCTGTGGGTTTTCAACGACAGCAAGTTCAGTTGCCTCTGGTAATGGTATGGCTGATTTTGTGACTAATGTATTTTTTAAACAAACAACACCCGTCGTAGTAACAAATAACGATACAGATGGCGATGGAGTTTTAAACAACCAAGACAGATGTCCTAATACACCTAGAGGTGCAGTTGTTGATAAAGATGGCTGCTGGGCATTCCACGGCGTTCTATTTGACTTTGACAAAGCAACTATTAAAGCAGGTTATGAGAGTTTATTTAATAATGCAATTCATGTATTAAAATTAAACCCTAGCCTTACTGTTGAAATCCAAGGCCATACTGATAGCAGGGGTTCTACCGCATATAATCAAAGATTATCTGAGAATAGAGCTCAAGCAGTTAAACAATATCTAGTTAATAACGGTATTGCAGCCTCTCGTTTAACAACAGTTGGATTCGGCGAGTCCCGCCCTGTTGCTTCAAATGACACTGAAGCAGGCAGAGCTCAAAACCGTCGTGTTGTTTATAAAAGAACTGATATGTAATTAAATATCGATCAATGTAGAACTAAAAAGGAGGGCTTGCCTAGGCTGTCGAAATTATAGCTATAAATCACTTTTAAATTTCCTGGTTTTTG
>CAYYNM010000051.1:0-16563 GCA_964472945.1 uncultured Methylomarinum sp. | reverse complement strand
CTTTAGTCCGCTATTGAATCAGTATTTTTGAGGTATTGTGGACTAAAGTCCGCCTTGCAATTGACTAAGTCAAATTAACCTGTGATAAGTTAAGGAACGCACGTTCCTAAGTAGGTATGTCGTTTTTTTATACCTAAACAGAATAAAGTTTTATGGAATAAATATTTATATGACAATTCGGGTGCTCATTGTTGATGATTCTAGGTTTATTTGTAAAAGAATTGCTGAAATTCTACAAGAAGATTCTATTTTTAAAGTAGTAGGTAGTGCCTTAAATGGAAAACAAGCATTATTAATGGCTGCTCAATTAGAGCCAGATGTCATTACTATGGATATTGAAATGCCTGTTATGGATGGTATTTCTGCTGTCAAAGCAATTATGGCAGAATGCCCAACGGCTATTTTAATGTTTTCGGCTGCGACTCATGCAGGAGCTAAAGCAACTTTAGATGCCTTAAGTGCTGGAGCAATAGACTTTTTACCTAAGAAATTAGATGAGATCGATGGTGACAGGGAGGTTGCCAAAAGAATGATAAGGCGTAGAGTACGCACGGTTGCTTTGCAGGTAAACAGAGTTAAGCAAAAACCTGTTTTTGATATAACAAAAACAAAAACTACTTTTGCGACTACTGATTCTCGCCCTCAAATACCAAAAAACCGAAACCGCTCTTCAGTACGAGCAATGAATAGGAATATTGAGTTATTGGTAGTTGTTGCCTCAACGGGTGGTCCTGTTGCCATTCAAAAGGTAATGACTCAACTCCCTGCACATTGTTTATTTCCTATCCTTATTGTTCAGCATATGCCGCATAACTTTACCAAAAGTTTTGCAGAAAGATTAAATCAGTTGTGCCAGGTAAAGGTTAAAGAGGCGGTTGATGGTGATTTGCTAAAACCAGGTGAAGCTTTGTTAGCTCCAGGGGGCATGCAAATGGAAGTTACTCTAAAGTCAGCAAAAAAAACAGTTCAAATAATGGCAAAACAAGAGAGTGAAATATATAGCCCATGTGCTGATTTAACTTTATCATCTGTTGCTCAAGTTTATTCTGCAAATGTACTAACAGTTGTTTTAACGGGTATGGGTTCTGATGGTAAGAAGGGTGCTGAAAAACTAAAACAAAAAGGGTTTCCAATTTGGGCTCAGGATGAAGCAAGCTGTACTATTTATGGAATGCCGAAAGCTATTGTCGATGCGAACCTTGCTGATAAGGTTTATAGTCTTAATGAGATTGCTAATGAATTTAACAAATTGAGATAATGGATATTTTAAGTGTTTTAGGTCTTATTCTAGGTTTTTTTGCTATTGTAGGGGCAAATTTTTTAGAAGGGGGAGATTCATCTGTATTAATCAATATACCTGCATTAATAGTGGTGTTCGGTGGCACCATAGGTGCAATATTTTTACATTTCCCAACTAAAATAATTTTTCATAGTGTTAAGGTTTTGTTGTTGGTTATCAGGCCTCGAAAACTGTTATTGAATGAGCAGATAGATAAAATTGGCGTGTGGAGTGCTTTAGCTCGAAAAGAAGGTTTGTTGGGGCTAGAAGTTGTAGTAGATAGAGAGCATGATTCGTTTGCCAAAAAAGGCTTGCAACTTTTGGTTGATGGTAATGAGCCTGAGGTTATTAGAGATTGCTTAGAGGTTGAGCTTAATACTATTGAGCATAATGAAATGCAAGCTGCTAAGGTCTACGAGGCAATGGGTGGTTATTCTCCCACATTAGGTATTATTGGAGCGGTAGTCGGTCTTATACAAGTTATGCAGAATTTGGCAAACCCAGAATTGTTGGGGGCCGGTATTGCAACCGCTTTTGTGGCGACTATATATGGGGTCGGTTTTGCTAATTTGTTATTTTTACCTATATCAAATAAGCTAAAGCTAGAAGCTTATGCCTTGATACAATCCAAGGAAATGATGCTTGAAGGAATTACAGCGATAGCGGAAGGTGAGAACCCACGTAATATAGAATTAAAGTTATTAGGTTATATTTCATGAGCATCATATTTAGCCTTTTGGGTATTAGCTAATGGCTCGAAAACGAAGAAGAAGAAACCCTCTTGATCGCAGCGATAACCATGAACGTTGGCTAATTTCTTATGCCGATTTTGTCACCTTGCTTTTTGCCTTTTTTGTAGTGATGTATTCTATTTCATCCGTTAATAATAAAAAATATGAAATGTTATCTGATGCTTTAGAGGGGGCCTTTTTAGGAGGGCATAAAGTTCAAAAAATTAAAGACCCTATTGAGGTGGAAGAAAAATTAACCACAATTAAACCTATTATATTAGAAAACCCTAGTACTGAAGAGTTACAAAAAAAAATAGAATTAAGTGAAGAGATTTTAAAAGAAAGACGAGTATTACAGCTTATATCAGAACAATTTGAAGATGTATTACAACCTTATATTGAAAATAATTTGATTGAGGTTAAAAAAAATGATTTTTGGATTGAGCTTGAAATGAATAGCGAGCTACTTTTTTTAAGTGGTGAAGCCGAATTATCAAAAAAAGCAACTCCTGTACTTAAAAAAGTAGCGGAAGTTATAAGAATTATTCCTAATGTTGTCAATGTTGAAGGTCACACGGATAATATACCAATAGATACAGTTGAATTTCCATCAAACTGGGATTTATCATCGGCAAGAGCAACCTCGGTTGTGAGGGCGTTACAGAGTGATAAAATTAGTCCACAACGATTATCTGCAATTGGCTATGGAGAATTTCACCCTATTGCCGATAACAATACTGTGGAGGGGCGATTTAAAAACCGGCGAGTAGTTTTGGTTTTAATGTCCCAAGCTTTTGCTAGATATGGCATGAATGATCAACAAAGAGCCGAGCTGTTAAATATTAAAAGCTCTACTGATTCATCGCAGTAAAAGCTATGATAATAAAAAATTAACTGTGTAGGCTGATAATGAAAGTATGGACGGTATCAAATCAAAAAGGAGGCGTAGGAAAAACAACAACGGTTGTTTCTCTTGCAGGCCTGTTGTCTTCCTGGGGGTTTAGAACATTAGTGGTAGATTTAGACCCACATGGTTCATTAACCAGTTATTTTAAATTGAATCCAGATAAAATAGAATTGAGTGTTTATAATTTATTTCATGATACTGGACAAAAAAAAACTAACATTAACCCTAAAGCATATATACAAGCTACTGAATTTGATGGTTTATCCATTTTGCCTGCATCAACAGCTATCGCTACACTTGATAGGCAGGTTGCAGCATTAGGGGGGATGGGCCTGGTTATTAGTAATGCTTTGAAAAAAGTATCCAATGAATATGATTATGTCATCATAGATAGTCCCCCGATGCTGGGTATATTAATGATTAATGCCTTGGCAGCTTGCCAGCATATTATTATTCCTTCAATATCTGAATATTTAGCTTTAAAAGGCTTGGAGAGAATGATTCATACTGTACAAATGGTTTTTAAATCACGTAAAAACCAACCTAAATATACTATTATTCCCACTATGTTTGATAAAAGAACTAAAGCGGCTAAAGATAGTTTAATTAAATTAAGGCAAACTTATCCTGATAATATTTGGAATTCAGTTATTCCAATTGATACAAGAATAAGAGATGCAAGTATAGAAGGTATTCCTGTCTCACTTTATGCGCCAAAATCTAAATCTGTTGAAGCATATACAGCATTATTGGAACTATTATTGCAAGAAAATAAGCAGGTAGACAATAAAATGGCAGTGAGTTAATGCAATCAGAAAAAATGGGTCAGCAAGTTGTTCAACAAGAAATAGCTTTAGATAGTTATTTAAGTACTTTGCTTAATGACATTCCAAGTGATGCTGAGCTTGATATACAAGAAACCAAAGTTGAGACTAAGCCGCAAAAAATCAAACAGCTCAAAACCAGCTCTCAAATTAAGGATAAGGTTGCTATTAAGGTTGTTAGTAAAGAGAGTGAAGTTACTAAAACACTTAAACCTTTAGCTGTTATGCCCGATTGGGCTAGAAATGAATTTCAGGCTTTATTTTTTAAAGTAGACAAATTAATTTTAGCGACGCCACTGACGGAGTTATTAAGAACAATTTGTATCGATAAGGCTCCTACGAAAATTCCTGGGCAGCCATCATGGTTTATGGGCTTATTAGATACTCATGAACAAAGAATTGGTGTTCTGGATACAGGGCAGCTTATTTTTGGTAAGGCAATAGGGCAACAGAGGGACCTGCAAAAAAAACCTTTCCAGCGTATCTTAATTACTGCTGATGGTAAATGGGGGTTAGCCTGTGATGAAATACTATCAATAGGCAAGCTGGAGCCGGATAAAGTACGGTGGCGCACATTGCGACAGAAAAAACCTTGGTTAATTGGTACGGTGATTGAAGAGTTAACAGCAGTTATTGATGTAAATCATTTAGTACCTCATAGAAAGAAAAATTAAACTCCAGATTTCAACTAAGCTTAGTAGCATATATTTAATTCGTGGTGAGTAATAATGAGTGAAGATAATAAACAAAATGACCCTATTATGCAGTGGGTTACATTTCGTCTAGGCGACGAAAAATACGGCATTAATGTTATGCAGGTACAAGAAGTTTTAAGGATTACTGAAATTGCCCCAGTACCAGGTGCTCCCTCGTATGTACTAGGTATCATCAACTTGCGAGGTAATGTTGTTACTGTTATTGATACCCGAAATCGGTTTGGTTTAATGTCTAAAGAGACTGATGACTCCTCAAGAGTCGTTATTATTGAAACGGAAGAGCATATTATTGGTATTTTAGTTGATAGTGTTGCTGAAGTCGTTGAATTAAGAGCATCAGAAATAGAGACTGCACCTAATGTGGGTAATGATGAAACTTCAAAATATATTCAAGGTGTAACTAGCCGTGATAATGAGTTACTTATTTTAGTAGATTTGAATAAGTTTCTGAGTGATGAAGAAAAACAAGAGATGGATATGTTTTAACTATAACTTTTTTAACTTTCCAGATTACTTGTAGGTAATAGCTAATTGCTAATTGCACTCTACACGATTTCGTGGAGACAAGCCATGCAACTCATAAGCTGTAGTTTGTTAAGAGCTATTTTATTTTAAAATACGGGAGCAGATATGATTGAAATAGCACCAATAATCACTACCCACCCTATTCCGAAAATAAAAAAAGTGATTCGAGACGGTCGGAAACCAGCAGGTCAAAAACAATCACAACAGAAAAATAATAGTAAAGATGATGGTTCAGATGATCAAGAGCAACAACATATTGATGAAATTGTTTAATGAATGAAGCTTTATTAATTATCTTTATTATAATAATTGCTTGTGTGGCGGTAGCTCTTATCTGGTTAATTATTGAAAATAAAAAGCTTAAACTACAGATTACTACCCTTAGTGAAGAAGTAGAGCGCAATAATAAGGATATTGCAGGTTTATGCTCAGCTGCTGTTTCCGTGGATAATAGGTTGATTGATAGTCGTGACCAACTAAAAGAAATTGTAAATAAAGTGGCTGATTTTAAACAGTATGAACAGCAGACAGAGCAACCATATCAAGATGCTATTCAACGTATTCGAAAGGGTGCTGATGTAGAAGAACTCACTAAGCAATGTGGCTTAAGTCAGGATGAAGCAGTATTGTTGGTAAGGTTGCATGGCGGAAGCAAGTTAGTTTAAAGATTAAAACTGCCTGATTGTTAAATCAATCAGGCAATTCTTATTTAAGATTAATCATCACCACTAAATGCAGCTAGCAGTTGTAATAAGCTTAAGAATAAATTATAGATTGAAATATATAGCGATACTGTCGCCATAATGTAATTTGTTTCACCGCCATGAATAATTGCACTCGTTTGATATAAAATCAATGCAGACATCAATAAAATGAACATTGCTGATACTGCAAGTGAAAGCGCAGGTATGGTGAAGAATATTGCACCAAGGCCGGCTAAAAAGGCAACTAAAATACCTACCATTAAGAAGCCACCCAGAAAACTAAAATCTTTACGTGTTGTTAAGGCATATCCTGAGAGCCCAAGAAAAATAACACCTGTTCCACCTAATGCAGTAATAATTAACTCGTTACCATTACTAAAGGCATTAAGGTACATATTTAAAATAGGTCCTAAAGTTAGTCCCATAAAGCCAGTTAAAGCAAAAACAAAAACCAAGCCTAAAGAACTATTACTAAATTTACTGGTCAAAAACAACAAACCAAAATAACCAACCATAGTAATAATCATACCTAGGGGTGGAAGGTTAAAAACCATTGCCAAGGCTGCTGTTGCAGCACTAAAAAGTAATGTCATGGATAATAACATGTAAGTATTTCTTAGCATTTTATTGGTTGATAAAATACTCGCCTGTGGGCGTGTAGTAGCAGTTTGTAATCTCATAGTGTTTTTCCTTTTGTTAATTAATACTATAACTAAGCTGTAATAAAAGCTGATGCAAAAGGATATACTCTTATATCAGTTGTTATTTTCGGCTAGTTGTCTAAAAAATTGAATTTGATTATAGGCTATTATTAAAAAATCACCGAAGTAATCTGGTGTTGATGATTATGCTAGATATGACATTGTAATCTTACAAGAGTTTCATTTGTTTTGTAAGCGTTTTTCAATAACCGTAATAAATATAGAATATGACAGAAAACACAATCACCACACCGTATGAATTAATGGGTGGAGAAGCCACTATTTTAAGCTTGGTAGATAGGTTTTATTTTTATATGGATAGCCTGCCAGAAACTCAAGGCATCAGAAAAATTCATGCTGAAAGCTTGGAAAATGCAAAAAGTAAACTGTTTAAATTCTTGTCTGGCTGGTTAGGTGGTCCTGACTTATTTATTCAGGAGTTTGGACATCCGATGTTAAGAAGGCGTCATCTACCTTTTGCGATAGGGCAATCAGAAAGTGATCAATGGATGATTTGTATGAATAAGGCGATGGCAGAACTCGAAATAGATGAAAATTTGAAAAAAGCTTTATTAGAATCTTTAGATCAGTTAGCTCACCATATGATGAATCAATAAGGATATCTTGAATATGTCTCTATCCAAGCAGCTATTATTACTTATTTCCGCACTATTTTTAATGATATTTAGTATTAATTTTGTATCAAGTATAAATAACATTAAATCTTACTTAGAAAGTGAAGCAGAAATACATGCTCAAGATACAGCAACTTCACTGGGCTTATCTCTAAGTCCCTATATGGTGAATGAGACTGACCCTGTTATCGAAACGATGATGAATGCTATTTTTGATATGGGGTATTATCAGGAAATTAAATTACTCAGTGTCGATCAACAAGTACTGGTTACTTTATCTAATAAAGTAGAGCTTGAAGGCGTACCCAATTGGTTTATCAAAATGATACCGATGAAAACAGCCAGTGCAAAAAGTGAAATAAATTCTGGTTGGAATATTAGTGGAACTGTTTATGTCACACTTAACCCTGGGAATGGATACCTTAAACTGTATGAGCAAGCAAAGAGCAGTTTTTATTACTCATTAATAAGCTTTGTTTTTGCAATAGGCTTATTGCTATTTGTTTTACGAGTGGCTTTGTCACCGTTAAAAACAATTGAAAAAATGGCTATGAGCCTAGCTGATGGTAAATTTGAAACAATAGAACAACTACCTTGGACGACAGAAGTTAAAAATGTCACATTAGCAATGAATATAATGTCCAAAAAGATTGAAACTGCGATAAGAAATTTAAACCATAAGATAGCTAGTACAGGTAAGAAGCTTCAGTTAGATGAACTAACTGGGCTAAAAAAGAAAAGTAGTTTTCAGACAGAAATGAAGCATTTGTTTTTGACTAATACTGCTGTTGAAGCTTATATCATGATGATAAAAATTGATGGTTTAACGGCCTTGGTAAAAGAGTTTGGAACAGATGCTATTGATACTTTTTTAAAAGATTTTGCTCAAATATTGAAAAATCAGGCGGTACAAGATGAGTGGGGTGAGGCCGCCGCCTATCGGTTTGTTGGTTCAGAGTTTGTTATATTAATTAAACATATAAATTTACCGCGAGTAAAACAGTTTGCTGAAAAATTAATGACAGCTTTTGCTGAATTAGGGGGTAAATATAATAAGCCTGATATTGCTCATATAGGTATCGTTCCCTTTAATCCGGTTGATACGACTGAAAATATTCTATTATCTACTAAAGAAGCTTATGAACAAGCCCAATTAATTGGTGCTAATAGTTACTATGTCAGAGTAGGTAGTGATACTGCGATTGGTATTGCGGAATGGAAAACTTTAGTCTTCAATATAATTGATAAACAAACATATAATATTCAATTTATAAATAAAATAGAAAACTTTCAGAGCCAGAAAGTAATAATGGAAGAGGCTTTTACTCAAGTGGTAGATAAGCAGGGAAATAGGTTGCCAATAGGGACTTTTATTTCTATTGCCGAGAAGTTCGAGAAGATAGTAGAACTGGATAAGGGGGTTATATTAAAAGTTATTAATTATTTTGAAACAAAAAATATTAATTATTTGATTGCCATAAATGTAGCGACCAGAACGATAAAAAACAGTGATTTTCGTGCTTGGTTAAGCCGCTTGGTCAAGCAAAAGCAAGGGCTTTCTCAGCAGTTAGTTTTTAACCTTTCCGCTTATGCAGTAGCCAAAGATATGAATTCTTATAAAGAGTTTATAGCGTTTGCGCAGCAATTAAACTTAAGCGTTATGATTAAACGCTTTGAAACACAATCTTTATCAGCAGAATCGATAAAACAGTTAAAACCTAATTTTATCCGTCTGGCAAGAGATTTAGGGCAGGGCGTTGCTAATGATGCAGAGAAAAAAGAATTTGTAGAGGCAATGAAAGATGTTGGCGAGTTATTAAATATAACTATTTTAGCTGAAAATATTGATTCCGAAGATGATTTTGTCTGTCTGAAAAAAGTTGGAATCACAGGTGCAAGTCGGTAGTCGTTAAAAGTGGCCTTATTTCTTACGCAAACAGCTAGACAAAAATTTGTTATAAAAGCCAGTGGCATTCTATTGATATGCTATTTCAGTGTGTGTACAGTTATTGCGGCATTTGATATAAGTCCAGAACTATTAAATAAAATATCGATAAAATACGGCACAGAGGCAGCTAGCAGAGTAGAGCAATGGCAAAAACTAATGCAGACAGCAAAAAGGCTACCAGAACAGCAAAAATTAAAAACAGTGAATGACTTTTTTAACCAAAGAATAAATTTTGTTGATGATATTTGGTTATGGGGAGTAAAAGATTATTGGGCTACTCCTATGGAGTTTTTATTTCAAGGCGCGGGTGACTGTGAAGACTACTCTATCGCTAAGTATTTTACCTTAATTGAACTAGGTGTTGCTGATAAAAAAATGCGAATAACCTATGTCAAAGCCTTAAAATTGAACCAGGCACATATGGTTTTAACATATTTCTCCACTCCAAAATCCATACCACTTGTTTTAGATAATATTAACCCAGAGATAAAAAAGGCTTCCATGCGGACTGATTTGTTACCCGTTTATAGTTTTAATGGTTCGGGGCTATGGTTAGCAAAATCTAGAGGCGGTGGTAAAAAAGTAGGCAGCTCAGGTAGACTAAGTTTATGGGCGGAACTTAAGCAAAGAATGCTAAAACAAACGATTGAATAAGCAAAAAAAGGAAGCTCCGCTAAAGCATTATATTAGGCTAAAAACCAAGGCCGTAACAGGATCTCAGTGGGTATAATTGGATTGCATTTCTACCAAAATAAAAGGAAAAAACATGCAACACTATAAAGTCGCTGTCATTATTGGTCGGCATCAAATTTCACATGCTGGACATGAATTATTAAAGCGGAGGGCATTAGAAATTGCTGATCAAGTTGTGATTATTATTGGTTCTGCTTTTCAGGCAAGAAGCCCTAAAAATCCTTTTATTTGGCAAGAACGTAGAGAGATGATTCTCTCTACTTTAACTGATGATGAAAAACAGCGTGTTTTTTGTTGCCCTATTCGTGATTACTATAATGATAAGAAGTGGAATACAGAAGTTAAGCGTATTGTTAGTGAGTATTCAAAACAAGATATTGTCTTGGTGGGGCATAAAAAAGTTGCTGATAAGGATACTTATTATTTAGATAACTTTGAGGACTGGGCCTATATTGGCATTGAATCTATTTATAAAATAAATGCCTCTCAAATAAGAGAAATTTATTTTGAAGCAAAAGATATAGATGATTCCCTCTCCTCTGTGAATGATTTAATTTTACCTTCGGTTAAACAGTTTTTGAAAGCATGGTGGCTAAAGCCCGAATACTCTGAGCTAGTTAAAGAGCACCGTAAGTTAAAGGAGGAAAAAGCTTTATGGAAGAATAGTCCTTATGATGTGATTTTTAGTACAGCTGATGCTATTGTTAAAATAAATGACCATATTCTACTTGGGAAAAGAAAATATCACCCTGGAAGAGGGTTATGGGCAATTCCCGGTGGCTTTATTGAACAGCATGAGACTGTTTTACATGCAGCTTTAAGAGAGCTAAAAGAAGAAACTCAAATTGCTTTAAGTCATAAAACAATATTGCAGGCTTTTAAATCAGTCAAAGTATTTGATCACCCAAATAGATCATACCGAGGCCGCTTTATAACCCACGCCCATTTTTTTGAGTTAAACTGCGAAGATGTTCCTGATATACAGGCAGCAGATGATTTGGAATTAGTAACATGGATACCGGTTAAAAAATTAAACAGTATGGAAGAGCAACTTTTTGAAGACCATTATCATATTTTGAATCAGTTTTTAGAGATAAAAAATGGGTAGTGGGTTAAATATGTTGATACAGCTATTTTAAGAACTTATTCATTCTTGAGGTGCAGGCTTTTGCCTGCTCTTGCGAAGAAAGCAGGTTAAAACTTGCGCCGAATCAATCTACCACCATTTAATTTTATAAGATGGCCCTTCGTCTGAATATCATTAATGTTAATGTGGCTATAAATAAATTTTAGTTGTTTACTTATAGCCACTAAAATATTATGGTTTTTTGCAGGTATTAATGCCTAATAGGGGATATATAGGACAAAAATTAATTGTTGCTGTTAATAAAGGTACAAGGCCAACAGCTCCCCACCAGTTTTGAGTTGCATAACCCCAGCCCATAATTGCCAAACCAACAACAATTCTCAGTATTTTATCTATTCCACCAACATTTGATTTCATCATTATCTCCTGACATTTAATTAGAAAAAGTATTTTAAATGAATAGTAAGCATACTTCAGTGACTTTGTTACAAAGCAATGTTGATATTAAATGTGGAGAAAGCATTTATACACAAAACTAATTTCTTTGTTGCTAAGATAAAAGCTAAGTGATTGATATTCTATTTAAAGGCTGTGAAATATTCTAAGTTATTGATATTAACTTAAAAATAAAGGCTGTATAAAAAGAATACAATTTAACTGAAGGTCTTAAATTACCTATAAGTTGATGACTTATCACATAGTTATTAACAGAGTTATCCACAGAATTTGTGGATAACTTTATAAGTTGTTGATAAGTACCCACGTAAAATTAATTTAACAAAAACAACTGTCATTCCTGCGTGCTCTTAGCAGGAATCCATCTGACCTACACAGTAGATTCCCGATAAGAACACTCGGGAATGACGAAAATAAATTGTTAAGTTAATTATGCCTGCCTACTTAGCGGTTTAGGAAGTCGCCATTTATGAAAGAATATTCTGAAATGATTTTTTTGTAAGGTGATGTAGGATGCGCTTCGTTCCTCAGCACATCCTATAATCTTCTGGATTACTATAAGTTGCAGCCAACACTAAATCTATTGCTTTAAGCCCTCCACTGCCATTAAGTTAAGATGTTTTGTGATTTTGCATCTATGTATGTAGGAGCGGCTTTAGCCGCGACATCGCGGCTAAAGCCGCTCCTACAAAATACCCTTTATTTCTTAACTTAATGGTAGAGCCCGACGGAGGGCTATGAGCAAAAGCCATTTATTCTACATTCGGCTTGTCAGGAATAGTAATAGGTGTTACGTTCCTTAGCTGAAGCTTATGGGAATCAGGGAGGGATATATAATTCAAATAATTAGCAGATATGTATTTAAATTTCTATCCCATCACTGCAGAGATGACGAGCAATGGTTAAGGTGAGGTTTTTATAAAATAGCTGAAGCTTGTATATAACCTGATATATCTTTAGTTTAATACAGTACGAGCATTTATTTTTTGTAAGGGGCGATTATTGGGTTCGTGCAAAACTTTAGAGAAAGTTGCAATTTGTTGCTTTGAGGCGGTAAGGACTTGCTTCATAACTAACCAGCGAACACCTTCAGAGCAGGGTGGTGTTGTTAAAGAACCATTAAAACGATAATAGTCTTGGTTAAGTGGCAGTATATCATTTACATTAATGGCATGGTCAAATGTATTTTTATCCCCTGGATGTTTTGGCATCATTGCCCAAGCTTGTTCTAAGCCTTTATTTGCAGCACCTTCTTTAAACATAACCGCGACTACAGCAAGGTCTCCGTTTTTATCTGCATGGACTAAATGTGCTTCAAGAGGGAATGATTTATTGTTAATATTATTTTCGCTTGGGGTATGAAAATGAAATTGTAGTAAGTTGAAAATTTTACCATCAACTTTAATACTACTACCACCCTGATAGTTTATTTGAACTGTGTGGCCATTATTAACAATTTCATTTCCTCCTGCTTGATAGTTAAACTTAATAGAGGGTAAGTCTGCTTGAATAAAGTGAGTTAAATTAATAGGTGATTGGTTTTTGCCTGAACAGGCATAATTATTAGCGTTTATTGTTGTCCAGTTTTCTGGACCTTCGTCACCTGAGTATCCCCAGTGAGTATTATGTGTTGCACAGCCAGTTGCTAATGCGGTGATAGCACAAATAGTTATTATGTTTTTTTTCATGATTTTGTATTCTTATAATAAAGTTTAAAATTCTAAATACTAGAATGTAGAAAATATTTTTTAAAGGGCAGAGCTCTTTAACAAATGCAAGGTTAGAAATGGAGATTCAATAATACTCGAAACTAAAATCTATAGGATGTGTTTCGTACCTCAGTTCATTCCTTATCTTTTGTATATTATTAATGTTTACTCTATTTTAGAGATTGAAGCTTTCAACAACCTTTCAATCTGGAAAAGTGGCTAAGGAAGAAAATCACTTTTTTCTATATTTTTAAATTGCAAATCAATCCTGGTACCTCCACTATTAGATTTTAGTAAAAGTATTTTAATTTTATGCAGGTTTGCAATTTCTTTGACAATAGCTAACCCTAAACCACAACCCTCGCCAGAACTATTAGGAGAGCGGTAAAAACGTTCAAATATTTTATTTTTTTCAGGTTTAGGAATACCCGGCCCATCATCTTCGACAGTCAAACAAATAACAGGGTCGCATGATAATTTAACTACAATTATTCCTTTTGTGTGCCCATAACGAATTGCATTGTCTAATAAGTTGCTCAGTAACTCTGTTAATAAAATACTATCAGCTCTAACAAGAATAACTTTAGTTGATGTTTCAAAACTTATTTCTATTTTTTTTTCTAAAGCTTTTGGAATCCATTCAATACAAGTTTTTTGTACCAGTTGATTTAATTCTATTTTATCCAATGGCAACTCTTTCTCAATAGGGTTAGCACGCGCTAAAGAAAGTAGCTGGGTAATCAGGTGAGAAATTTTATCGGCACTATTTTGTATTTGAGATAAAGCAGGGCGCATATTGAGTATATTTTCTTCACGTTGTGCTCGTTCAGCTTGAAGTTTAAGCCCTGCTAAGGGGGTGCGTAGCTGGTGAGCTGCATTAGCAATAAAACGTTGTTGGGAGTTGATAGCGATTGATAACTTTTCTAATAAGTGATTAATAGTGTCGGTTAGTGATTTTACTTCAGTAAATACATCTGACTCGGGAATTGGACTTAAGTCACTAGGTGAACGTTGTGATATGTCTTTAGCCAGCTTGTGTAAGGGGGCTAATCCATGATTAATCGCTTCAATAATAAGCAACGTGATAAATAAAATTAAAACCATTTGTGGAATTAAATCAGCCAGTAAAATATCGATCATCATATCTTGGCGTTTATTTAAAGTTTCAGCTATCTGAATAAAAACTTTTTCGGGTAGTGTACCCGGGACTTGCAGTGATATTATGCGAATGGGTTCACCATTAAGGACTGAGGTTGAATAGGTTGGTTGGAAGGTGTCAGTAGGTATTAATAGAGTGGGGAGTATTGCATCACCCGCAATAAGTTTCCCTTTTTCTGTAGTGATTTTAAAAAATGTAGTATCAATATCATCCCATTTAAAAATTTCTAGTGCTGTCGCTGATAAAACGACAGAAATTTGATTGTCAATAACTTTAACTTCCTGCACGAGAGAGCGAGCTGAATCAAGTAACCAGCGATCATAAGTTTTTTCAACATAATGCAAGGTCACATAATAGGACAATGCTGTTTCTAAGATTGTGAAAATAATGATAGGAATTATTAAGCGATAGGTTATTGTTGCTTTAAGGCTGGTAACTTTATTCATCTTATTTATCCTCCAGTAGATAACCTAGCCCTCTAAAAGTTCTGATATTAACATCGTAAGGTTGAATGCATTTTCTGATACGATGAATATAAACTTCAATGGCATTATCAGCCAGTGCATCACCATGTAATGACAGATGTTGAGCAATTTTATCTTTACTAATGACTTTGCCTTTCTGTAGCATTAATACTTCCAACACAGCTGATTCTCTTGCCGATAAGGTTAGTAATTCACCTTTAGCTAGAATTTGTTTGTTGCTGGTATCTAACTGTAGATTTCCAACTTCGATAATATCAGTAAAGCCTCCATAACAGCGTCTGACCAAAGCATGTAATCTCGCTTCCAACTCTCTAAGTTCAAAGGGTTTTGTCATGTAATCATCTGCGCCTTGGCTGATACCATTAATACGGTCATTCATATCATCACGAGCAGTCAAAATCATAATAGGTAATGATAATTTTTGACTCCGTAGCCTACGTAATAATTGTAGGCCATCCATATCAGGTAATCCCAAATCCAGAATAATCAGATCGAAGCCCTGGGCTTTTAATAAATGTTCTGCATAAGCACCATGTGTAACGCCTGTTACAGCATAACCGCTGTCTGAAAGTGTTTGGGTAAGACCATCTGCGAGAACTTGGTCATCTTCTATTAATAAGATTTTCATTACATGAAAGGTTATTGAAAGGTTTTGTTTTTATAATAACAGCTACTTGATACGCTTCCGAAACAAGGATGTTTATCAATATTTTTAGCCAGGGATTGGTTTTTTTAATTTTATAGAGAGGCTTTAACAATGGGTGTTATTTTTGGAATAATTAATATTATAGTGGCTGTTTGGTTCTTCGCATCAGCCGCCTCAGTAAAAAAACAAGCTCTGATGTGGGCGGCTATTGGTGGAATTTCTTTTTTAGTCTTTAAGTTTCTAGGCTATTCTATGATTGGATACCTTCAAGGGTCACTAGATCAAGCATATATTGGTGACTTGGTTGAGCAAGGCTATGTTGCAACAGAAAGGTCGGCCGGTGAGTTGTCCAGTGAAACATTTGATGATCAATCAACGGTAGCCGGTATTTTTTATGAATTTTTTCCTTTAATGGTTGCACTATTAGGTGTGAGCTTTATTCGAGCAAAATTTATTTTAAGTATGGGATTTTTCGCTTCATTAAAGCATAAAACAGCTTTAAAGATTAAAACTTATGATACACAAGGTGCAGTGTCAACTGTATCACCAGGTCTGACAAGTACTTTATCCGCTTGGTGGCATAAAGTAAGGAAGAGTTAAGCTATAATAAGTTGTTTTTTGTTAATTAATTTTATTGAAGGAATTTATGTCAATACACAGTTATTTTATGAGTGGGAGCATACTTAAAAAAGCTCAACAGTTAACGCTTAATGCCAGAGAGGCAAAAGGAGAAGAGGCTGATCTCTTGTTTCAACAAGCTTATAGTCGGTACGCTGCTGTTTCTGAGTCCTATTCTCAATATGCAGATACATTGCACTATTGGGGGCTAGCTCTTTTGCAACAGGCTGAAACTAAATCTTCAGCGGTTGATGCAATTAAAATTTATGAGGAAGCTAATGAAAAGTTTTCATTTTGTAGAACTGTTGCGCCAAATCATTTAGGTGCCTCGGTCGATGGTGGAGTCACTTTATTGAACTTGGCCAAGTGCAAACAACTGAGTTTGGATGATGATCTATACAGTAAAGCAAAAGAATCATTTGAGTTTGCTGAAAAAATTCAGCTAGGGTCTGCATCCTATAATCTGGCCTGCATTTATGCTTTACAAAATAAAAGTGATGATTGTTTAAAGGCTTTAGAAAATGCAAGAGATCTTGGTTTGATACCCGATGAAGATAATATTATTAATGATGTTGACTTGAAAAATATTAAGGGAATGCCGTGGTTCACTGATTATATGCAGTCTTTTAGGGCAGATTTGGAAGAAGAGATACTTGATATAGATAAAAAATAGGGTGGTGGGTTGAATCTGTAGTTTTAACAAATACATTCTCATTAATAACAGCTTTTTGGGGCGCAGG
>CAYYNM010000050.1:0-16577 GCA_964472945.1 uncultured Methylomarinum sp. | reverse complement strand
CCTTTCAATTTATCAACTTCCCATCGACCTTATCTTTAGTCAAAGAAAGCAAAAAACCGGCTAAACCAATGATTTTAGAGCTAGGTTGGTGTTAGAATAATGGGATTTAATAACAGTATCGGTTTATGCAAATAATTAGGGGCTTATCTCACCTTAAGCCATTACAAAATGGCTGTGTATTAACGGTTGGGAACTTTGATGGCGTTCATACGGGGCATAAAAAGGTAATTGATAAACTAGCAGCTAAAGGTAAGAGTATGGGCTTGCCTGTTGTCGTTATGATGTTTGAGCCACAACCTTTGGAATTTTTCTTAGGAGAAAATGCACCTTCCAGGCTAACGAGGTTACGAGAAAAGATCATCCAGTTTAAATCCTTAGCTGTTGATAAACTGGTGATTATTAAATTTAACCAAAACACTGCAGACTATAAAGCTGAGAATTTTATTACTGATTTATTGGTTAGTAAACTTAATGTTAAACATTTAGTTATCGGTGATGATTTTCATTTTGGTAAAGCACGGCTAGGAAATTTTGCCATGCTGAAAGAAAAAGGTCTTGAGTTTGGTTTTAGTGTTGAATCGACAGATTCATTTTTTGTTAATCAACACCGAGTAAGTAGTACTTTAATTAGAGATGCTCTTGGCCAAGGTGATTTGTCTAAAGCTAAACAGATGTTAGGTAGAGATTACTCTGTTTGTGGGCGAGTGGCTCATGGCAATAAACGGGGTAGAACAATAGGATTTCCTACCGCTAATATTCGCATGTTTAGGCGCAATACACCTATTACAGGTGTGTATGCTGTTACCATGACAGGTATTGCTAACAGAAAAATTCAGGGCATTGCCAATGTAGGCACCCGGCCAACGGTTGATGGTGGCAAAAGAGTTATTTTAGAAACACATTTGTTTGATTTCAACGAAGAAATTTACGGACATTATGTGGAAGTATTTTTTAAGAAAAAGATTAGAGATGAAGTTCGTTTTCAATCATTAGATGAATTGAAAGGACAAATAGAAAAAGATATTGTTATTGCTAAACAGATTTTAATGCTTTAAAAACCAATCAATTATTGGCGATTGATAGCCTTAATCTATACCGCAAATTACCCCTTTAAATAGTTGAAATTAGAAAGATGGAATACAAAAAGACACTGAATTTACCTAAGACCGCTTTTCCAATGAAAGGCAATTTGGCTCAACGTGAACCTGAGCGTTTAAAAAAATGGAATAAAGCAGGGCTATATCAGCAAATTAGGGAAAAAACAGCCGGTCGCCCTCCTTTTATTTTGCATGACGGTCCTCCTTATGCCAATGGTGAAATTCATATTGGTCATGCCGTCAACAAAGTGTTGAAGGATATTATTTTAAAATCAAAAACATTGAATGGATTTGATGCACCCTATGTGCCGGGTTGGGATTGTCACGGCCTACCTATTGAGTTAATGGTAGAAAAGAAAGTTGGTAAAGCCGATGTTAAAGTGTCACCTGCTACCTTCCGTAAAGAGTGCCGCACTTATGCGGCTAAACAAGTTAAAACTCAAAAAGAAGCGTTTATTCGTTTAGGTATTTTAGGGGAATGGGAAAATCCTTATTTGACCATGGATTTTGCTTTTGAAGCGGATATTGTGCGCTCCTTAGGAAAAATTGCAGCGAAAGGCCATTTAACTCAAGGTTCAAAACCTGTTCATTGGTGTACTGATTGCGGTTCCGCCTTGGCAGAGGCAGAAGTTGAATATGAAGACAAACATTCACCTGCAATAGATGTAAAATTCCAAGTGGTTGATGAAGCAGCATTTATGACAAGCTGCCACAGTGTACCTGGTCATCATGGCGAAGGTGACTTATCAGTTGTGATTTGGACCACCACACCGTGGACATTACCTGCAAACCAAGGGGTATCATTAAACCCAGAGCTTGAATATGTGGTTGTTCAATGTGAAATTGATGGTAAACAAGAACGTTTAGTGGTGGCAGATGTACTGCTAAAAGATGCCATGTTGCGATATGGCGTGGGAGAACACCACGTTCTGGCTTATTGCAAAGGGGAAGCATTAGACAAACAGTTATTGCAACATCCGTTTTATGACCGCCAAGTCCCTATTATTTTAGGGGATCATGTGACTACAGATGCAGGAACAGGGGCTGTTCATACCGCACCTGGTCATGGTCAAGACGATTATATTGTCGGCATAAAAAACGGCCTGCCAATTGATAACCCCGTCGATAGTAATGGTGTCTTTTTACCCAGCACAGAGTTTTTTGCTGGCGAACATGTGTTTAGCGCCAATGAGCATGTGCTTGAAGTATTAAAAGAAAAAGGTAAATTAGCCCATCACGAAGCCATTTTACATAGTTATCCACATTGCTGGCGTCATA
Source organism: uncultured Methylomarinum sp. (assembly GCA_964472945.1). GTDB lineage: Bacteria > Pseudomonadota > Gammaproteobacteria > Methylococcales > Methylomonadaceae > QPIN01. Next base: position 14,202 of record CAYYNM010000050.1, on the reverse strand, counting down.
AAACGCCTATTATTTTTAGAGCAACACCTCAGTGGTTTATCTCTATGGATAAGAACAAATTACGTGAACAAGCGCTAACAGAAGTTAAACAAGTACAATGGATACCGGATTGGGGACAAGCTCGTATCGAAAGCATGATTGATGGCCGTCCTGACTGGTGTATTTCGCGTCAGCGTACATGGGGCGTACCTATTGCTTTCTTTGTCCATAAAGAAACAGGTGAGCTTCATCCTCGTACGGCTGAATTAATAGAGGAAGTCGCGCAGCGTATTGAAGAAAAAGGGATTGAAGCCTGGTTTGAGCTGGAAGCATCTGAATTACTGGGTAATGATGCCGAGCAATATGACAAAATGCTAGATACTTTAGATGTCTGGTTTGATTCAGGGGTAACCCATGCCGCTGTATTAAATAAGCGAGACCAACTTCGATTCCCTGCTGATTTGTACCTTGAAGGCTCTGACCAGCATAGAGGCTGGTTTCAATCATCATTACTTACATCTACAGCGATGAATGGTGTTGCACCTTATAAATCTGTTTTAACGCATGGCTTTACCGTTGATGCAGATGGCAAAAAAATGTCTAAATCAGCAGGTAACGTAGTTGCCCCACAAAGTATTATGAAAAACTTAGGCGCAGATGTTTTACGTCTTTGGGTTTCTGCCACTGATTATCGTGGTGAAATGAATGTATCTGATGAAATTTTAAAGCGCACATCAGATGGCTACCGTCGATTAAGAAATACAGCACGTTTCTTACTCTCAAACCTGAATGATTTTGACCCTGCCACTGATTTAGTTGCGGCTAAAGATATGTTGCCACTTGATCGTTGGGCTGTTGATAAAGCCTACCAATTGCAACAAGATGTGATTGCTGGGTATGAGTCTTATCATTTTCAACAAGTTTTTCAAAAAGTTCACCATTTCTGTGCGATGGATTTAGGTGGTTTTTATCTTGATATTGTAAAAGATAGACAATATACCGCTAAATCAGATGGATTAGCTCGTCGCTCAACACAAACAGCAATGTATCATGTTATCGAAGCATTAGCGCGTTGGTTAGCTCCAATCACCAGTTTTACGTCTGATGAAATTTGGCAATATATCCCAGGTGAGCGTAGTGATTCTATCTTTTTAGAAACTTGGTATGAAGGTTTATTTACACTCGATACTGATACAGCAATGGATCGTGAATTCTGGGAAAAAATAAGTGTTGTGCGTTCTGCGGTGAGTAAAGAAATAGAACAAGTCAGATCAAAAGGTGAAATTGGCTCCTCACTCAATGCAGAAGTAGAGTTGTACTGTAATGAAGATTATTTATCTACTTTAAACCTGATTGCTTCTGAATTGCATTTTGTGTTTATTACTTCTGGCACAACATTGTTCGACGAGCAATTTTGTCCGGATGATGCTATTCAAACAGAAGTAGAAGGCATTAGACTAAAAGTAACAGCATCAGAGCATGAAAAATGTACCCGTTGCTGGCATCACCGTGAAGATATAGGGGTTAACAAAGATCACCCTGAACTTTGTGGCCGTTGTGTAGAGAATATTGTGGGTAATGGAGAAACGCGTCAATTTGCGTAATCAATACAGGACTTGTTGCTACGCTTACACTTAGGTTTAACCACAATCGAAAATATGCGTAATGAAAATGTAGAGACAAGGTCTGCCTTGCCTCTACCAAACGTTGACTTTTTTAAAGTCATATAAATCAATAATAAATTTAAAATGCTTAAATGGTTATGGTTATCTCTTATTGCACTGGTTCTTGACCAGTGGACTAAAATCGCAGTAGATGGCTCAATGCGTCTTTATGAGTCCATTGCTGTTATTCCTGGGTTTAACTTAACCTATGTACACAATACAGGTGCTGCTTTTAGCTTTTTAAGTGAAGCCTCTGGCTGGCAGCGCTGGTTTTTTGCTGCAATGGCTTTAATTATTAGTACTATTTTGACCGTTTGGTTATATCGTTTAAAAGAACACCAAACTTTATTAGCCATTGCTTTATCTTTAGTTTTAGGTGGGGCAATAGGTAATTTAATTGACCGTGTAGCTTATGGCTATGTAATTGATTTTTTAGACGTGTATTACCAGACTTGGCACTGGCCTGCTTTTAATATTGCTGATTCAGCTATTTGTGTAGGTGTTTTCTTAATGGTATTAGAAAGCTTTGGGGTTGGGGTGAATAAGCCAGAAGATGATGAGGATTGAAAATTTTAATTACTCTATACAAAACACAAGTTTATAAAAAAAGAGTTATTTTATGGCTCTGTTTGCGTTATTAGTTGAATCTGAACTTATGGAGTCACTTTCTGGTCTTATTAAAGTAATGTGGGAAGAATTATGAAGACAAAAGCCTATCGCGAGTGGACTTATGAACTCAACAACCACCAGCTAAAGTTGGAGGGTTCGTATAATGGACTAAAGAGCCGTTATGGCTACGTTTTAAAATTATCATCACCTTTGGGCTCAAAGTGATGTTCCGAATAATTTTCGGATCATTTCTTGGTGGTGGGTTAAAATTGTAGTTTTACCAAATAGACCCTCATTAGTAACCCTCTTTTGGGGCGCAGGTTTTAACCTGCAGGCTTTAGCGTAAAACCGGGCTAAAGCTTACGACCCAGCACATTTGACTCACCAGCAGAAACTTCATACGCTCAAGACTTCAGTTTTCTATTGGTCGATTTTTGCCGCTAAGCTGCGTGAAGTATAAGCAAATAAAAGCACATAGACCCATGCTAATAAAAAACAGACTCCTCCTATTGGCGTAATCATTCCCAGCCACTTTGCATTTAGTATTGCCAGTAAATACAAGCTTCCAGAAAATAGCAAAATACCAACAAACATCAGCCATCCAGCAAACTTTAAATACTTCGCTTCTGGAAATTGCTGTCTAAAAATGGCAATAAGCCCTAAGCCTAATGCATGCCACATCTGATAATCTACGGCTGTTTTATAAACAGCCATCATCTCAACACTCAAAATAGTCTTTAAACCATGAGCACCAAACGCACCCATAGCAACACCTGTTAAGCCACATACTGCACTTAAAAATAAAAAAATAGATTGCATTATCTCAAACCTCCTTGAGTCGTGGCATCAGTTGTACCAAATTACACGGCTTAGTTGTTGAATCTAACTGCGCCTTAATCAAATCATCCCATGCCGTTTTACAGGCCCCCGATGAACCTGGTAAACAAAAAACGTAAGTACCATTGGCCACACCAGCAACCGCCCTGGACTGTATGGTTGAGGTTTTTATATCCTGATAAGATAACATCCTAAAAATTTCGCCAAACCCATCCAGTATTTTATCTAACAGGGGAATTACTGCTTCTGGCGTACCATCCCTCCCTGTGACCCCCGTCCCACCTGTAGTAATAACTGCATCAACATTATTATCTACAATCCAGTTAGAAAGAGCCGCTCTAATATGATAAATATCATCTGCAACTATTTTTTTTTCAAAAACTCTATGTCCAGCCAAGACCACTCTATCAACCAAGACCTTTCCTGAAACATCGTCTTCTTCGGTTCGCGTGTCAGAAATGGTAAGGACTGCTATATTCAATGCTAAAAACTGTTTTCCTAAAGCCATTTTAAATCCTTATTGTAATACTAAGAAAAAGGCTTCTGAGCCTCGCTGAATATTTATTAATAATGCCCGTCTAGGGTCAACCACCTGTTTCAATTGTTTTAAATTTCGCACTCTATATTGATTTGCAGAAACAATAATATCTCCAGGTCTCAGCCCACTTCGCCAAGCATAGGAATTTTTCTCTATTTTTGCAAACATAACGCCTTCCACCTGGCCCCTAACCGTTGCAATCAAAGAGACACCCGTTAAAACCCGGTGTAACCTTTTACCATCAACTTCAAGAGTTGGTTGTTTGCCAATTGTTGCAACAATGGTTTTGGTTTGTTGTCCTCGGACCAACTCAATTTCAACCTTTTCACCAACCTGAAGTAAACCTACAATATTGCGTATTTGATGACTATTTTTTACTTTCTTACCATTTAAGGCTACAAAAATATCCCCTGTTTCAATGCCAGCTGTGTCAGCTGCCGACCCTTTATCGACCTTGCTAACAACCGCTCCTTGTGAGTTCTTTAAATCAAACGCTTTAACCAGTTCGGGCGTTAAATCCTGCGTTGCCACTCCTAGTAAGCCTCTTTTTACCTTGCCATGTTTCACCAGTGTCTTTTTAAGCGTCATGACCATATTAGAAGGAATAGCAAAGCCAATACCAATATTACCCCCGCTAGGTGCAAGAATTGCCGTATTCATACCAACCAACTCCCCACGCAAATTCACTAATGCTCCACCAGAATTTCCTGGATTTATTGACGCATCTGTTTGAATAAAATCCTCATAGCCTTCAATCCCTAACCCTGCTCGTCCCAATGCGCTCACAATACCGGAGGTAACTGTTTGACCCAAACCAAAAGGGTTCCCTATGGCAACAACAAAATCACCTACTTTTAATTTATTTGAATTAGCAATTGGTAGTTCAGTCAAGTTGTTGGCAGGGATTTGAAGAACGGCTACATCTGCTTCAGGGTCAGTCCCCAACAATGTTGCACTTAAATGTCGCCCATCATTTAAGATCACCATTATTTTGTCTGCTTTATCAATGACATGGTTATTAGTTAAAACATACCCTTTCTCTTTATCAACAATAACCCCCGACCCTAAACTATTTTTTTGTTGCTGTTGTTGCCTCGGCATTTTAAAAAAATGCCTAAAAAATGGATCTCGCATCAAGGGGCTATCTCTAACCTGAACATTTTTTGTCGTTGATATATTCACTACTGCCGGCATACTTTTTTCCAGCATAGGAGCCAAAGAAGGTAAAGCTTGTCCACCTACACTGGTAGGCAAACCAGCATAAACCACCTTTAAATTAGAAAGGCAAAGTAAAAGTACTAAAAATACATTTAAAAACTTAAAACTTTTTTTCTGCATAATATTTCCATGGTTAATTTTTGAGACATAGACAACAATAACAAGCAAATGTTTAATCTACTATAATAAATAGATCAACTGGCGATATATAGTCTCTTAAAGCAGATCTATAATATGATTATTGCGCGAACTATAACCATGCTTTAAGATACAATCAAAGAAACTTAAATTATCTCATATTTAACACAGCCTATTTGTTACGGACTGAATATGAAATAAATTTGGCAAAAGGCCAAGCGAGTTTTCGAAGCTATTTCGAGAACACTCTTTATTAATAAGCGTTAGGCACAGCTACTTTTAAATGACTGTAGATACCCAATCAAAAGATGGACAAGCTATCCGCCAGCTGATTCCATTATCAACCATTCCGACTGAGCAATTTGAGTTTATTTGTAACAATTTATCCACTGAAACAGCTAAACCTAATACTTTTTTATTTAAAAAAAATGATACTGATAACAAACTCATTTATTTAATCGATGGTTCAATCAGCCTTCAGTCTGACAGTATTATTGTAGAAAGCATTAGCTCAGAAAGCGAGTCAGCAAGGTTTGCTCTAGCTCACCAAATACCTAGAAAAATCGATGCCCTCACTTTAACTAAAGTTACTTTTATAAAACTAGATCCGAGTACACTCAATACTCAAGCAAGCATTCCTCCCGAACAACAGGAAAATAGTTATATGGCCACTGACGAGCCCGAAGAATTAGAAAGCGAAAATGGCGACTGGATGACAACATTATTAAAGTCCCCCATTTTTAGGGCGTTACCTCCTGCCAACTTACAACAAATAGTCATGGCACTTACAGAAGTTAATTACCAAAAAGGGGATTTTATTATTAAGCAAGGTGACCCCGGTGATTTTTACTATTTAATAAAAAAAGGCCATTGCTTAATATCTCGCAAACCTTCTGTCAATGCCAAGGAAATTAAGCTTGCTCAATTACGCACTCAAGATACCTTTGGTGAAGACTCATTACTTTCTGGAGAACCCAGAAATGTATCAGTTACTGCGCTAACTGACGTTTCTTTAATTCGACTCAGTAAAGAAAAGTTTATATCTCTTATCAAAGAGCCTTCACTTAAATTTATTGAACACACTCAAATCTCAGAGGAGTTAGCTAAAGGTACTATTTTAATTGATGTCCGCCCCCCAGATGAATATAACAAGCGCCATTTAGCACGGAGTATTAACACCCCTTTTTTCTCGCTTAGGATGCACATTAAGTCTCTTGATAAAAGAAAACCTATCATTGTTATCTGTAGTAATGGTAAAACCAGTGAGGCAGCTGCATTTTTACTTCTACGTAATAAATTTTCAGCCATGATTGCTGTAGGAGGGATAGAAAGCGTTCCCCTTGATAAGCTAGAGACTGCGGCAACATTCAATATTGACAACATCACTAACTCACCAGCAACAGCCGGTACAGTTATTGGCACAAAAGATCCCACCCCCCTTACACTGTCAAGTCTTGAATTAGAAGACTCTAAAACAAAAAAAGACCTCTCGCTAGATGAAGAGAACGAACAGTTAAAAGCAACTATTCAGCTACTTAAAGGGGAAAAAGAGACTTTGGAGAAAAAGTATCGTCTGCTATATAAACAGACTGAAAAATTAAAAGCAGTTTTGGATACTTTAAAAAACAATAGCAGATAGCTATTGCAATAAATGAGTTATTAAGCTTTCTTTACTGAGCCCAATCTGCTGAGCTCAGTAAAGTTAAAACCTTTATTTGATTTTAGCTTCTTTGTACATAACATGCTTACGAGCAACAGGATCATATTTTTTGATCTCCATTTTCTCTGGCATCGTTCTTTTGTTTTTAGTTGTGGTATAAAAGTGACCGTTACCTTCACTCGATACTAATTTAATTATATCGCTCATTATTTATCTCCTTAAACTTTTTGACCAGATTTACGGATATCCGCAAGCACTACATCAATACCTTTTTTATCGATGATACGCATACCTTTAGTAGAAACTCTTAGGCGAACCCATTTGTTTTCACTTTCCACCCAAAATCTATGCTGGTGAAGATTAGGATTAAAACGTCTTTTTGTTCTATTATTTGCGTGCGATACGTTATTTCCAGAAACAGGACGCTTACCTGTTACTTGACATATTTTTGACATAATTACCTCTGCCGTGCCTATTTTTGAAAGTTAGCCCACCTTTATACCAAAATTTCTTTTTAAGGTAAATAACATTGTTAAAATAAATTTGATAGAATCATCATATTCATAAAATTACCTGGGCAATTCAATGACAATTAAACTTGGCATGGTGATGGATTCCATCGACCACATTAACATAAAGAAAGATACTAGCTTTGCTATGTTATTAGAGGCCCAGGCTCGCGGTTGGGAGCTTTATTATATGGAGCTTAACGACTTATATCTAAGCAATGGCAAGCCATACGCTTGCACACGCACATTAAAAGTCCAACGAGAAATAAATAATTGGTATCAATTTATTGAGGAACAAGACATCCCTCTGGAAAGACTCGATACTATCATTATGCGTAAAGACCCACCTTTTGACTCAGAATATGTTTATGCAACGCATATTTTAGAGCAGGCTGAGTCTTTAGGGTGTTACGTTGTCAATAAGCCTCAATCCCTTAGAGATGCCAATGAAAAACTGTTTACTTCATGGTTTCCTCAATGCTGTGCTGATAGCTTAGTAGCCAGAGACCCCAAGCGCTTCAAGTCTTTTCTAAAACAACATAAAGAAATGATTTTAAAGCCTTTAGATGGTATGGGAGGCACTTCTATTTTTCATATTCGTGAAAATGACCCTAATCTTAATGTGGTGCTTGAATTAATGACAGAGTATTCAACTCGCTATATTATGGCGCAACGTTATATCCCTGAAATAAAACAGGGCGACAAACGTATCCTTTTGATTAATGGTGAGCCTGTCCCTTATGCATTGGCACGTATTCCTAGCAAAGGAGAAACCCGAGGAAACCTTGCTGCAGGTGGAACAGCTGAAGGCAGAGAGCTTACAGACCGTGACTTATGGATTGCCAAACAAGTAGGACCCACCTTAAAAAACAAGGGATTAGTTTTTGTCGGTATTGATGTTATTGGCGATTATTTAACTGAAATTAATGTGACTAGCCCAACCTGTGTACAAGAATTAGATGCTCAATTTGGCCTTAATATTAGTGGTCAATTGATGGATCATATTGAAAACACTTTAGCTAAGTCGTAAAATTTTACCATGCCTTCATCCCCACCCTTATTATCTCAACCAACTATTTCATCAAGCGATACTTTATTGATTGCTTTGTTTCTGGCGGTGATTGTTCATGCTTTTATTTTATTAGGCATCAACTTTACAATTCCCCATACAGCAAAAGTACATAAACAAATTGAGATAACTTTGGCGAGTATGCCAACTAAAAAAGCGCCTAAAAAAGCTAATTTTTTAGCACAAGAGAACCAAATAGGTGCAGGGAATAAAAAACTTAAGCCGACACCACCCAAACAAAAGTTACCCAGTCAAGGTCGTAGTCATAATAAACCACCTCGCCAACACAAAAGCCAAATAACAAGTAAGCCTAAAGCCAAACAAAAGCTTATTACCCAGCAAAAAGCTAAACAAAAAATTGTTAGCGCAAAACAACAACACTCTATATCAGCCATTAAGCGCCCAAAATTATCGGCTGAATCACTACGCCGTCAAATTGCTCAACTAGGCGCCAAAATTCGACACAGTCAACAATCCTCAGAACTATCAAAAATTAAATTTGTTAACTCTGTGAGTACCCATAAATATATTGCCGCTCAATATGTCTCTGACTGGGAACAAAAAATTGAAAAAGTAGGCAACCTTAACTACCCAGAAGTTGCTAGAAAAAAGGGCTTTTCTGCCACCTTAACAACCGATGTTGGCATTTATCCTAACGGTTCTATTTATAGTATTCGCATTACCCGTTCATCAGGTATTAAAGCCCTTGATGATGCCGCTAAACGAATCATCAGACTTAGCGCACCTTTTGCGACCTTACCTAAGGAAATACTTCAGGAACTTGATGTTTTAGTTATTACTAGAGTCTGGAGATTTTCTGACGAAACAGGTATAACAACTCGATAAAATTATTTATGACAACTTCTCAATACCTAAACAATCAACTTTTAATCGCCATGCCAACTTTGGCAGATTCCAACTTTTCTCATACTGTGAGTTATTTATGCCAACACAATAAGGAGGGTGCGCTAGCAATTATTATTAATAGGCCTACGGGAATGACATTCGCCAATATATTTGAGCAAATGGGTATTAAAACGACTGATGAGAAAATATCACAAACAGCTATTTTTTTAGGCGGTCCAGTGCAACAGGAGCGAGGCTTTATTATTCACACTAATACCCCTAATGAATGGGATTCTTCTATTGCTGTCTCTGAAGATATTTCGCTAACAAGTTCCCGAGATATTTTAGAGGCTATTGCTGATAATACAGGGCCTGAACACTACTTAGTTGCTTTAGGCTATGCAGGTTGGGGCGAAGGACAGCTAGAAAAAGAAATTCTTAGCAATGCATGGCTAAACACCCCTTTCCAGCATGATATTTTATTTAACACTCCCGTCAAACAGCGTTGGGGCGCAGCTGCTAACCAATTGGGTATTGATATTAATAAGCTGACTTTAGCAGCAGGACATGGCTAATATGTTCAAAAAAGATCCACTGGCGGCTAAGTTAAATGCAGATACTTATCTTGGCTTTGATTTTGGCAATAAAAAAATTGGTACGGCAGTTGGGCAAACAACAACAGCTATTGCAAGCCCATTAAAAACAATTCGTTCAATTAAGCAACAACCTAACTGGGAATTAATTTCTCAGCTTATCGCCGAATGGAATCCTGCTGGTCTTATTGTCGGCATTTCCAGGCAAGCAGATGGCTCGGACAACATAATTACCCCAAGAATGCTTAAGTTTTGTCGTCAATTAGAAGGACGCTACAATATACCGGTACACAAAGTTGATGAAGCTTTCTCAACTTTTGAAGCAAAACAAATGCTATATGACGACCTAAAAGTGAGTGCTGGTAAACTTTGGGACGTTCAGGATCAACTTGCAGCTCAACTTATTTTACAAAGCTGGTTAAATTTAAAAACCTTATGATAAATAACAACCTTGAAATATCATCACTCCTCACCAAACTGGAAACAAATCTTAAAGCATTGATTTTAAAGCAAGATCTAAAAAATCCGTTAATGATAGGTATTCATAGTGGCGGTGTTTGGGTTGCTGAGCAACTACACCAACGCCTAAAAATACAGGAACCCTTAGCTTTAATGGATATTGCCTTTTATCGCGATGACTTTTCACAAATAGGTTTGCATCCAAAAGTAAAACCCTGCCAGTTACCCTCTGATATGGAAGGGCGAGATATTATCTTGATAGATGATGTATTTTATACTGGCAGAACAATAAGAGCGGCTTTAAATGAAATATTTGATTTTGGCCGGCCCAATAAAGTTATATTAGGTGTGCTTATTGAGCGAGACGGCAGACAAATTCCATTACAGCCAGACTGCGTAGGTTGCTCTATCATCTTACCTGTAGGACAAAGAATAAAACTAACAGGGCCAACCCCTTTAAGCATTGATATTCAAACTGTAAATACTGATAAAACGGCTGCATAGATATGAAAAACCTGCAACTTACTGCTGAGGGCAAGCTCAAACACTTTCTAAGCATTGATGGACTAAGTAAAGAAATATTGATAGAAATACTGGACACTGCAGAGTCATTTTCCAGTATGTCAGAAAAACAGGTCAAAAAAGTCCCTCTATTACGAGGAAAAACTATTGTAAACCTGTTTTTTGAAAACAGCACCAGAACACGCACAACCTTTGAACTTGCAGCAACGCGTCTTTCTGCAGATGTGCTAAGCATGAATATTGCAACCTCATCCACCTCTAAAGGGGAGAGTCTGTTGGATACTATCAGAAACCTTGAGGCGATGCATGTTGATATGTTTGTAGTGAGACATGCAATTAGTGGTGCAGGACATTTTATTGCCCAAAATACAGCCCCTCATATCAGTGTTATTAATGCGGGTGACGGTCAACATGCTCATCCTACACAAGCCATGCTGGATATGTTTACCATTCGTCAGCATAAACATGAGTTTAGCCCGTTAAAAGTCGCTATTATTGGGGATATTTTACATTCTCGCGTAGCCCGCTCACAAATACAGGCCCTCAATACACTGGGAACCCAGGAAATCAGAGTGATTGCCCCCAAAACATTACTGCCTTCACATGTTGAAAGCTTAGGGGTTATCGCTTTTAATTCTATTGAAGAAGGGCTTGAAGATGTTGATGTTATTATTATGCTTCGATTACAAAAAGAACGGATGACTTCTGCGCTGTTACCCACGGAAAGGGAATACTTTAAATGTTTTGGGTTGACGGAAGAAAGACTAAAGCTTGCTAAAACCAATGCTATTGTTATGCACCCGGGCCCAATCAATAGAGGTGTAGAAATCGCATCAAGTATTGCAGATGGCCCTCAATCCGTTATTCTTCAACAAGTCAGTAACGGCATTATTATCCGTATGGCGATTATGTCTCTAACTTTACAAAATAATGGAGAGGCATTATGAAAAAAATCTTAATCTCTAATGGTCATATTATTGACCCCGCAAATAAAATTGACCAAGTAGGCTCTGTTTATATAGCAGAGGGCAAAATACTCGCCGTTAATGAACGCATTTCTGACTTTACACCCGACTTAAGCATTGACGCCAAGGACAATATTGTTTGCCCTGGCTTTATTGATCTAAGCGTTAGACTTCGTGACCCAGGACAATCATACAAAGGTACCATTTTAAGTGAAACAGCCGCTGCGGCTAGCGCAGGCGTCACCTCACTATGTCTGCCTCCAGATACTAGCCCGGTTATAGATACCCAGGCAGTTACAGAATTAATTGCCGACAAAGCCGAAAAAGCCAGTTATCCTCAAGTTTATCCTATTGGTGCTTTAACTCATCAATTGGCAGGCGTTGAACTTAGCTCAATGTTTGCGCTAAAACAAGCGGGCTGCATTGCCGTTAGTAATGCCACGGTTCCATTAACCAGCTTATTGGTTTTACGCCGTGCCATGGAATACGCCAGCAGCCATGACCTATTAGTAATGTACCACCCGGATATTCCATCACTCAGTAAAAATGGTTGTGTTCATGAAGGCGTATTTTCCACTCGTTATGGGTTGCCTGCTATCCCTGAGGCCTCAGAGTCTATCGCTGTGGCACAGTGTCTGGAATTAGCTGAATTAACAGGCTGTCGCCTGCACTTCAGCCAAATCAGCAGCAGGCGTTCAGCCATTAAAATTCAGCAAGCAAAAAAGTATGGACTTAAAGTTTCGGCAGATGTTGCCATCCACCAGTTACATTTAACCGAAGATGATATAGAACCTTTTAATAGCTCTTTTCATGTGTTACCTCCCTTTCGTAGCAGAAAAGACCAAAAAAGCTTAAGAGAAAACCTAGCTAATGGTGCTATTGATATTATTTGTTCTGACCACCAGCCTCATGATATAGATGCAAAACTGGGTGCCTTTCCTGAAACAGAACCAGGCATATCCTCCCTTGAAACACTACTCCCTTTAACCTTACGATTAATTGATGATAATGCCATCACCCTTAATCAAGGAATTGCAGCACTCACCCAAAACCCAGCAAAAACTTTAGGTATCAATAGTGGTACTCTTACCTTAGGGTTTTCAGCAGACATTTGTATTTTTGACCCAAACCTTAGCTGGACAGTTAACCAGGATAATTGGAAAAGTGCAGGGCACAATACACCTTATTGGGGGCAATCCTTAAAAGGCCGCGTAACACATACCTTACTAGCAGGAAGTATTATTTATACATTATAGAGATACTTCAAAAACCAAATCTTCCTAAGCCCAAAAAGAGCACCATCATGAATTGTAAAAATAATATCAATAATAATATAGAAGACCTTCAAGAAGCACAATCATGGCGTATCTTCAGGATTATTAGTGAATTTACAGAAGGATTTGAACGACTTTCAGGTCTATGTGATGCAATTTCTATTTTTGGCTCAGCAAGACTATCCTCAGAGCATCCGCATTACAAAAAAACAGTTGAACTAGCTGAATTATTGGCTAAAAACGACTTTGTGATTATTAGCGGTGGCGGCCCAGGCCTTATGGAAGCGGCAAATAAAGGTGCGTACACACAAAAACAACTTTCTATTGGTCTGAACATAACCCTCCCTAAAGAACAAAATCCTAACCCCTACCAGGATATTTCTCTAGACTTCCGTTATTTCTTTGTTCGTAAAGTGATGTTTGTGAAATATTCAATAGGCTATGTTTGTATGCCAGGAGGTTTTGGCACCTTGGATGAATTTTTTGAAGCTCTGACCTTAATGCAAACTAACAAAATTTATCCTATTCCATTAATTTTATATGGTTCTGATTTTTGGCAAGGTCTTATAGATTGGATGGAGACGACATTAGTTAAACAAGGCACCATTTCTAAACAAGACTTAAACTTAATTACTATAAGCGATGACCCAGAAGAAATCTTACAAATTATGCTACGTCACCGTGAATGGAAAAACCAACAACGCCAAAATCAAGAAAAATAGTTCAGATTGTAGCTTTCTTTATAAATACAGTCTGGAGATAGGCCAAATATGCTGCTAAGGTTATTTTCTATTATTGGAATGCAGGTTTTAGCCGTGACTCATAAGTGACAGAATTATACAGGGGAAGGTTTGCCTATTACAGCTTAGGAGTTCATTCTTTAGCTCAACTGAACTCCAGATATGCTATCACAACATAGTTCATTGAACCCATAAGCACACTATTAAGGTTTTCTAACCATGCGGATACGTTTGAACCAGAATTCTGAATAATATTAATTATTTTGATCCAGTCATTAACGTGTGAAAGAGATCCGTCATTATTAAAAGAGACTCCTGGTAGCATCATCTTAAGTATTTTTTCGGCGAGAACCTTGTTAGTAATAAACCACCTTCCATGTCCATGGAGTGGTCGGTTTATTTCGCCATTAGTAAAATCTCCATTTGCCATATACCCCGTACAGTTACCCGGTTGTCTTGGAGTAGCGAGGTGCTCACCAATGGCAGTTGCATCAAAATAAAAGTCAATCTTTGCAACATTACTTGTGGATTGAACTGATGCTCTCGATCCAAACAGTGGTTGACTCGCTCCGACCCCCCTTC
>CAYYNM010000049.1:0-16632 GCA_964472945.1 uncultured Methylomarinum sp. | reverse complement strand
TATGAGCTGTTTTTTTTCAAAAAAATATTGTTTCCCTGTAACTTATAGCGGATACAAAAGAATGACCTTCCAATTCCCTCAGAGCCTTTAACTCTAATTTCAAAAAGCCCCTTACCTAATGATTTTGTATATGGCAAACCAAGTGCTGGACCACACTCTTCCATCATTTCAGCTATATGCAAAAAATTAGCTAAAATTCCTTTGGGTAAAGATAGCATTTCAGTCTCTACTTTTTGATTGTAAAGCGATATATGCCATTCCAAGGGTTAAAATATTATCATTTTTGATAACTTTGTCAATTAACTTATTTTAAAACATACCAAAGAACCAAGCTGGCTGACCCCTTGGTACGTACAGAGCGAGCTTATTGTGACTGGGCTCCGCGCTTTGTCCGCTTCCATCACCTTCTGGAAAGAGCTGGCTTACTGATTCCTCGGAAAAAAGTTGAATATTTTTTAACTCATTTAGCTGTTCAAGAAAATCTTGCTGTATCGACTCAGAATCAGGCCTTTAATGCACTTGTATTAAAGCAAAGAGGTGCGAGGGATAATAAGCCTTCTGGATGATTTGTAATATTAGTTTTATCAGAGCTGGTGAAATTAAACTCAACTTGATGATGGCCTTAATCACTATAATCAAGCTGGCTGACTCCTTGATTTCAGATTTAACCCACTTCCGTTTAAATAAGCACTAGATTATCTCTATGGATGAGTTCATCATCATCTGCATAGCCTAGTAAAGCTTGGAATTCAGAGCTTGCTTTGCCTATTATTTTACCGCTATCCGTTGAGCCATAATTAATAAGCCCTCTGGCTATTTCCTTACCCTCTTTTGACAGGCAGGATACAAGGTCTCCGCGCTGGAACTCACCCGTTACCGAACGAACTCCCACAGCAAGAAGGCTTTTTCCTGCATTTGTAAGGATATTTACAGCGCCATCATCTAAAGTTAATGAGCCTTTTATTTGCAATTGGCCGGCTAGCCATTGTTTTCTTGCTGCTAGGGGGGCGATGTTAGGTTTTAAGTGAGTGCCAAGAGTTTGCCCGGACAATATTCTGGAAATAATGTTTTTTTCAGCACCTGGAGCAATAATTGTTGCTGCACCTGAGCGTGCGGCAAGTCGAGCAGCTCGTATTTTTGTGAACATGCCACCTCTACCCAGACCGCTACGGCTTTCGCCCGCAACTTCATCTAGTATAGAATCATTTACGCTCGCTGTTGATATTAGCTTGGCATTAGGGTTAATGCTGGGGTCAGAGTCAAGAAGTCCTGCTTGGTCGGTTAGGATAATTAGTAAATCAGCTTCAACCAGGTTGGCAACTAATGCGGCTAAAGTATCATTATCACCGAAACGAATTTCTTCTGTTGCTACCGTATCATTTTCATTAATAACAGGGATAACTCCAAAATCTAACAAGGTTAATAAGGTGCTTCTGGCATTCAAATAACGCTGACGATTTGATAAATCTTCATGGGTTAAAAGAACTTGTGCAGAATGTAGCTGGTATTTTTGGAAGTTATCTTCAAAAATTCTCACCAGACCCATTTGGCCTACTGATGCTGCGGCTTGTAGTTCATGTAAGGTGGTTGGACGTTTTTTTAGGCCTAGGCGGCTTATTCCTTCAGCAACTGAGCCAGAGGAGACTAATAAAACTTCTTTTCCTTGTTGCCTGATTTGAGCCATTTGTTTAACCCAGGCAGCAATAGCAGGTTTGTCTAAGCCTAATCCTCCATTGGTTAAAAGAGAGCTGCCAATCTTTACAACAATTCTTTTTGCATTAGAGAAGTCACTCCTGCTCACTTTCTTTTTCCTGCCGTTGTTGATCTAAGAAATCCATAATGGCGTACATTAATTTTTGAGTGCCTAGTTTTTTTAAGGCTGAAATCTCAAATACGGGGCCTTTCCATTCAAGTTCATCAATAATAGCCTGACAGTGAGCATCATTTTCTTCATCAAGTAAGCGATCTATTTTATTTAAAACTAACCAGCGAGGTTTGCTTGCTAGATCATCGCTCCACTTTTCAATTTCATGGGTGATTTTTTTTGCTGCTTCAACGGGGGTGTCGTCAGATTCATAGGGTTGTACATCAAGAATGTGCAGTAATAATCCTGTGCGAGAAAGATGTCTTAAAAACTGTAAGCCTAAGCCGGCACCTTCTGCTGCACCTTCAATAACACCAGGAATATCCGCAATAACAAAGCTACGTAAGTCATCTACTCGTACCACGCCTAAGTTGGGATGTAATGTAGTAAAGGGGTAGTCTGCTACTTTTGGTTTAGCTGATGATACCGAACGAATTAGGCTTGATTTACCTGCATTGGGTAAACCTAGCAAGCCTACGTCAGCGATAACCATAAGTTCCAGTTTTAGGGTTCTAAACTCGCCGGGTTTACCCTTTGAGAATTGCTGGGGAGTTCTGTTTACGCTACTTTTAAAGCGTGTGTTTCCAAGGCCATGAAAGCCGCCTTTGGCGACTAATAAAGTGTCGCCTGCATTTATTAAGTCACCAATTTTTTCATCGGTGCTTGTCTCGTAGACCAAGGTGCCTGGTGGGACAGACACGTAAAGGTCTTCCCCTTTTCGGCCTGTGCAGTCTTTACCCATGCCATTTTGCCCGCGTTGAGCTTTGTGTAAAGAGTTGTAACGAAAATCAGCTAAAGTATTAACGTTTTCGGTGGCAACAAGATATATGCTGCCACCATCACCACCATCACCACCGTCAGGGCCGCCCATTGGAATGTATTTTTCTCTGCGAAAGGTGGCAACACCGCTACCGCCTGCTCCTGCTTCAACTCGAATTACAGCTTCGTCTACAAATCTCATTTTTTTCTTCAGTGTATGGGCACTCAACACTCAATATTGATTTGCCCATTAAATACAGAGAAGGGGGGTATTGTTCGTTCTGTATTATTATTACCACAAACAAAAAAGCCCCGTCAAAGACGAGGCTTTTAGTCTATTTATAGAATCTTAGCTTTATGCAGCAGCTACGATACTAATAAATTTACGATTTTTAGGGCCTTTTTCTGCAAAAAGTACCTTGCCATCAGCTTTGGCGAATAAAGTATGATCTTTACCCATTCCTACATTATCTCCAGCATGGAATTTAGTTCCACGTTGACGAATTAGTATGCTTCCTGCTGAAACTTCCTGACCGCCGTATCTCTTAACGCCAAGACGTTTGGCATTGGAATCACGACCGTTTCTAGTACTACCACCCGCTTTCTTATGAGCCATTTTTTACTCCTTTTTAATTAAGCAGAAATACCAGTAATCTGGATTTCTGTGAAGTATTGACGATGCCCCATTTGTTTCATGTGGTGCTTACGTCTTTTAAATTTAATGATTTTTACTTTCTTGTGTCTACCTTGAGAGACAACTTCTGCAGTAACTTTTCCTGACTCAACATAAGGTTGGCCAATTTTAGTTTCGCTGTCAGACTGAACCATTAATACTTTATCAAACTCTACGCTGTCGCCGGCACCAAGTTCAAGTTTCTCTATTTTAAGTGTCGTACCTTCTTCAACTCGGTACTGTTTACCACCTGTTTGAATTACCGCGTACATCTGCGTAAGCTCCAAGCATTTAATCTGTTAAAAGTGAACAGAAAATTATATGTTTAAAATCAAGGTTCGTCAATATTTTTTTAACTCACCCCATAAGATTGTGTATAAAATAACACAACAAAGCTATTGACACCACCCTGCATTATTCAATAGCATGGTTGGCTGATTCTCATAAGATATATGCAAGTTAAATAAGAATGACAATACTAGGTACAGGAAATTCTTCGGAAGTTATTGATTTTGAAGTAATAAAAAATTTAACGGTGGCTGAGGCCAAGGCCGTTGACCAGCTAATAGTCAATGAACTCAGTTCGGACGTTATTCTTATAAACCAAATGAGCCATTATATTATTGGTAGTGGTGGTAAAAGATTAAGGCCAATGCTTTTACTATTAGCGGCTAAGGCCTTAGGAAAAGTTAGCGATAATCATCTGGTTTTAGCGGCAGTTATTGAGTTTATTCATACAGCTACTTTATTGCATGATGATGTTGTGGATGAGTCTGATTTAAGAAGAGGCAAAGAGAGTGCTAATGCTGTTTGGGGAAATGCTGCCAGTGTTTTAGTGGGAGATTACCTTTATTCTAGTGCTTTTCAAATGATGGTTCGCACGAATAATATGCGCGTTATGGAGATTCTTTCTACCACAACAACAGCGATTGCAGAAGGTGAAGTTTTACAGTTATTAAACTGTAACAACCCAGATACAACAGAAGAAAAATATTTGGAAGTGATTGCTAGAAAAACAGCTATTTTATTTAGTGCTGCAACTCGCCTGGCAGCAGTGATTGCAGAGACTGATAAAAAAACTGAAGAAGCACTTGCTTTGTACGGTCAGCAATTGGGTGTTGCGTTTCAGTTAATTGATGATGCTTTGGATTACAAATCAACCACTGAAGATTTAGGTAAAAATTTAGGTGATGATTTGGCGGAAGGAAAGCCAACATTACCTTTAATTTATGCTATTTCTCATGGCACAGAAAGCCAGGCAAAAGTTGTTATTGATGCGATTAAACAAGGTTCCAGAGAAGCTTTTAACCAGGTTTATGATATTGTTATAGCAACCGATGCGATTGTATATACTGAAAAATGTGCTGATGAAGCGGCACAAAAAGCAATTGCAGCTTTAGCTTGTTTACCTGAATCAGAGTCTAAAAGTGCTTTGATTTCATTGGCTAAATTTTCAGTACAAAGAGATCATTAGATACGACTCGGTTTTATGGCAGTTAATATAGCTATGAAATAGATTATAGAAACTACACTCACACAAAGACACTGGGACACAAAGGGAGGAAAAGTTATAGATATTCTTTGCTGTCCGAGTGGTAAAATTTTTTTAATTTAAGCCTTAAAAGCTAAACTGTGTCTGCTAGCTTTTCAAATAACCCACCTGTACGGTCAACTCGTTTCTGTATAGTCTGATTAAAAACAGCATAATTACTGGCAATTTTTAATGAGGTTTTTGCACGAGTAATTGCTGTGTAAATAAGTTCTTTTGTTAACACAGGATTAATGACTTCAGGCAGTACACATAAGCAGTCATTAAATTCTGAACCTTGGCTTTTATGTATGGTCATGGCAAAAACAGTTTCGTGTTTTGGTACACGGCTCGGTAATACTTTTTTTACACTGCCATCAGAGCGTAAAAAATAAACAGCTAAACGCTTTGATACTTTATCAAATAAACAAATTCCAATATCTCCGTTGTATAACTGCATACCCGCATTATTTTGCATGACCATAATGGGACGACCTATATACCATTGCCCTGAAATATGAATAATGTTTTGTTGCTGGAAATGGGTTTCAACTTTGTGGTTTATTTCAATCACACCTTGTTCACCTTGCCTATTTGAACATAGCACTTGGAAACGGGAAAATTCAGTATAAATTTCGGAAAAATCAGCATTATTATTAACTTTGTTTAGATAAGCGGTGTATTTTTCACTTATATAGCTAATTAAGTCGCCTGATAACAAGCCAATTTGTTGGGAGTTTTGATTGAGTAATTTCCATGCTGTTTTAAATAACTGCGAATTTACCGCAATAGCTAAATCCTTAATGTCACCTTGAAAGCGGTATGATTTTTTTAACTCCACCGTATTTAATGGGAGTGCAACTGTTAAATCAGCTAAAACAGCACCAGACTCAACGGAAGCTAGCTGGTCTTTATCACCCAGTAAAATAAGTCTTGCTCCTGGTTTTAATGCATCGACTAACTTACTCATTAAAGCTAAATCGATCATGGATGCCTCGTCCACCACCACAACATCATAAGCTAGCGGTTGAGTGGAATCGTGTTTAAAATAAGGTGAGGGTGGTTTTGCACCCAATAAACGATGGATTGTGGTGACGGTTTCTGGTATTCGCTGCTTTATACTTTCAGCACAAGGCAATGTGCTTTTACTAAAGCCAATGGACTCTTG
Organism: uncultured Methylomarinum sp.; assembly: GCA_964472945.1. Classification (GTDB taxonomy): domain Bacteria; phylum Pseudomonadota; class Gammaproteobacteria; order Methylococcales; family Methylomonadaceae; genus QPIN01. The sequence goes on along the minus strand of CAYYNM010000049.1, from coordinate 10,640 downwards.
CAAACGCATAGCTGCTTTGCCTGTTGGCGCGGCTAAAGCAATATGTAATACATGTTCTTTTGTTGCTGCTAATTCCTGCAATAAGGCTAAAATTTTAACCACTGTTGTGGTTTTTCCTGTTCCGGGGCCACCGGTAATAATTGTAAAGGATTGACTTATCGCTTTAATCGCCGCTTCCCTTTGCCAGTCTGTTTCATCTATTAATTCAATAAAATAACGATTAATAAGCGAGTTATTATTATGGCAAGGGGTTGGGGTTGCTATTAACTGTTTAATTTGTTCTGCTAAACTATTCTCGTAAGACCAGTAGCGATATAAATATAAACGGTTTTGTTCTAATTTTAATGGGGCTATGTTGTTTTCTGAGACAAGCCCTGAGGCTAAGATTAATTTTTTTTCAGCTTCAGAAATATTAATACAGCTATGACCTTGAGACTGTTCAAAAGACAGTTTTGACAGCAAGGTTTCTAATATTGCTTTTTGAACCGTATTTGCTGAAGATCTTTGGCTTAAAAAATTGGCAAAAGCCGTATCTAACCGACTTAACTGTTGTTCTTGAATTAGTTTATCCATAAAATTATTTTTTACCTGGAACTCGCATATAAATTAATGCCCTTAGTTCTTGGTGCGTAGAACGCACCCTACCAATTTTTAAATGTAGGGTGCGTTCTACGCACCAAGCACCAAGCACAAAATACCAAACAATTTACGGCTCCCCAAAATCAATATCAATTTCACCCAAACCGCACCACTGGTTAGAATAAATGCCATTGTTTACATACCGGTGAAAACTTGAAAATGTCCAATCCTTAACAGCATCAACATATCTATGTTTGACAGGATTAAAATGAATATAATCAAAATGTCGCTGAAAACCCATATCATCACGAATTTGATGCTCCCAAAAACGGCGTTGCCATAATGTAGATTCTCTACGTTTAACTCTGGATTTATTTAACCATTCATCACGTTGATATTTTGCTGCACATTGCTTGGTAACATACCGCTTAATCATAGCCCAACGTGTAGTAAAATTAGTATCGCCTTCTGGAAGAGTCCAAATACAATGCAAATGATCAGGCATTAAAATCCAGGCATCAATTTCAAAAGGGTGTGTTTTACGCGTTGAAATAATGGCATCTCGCAAAGCAGCGCGCATATCATCATTGCACAAAATGGTTTGTCGCCGATGCATCACAACCGTAAAAAAATAGGTGCGACCACCAATATAAAGTCTACGATAATTAGACAAAATAGGGTGTGTGCCGTAATTGGTATTGGTGCGTGGAACGCACCCTACATGATTTTTTGCATTTCTGATTTTGAAGGATAAGGCAACGGCTAAACATTTTATTCCCCATAAGAAATTCGAATATCATCAAATACAATAGGGTGCGTTCCACGCACCATTCAAATTTCAGCTACTTTTCAAATATAAAGTCAGCGGTTACAGGAATAGCAGTGCTAATAGAAGGTAGTTTTGCCAGTGTGCGCAATACTTTAATACCCTTTACCAGCTGAAAATCTTTAGCATTAATAATAATCGGCTTAATTGTGGAGGCTAATAGTTTGTTGTTTGCCAGAGCTGTGACGCGCATATTTGCTTCAACTTCTTGTTGCTGCCCATGAATTGATAAGGCAAGCTCTACAGTTTGAGAAAAAGATTCTCCCACTTTTAAGCTGTTGATACGCTTTATATCTAGTTTTGTTGTTACGCTGGCTTGTGGAAACTTTGTTATTTCAAATAGTACTTTTTTCATTCGAGCATCGCGCTTGGGAATTTGTGTATTAAGGCTACTTAAAATAACATTTACTTTTGCGTCACCATTGTCTTTAAGCGAGCCGCTTATTGAATTAAAAGCATGTACTTCACCAATACTTAATTTTTTGATAGAAATAAAATTAAGTGATGAGTTTGCATTGTTTAAAGTCCAATCAGCAGTAGCAGACAAAGCTGTTGAGCCTAATACTAAGGCTAATAAAGTTTGTTTGATTTGTAAGGCTTTCATCGCTGGGTCTCCATGTTCAGATAGGTAGGTATTTAAGGCTCTTTAAAGTTAAGGGATGCACTCGATAAAAGTATGGGTAATAATTTGATAGGAGTCAAACTTATTATTCTGAGTTCCCGGCAAAAAAAATCATTCGGGCTGGTTGAAAAGGGCTATTGGACTTTCATAATAGTGCCAAGTATATTGGTATATATATCTAACTTTTTTAAAGCATAAAAAATGTACCAATTATTAACCTTGATTTTTAATATTTGCCTTTTTAAAAAAGGGCCTCAAGATATGCCTGTTACAAAGGCACTGTTGTTGCTGTTAATCCCCGTGTATTTCTGTATTAGTTTGTTGGTTTTAATTCTAAATATGGATTTCATTCATGCTATTTTTCAAACGACTGTTGAGATTGTTTTATTACTTGGTTTTGTCAAAGTAATATTATTTTTTGCAAAAAAACCAGCCCGTTACCAACAAACTGCAAGCGCCTTAATTGCAACAGATAGTTTAATTAGTTTTTTTGCTATTCCTGTGATGGCAACACTAGTAGGAGATGGTTCGGCTTTCTCTATTTTATCTATTATTGCCTTAATGATTTGGCATTGGCTGGTATCTGGACATATTTTTAGTCAGGCCTTGGAAAAGCCTTTTACTTTTGGTTTAGGGCTTGCTTTGCTATATATACTGATTTCTTCTCAGGTAATAGGCTTGATTTTCCCTCAAATAGTTGCTGTTGAGTAAGGTGAAACCAGGCTGTTTTGTAAGTAAATCTATAATCAAAGGATAAACCTTATCTAGGAGTGGCCTATGGCCCAAAATATTTATATTGCTGGTGTAGAGCAACGGAGTGGTAAATCTGCAATTGTACTGACCTTAATGGAGTTGTTATCGGGAGAAACCTCAAAATTAGGGTTTTTTCGACCTGTGGTTCATGGTGATGTTGAGGCTGATAGACTAATTAACCTGGTAGTTAACCGTTATCATTTAGATATACCTTGTGAATCAATGTATGGTTGTAAAATTGAGAGGGCCAGAGAGTTGCTAGCATCAAATCGTTATGATGAATTGCTTAAAATTATTCTTATTAAGTATAAAAATTTAGAGCGGCAGTGTGACCGGGTTTTATCTGTGGGAACAAGCTTCAGTGAGGCACAAGTAGCAATAGAGGCTGATTTTAATGCGGATGTTGCTAATAATCTTGGCTGCTTATTAATACCTATTTTACAGGGAAATGGACGCAGTATTGATGAAATTATTGATACAGCGGCTAGTTACAGACAGTCATTAAAAGATCATGGTTGTGATATTTTAGCCTTATTTATTAACGGAGTAGATGAACGGTATATTGGTGACTTAAAAGATTATTTTATGCACCAAGGTGCTAAGCATCCGGTTTATTTAGTCCCTATGATTGCCGCTTTAGAAAAACCTACCCTCAGTGATATTGTCAGTAATTTAAAAGCTAAAGTACTGAGTGGGGATAATGAAACTTTAAAGCGAACTATTTTGAATTATAAAGTGGCGGCGATGCAAATTCCTCATTTTTTAGATCATTTGGAGGAAGGAGATTTGATTATTACCCCAGGTGACCGGTCCGATATTATTCTTGCTAGCTTAATGGCTCATAAATCAGCTAAGTATCCTCAAATTGCAGGGTTGGTTCTGACAGGAAAACAAGAGCCTGAGCCTCAGATAACTAAACTAATTTCCGGAATTAGTAAGTCTCCATTTACTATTTTAGGGGTTGCCAGTGATACTTTTACCACTGCAATAAATGTTACAGAAGTTAAAGCAGTATTAGATCCCTCTAATGAACGTAAAATTGCGGCTGCATTGGGAGTTGTTGAAAGTAGTATTGATATCCCTGATCTTAAACAAAGAATGGCTTCGACTTATAGTAATCGAGTAACGCCGATGATGTTTGAATATGAGTTGATTCAAAGAGCTAAAGCACAGTTACAGCATATTGTATTGCCAGAAGGTAAGGAGGATCGAATTTTACGAGCGGCAGAGATTCTAGTTTTAAGAGGGGTTGCTAAATTAACCCTGTTAGGTAATGAAGAGTTGATAAGGCAAAAAATACAGGCGCTGGGGTTGCAGCTGGATGGAGTTAATATTATTGACCCTATTAAATCCCTGTTACGAAAGCATTATGCAGAAAGTTTTTTTCAATTACGTCAGCATAAGGGAGTAACTTATGAAATGGCTTTTGACATGTTAGCGGATAATAGTTATTTCGGGACCATGATGGTTCACTTGGAAGATGCTGATGGTATGGTTTCTGGCGCGGTTCATACCACTCAACATACCATTCGGCCTGCATTTCAGATTATTAAAACCAAGCCTGGAACCTCTATTGTTTCAAGTGTCTTTTTTATGTGTTTAGACGATCGTGTGCTGGTTTATGGTGACTGTGCGGTAAACCCTGACCCTAATGCTCAGCAGTTGGCTGATATAGCTGCCAGTTCTGCGGATACGGCAACCCTGTTTCATATTAACCCACGGATTGCGATGTTGTCATACTCCACGGGAGCATCAGGTAAGGGGGAGGCTGTTAATAAAGTGCGTGAGGCGGTTCGCTTATCTAAACAGCAACGCCCTGACTTGAAACTTGAAGGCCCTATTCAATATGATGCAGCGATTGACCTGGGTGTTGCTAAAACAAAGTTACCCGAGAGTGAGGTGGCCGGTCTTGCTAATGTGTTTATTTTTCCGGACTTAAATACCGGTAATAATACTTATAAAGCAGTTCAGCGCACCTCAGGTGCGGTTGCTATTGGACCTGTATTACAGGGCTTAAATAAGCCTGTTAATGACCTGAGTCGAGGCTGTACAGTAACGGATATTGTTAATACTGTTGCTATTACTGCTGTGCAAGCTCAAATGAGTGGAGTTGTGAGTGAAAATTCTGGTCCTTAATTCAGGTAGTTCATCTATAAAATATTCACTTTTTAATATGCTGGATTTGTCAGTATTAGCGACTGGAATTATTGAGCAAATGGGTGAAGAGCAGAGTTTGCATAAATATTGTTTAGCGGGTCATAGTGGAAAAGTATTGAAGGCGGTAACTGACCATCAACAAGGTTTAAGCAATATTGTTGAGATACTGAAGAAATCTAAATTACTTATAAATGTCGCTGATTTATCTGCTATTGGACATAGAGTTGTACATGGTGGTGAAAGCTTTCATCAGCCGACATTGATTGATAACAAGGTGTTAGCGAGTATCAGAAAAATGATTCCACTCGCACCTTTACATAACCCTGCTAATTTAATGGGGATAGAACTTATGATGCAGTTGGCAGATAATGTGCCACAAGTGGCTGTATTTGACACGGCTTATCATCAAACTATACCTGAGTATGCCTATCTTTATGCCATCCCTATAGAACTGTATGAGCAAGAAAGCATTCGTCGATATGGATTTCACGGTACATCACATTATTATGTTGCTAAACAAGCGGCTGAATTCCTTGATAAATCTCTAGATTCTCTTAATTTAATCACTTTGCATTTAGGCAACGGAGGGAGTGTTAGTGCTATAAAGCAGGGGGAAAGTATTGATACTTCAATGGGGATGACACCATTGGAAGGCTTAATAATGGGGACTCGTAGTGGAGATATTGATCCGGCAATCCCTTTTTATTTAAATCAAAATAAAGATATGTCGAGTGGGGATGTGAATGATTTGCTCAATAAACAAAGTGGCTTAAAAGGCATTTGTGGCGAAAATGATATGCGAGCAATACATGCAATGGCTGATAGTGGAGATAAAAAAGCCAAGTTAGCTTTAGAGATGTATTGTTATCGGGTTAAGAAGTATATTGGAGCCTATTATGCTGTTTTAGGCAAGGTTGATGCTTTGGTTTTTACGGGGGGAATTGGTGAGAATGATTGCCAGGTTAGAGAAAAAATTTGCACGGGTTTGGATGCATTAGGTATTTCAATGGATTTAACTAAGAATGCAATACGTGGTGAGCAGATTGTTAATATTAAAAACCGTCAATCGGTTCTGGATATTTTGCTTATTCCAACTAATGAAGAGCTAGAAATAGCTATGCAGAGTATGAGGTATGTTAAAACAGATTAAGTGCAGTTATTTATCGCTTCTAACTGCTGAATTTTTGTATATACTATTTTCTTATCAGCAGAAAGCATAACTTTCACTGTAATTATTATCGCAAAATGGAGTAAAGCATGGCACATTATAAGCACGTATTATTAGCAGCTGATTTTTCTGATCACGGACATCATGTTGCGAATAAAGCAAAAGAACTGGCAGTCGCTAATCAAGCACAACTGAGTATTGTACATATTGTAGATAATTTGCCGATTACAGACGCTACTTATGGGCCTATTATCCCGTTTGATGGCGATTTATCAGAGCAAATTATGGAGGCAGCAAAAAAACGCCTGGCTACCCTGGCAAAGAAATTAGATATTGTTGAAGATAAGCAGTGGGTCGAGGTCGGAAGCCCTAAATTTGAAATAGTTCGGATCGCTGATGAAAATGATGTTGACCTTATCGTTGTTGGCTCGCATGGCCGGCATGGCTTAGCTTTATTGCTGGGCTCAACCGCTAATGGTGTGCTACATAATGCACACTGTGATGTGCTAGCTGTGCGTTTAAAGAATGATTGAACTGGTGCTGGGCGGAGCCCGTTCAGGAAAAAGTAAATATGCAGAGCAGCAAGCAATAGAATCAGCTAGGCAGGTGATTTATATTGCTACTGCTGAAGCAAGAGATACTGAAATGAAACTGAGAATTGACCGGCATCAGCAAGGTCGTCCTCAGAGTTGGCATACTGTTGAGGAGCCCATTTTTCTAGCAAAGGTGATTAATGATTATGCTCAACAAAATTGTTATTTACTGGTTGACTGTCTCACTTTATGGCTGAATAATATTTTGTTTGATAAAAGTGGTCGCGTACAACAAACAATTTTTGAAAAAGAAACAACCGCTCTGTTTGATTGTTTATCCAGCTTTTCAGGTCAGATTATTTTAGTGAGTAATGAATTAGGCCAGGGGGTAATTGCCATGGACAAAATGACTCGACGGTTTGTTGATGAGGCTGGATTTTTGCATCAAAAAATAGCAGCTCTAAGTGATCAAGTTGTGCTAGTGACAGCCGGCCTTCCTCAAGTTTTAAAATAATGATGGATTGGTTAAATAATCAAATTAAAGCACCTGATGAGTCGTTTTACCAACAAGCCTTAACTAAACAACAGCAACTCACAAAACCGCCTGGCTCTTTAGGAATGATGGAGGATATTGCTACTCGATTATCAGCCATGCAGCAAACAATTACGCCGACTATTGAACGAATTTGGGTGTCTGTTTTTGCAGCCGACCACGGTGTTGCAGAAGAAAATGTATCGGCATTCCCTCAAATTGTTAGCACAGAAATGGTTAAAAATTTTGTCAATGATGGCGCAGCTGTGAATGTGCTATCTCATTATGTTAATGCTCAGTTTGAAGTGATTGATGTGGGGCTGTTAAAGCCTGTTACATTAAAAAAACTTATTACTGATCGCGCAGGAAATGGTACGGCTAATTTTACTAAACAAGCGGCAATGACTGAGCAACAATTAAAGCAGGCTTTATCAACAGGTAAAGTAGCAGCAGAGCGTGCTATCGCCCACAAAACTCAGCTATTTATTGGTGGAGAAATGGGAATTGCTAATACCACCAGCGCAAGTGCTATTGCTTGTGCTATCACAGGGTTATCAGTGGAGCAACTAACCGGAGCAGGCACAGGGTTAGGTTCTAAAGAAATTCAGCATAAAGCCCAAGTTATATATAATGCGCTATTACTGCATCAACAGCAGTTAAAATCGCCTTTAAAAGTATTGCAGTCTTTAGGTGGTTTTGAAATTGCTGCTTTAGTGGGAGCTTATGTTTTTGCCGCTCAGCAAGGTGTTACTTTACTAATTGATGGATTTATTAGTACTGTTGCAGCATTATTAGCAATTAAAATTAATCCGCAGGTCCAGCTTTGGTGTTTTTTTGCACATCAATCGCAAGAAAAAGGTCACCGGCTTATTTTAGAATATTTAAACGCTAAACCCTTATTAGATTTAAAAATGCGTTTAGGTGAGGGGAGTGGTGCGGTAATTGCGTTGCCATTATTACAAATGGCATGTAAATTACACAATGAAATGGCAACATTTGAACAAGCTAAAATTACAACAAATTAGAATAATTATAAAAAGGTAAGAAATAAATGATTGGGCATATTGAAAGTTATGATGAAGAGCTACAAACTGGCGCAATAAAATTTGAAGATCAATATTTTGAGTTTCATATTGATGACTGGGATTCAGAAGATTCACCTAAAATAGGCGATGATGTTGACTTTATGCCAGAAGAAGATGGCAGTGCTACCCGTGTTGGTCTTGTCGGAGCTTATTTACAAGATAATCGCGCGGTAAAAAACCATTATATTGCGGGTGCTTTAGGTATTATTTTGGGGTTTGCTGGGATGCACCGCCTTTATTTGGGTTTTTACTGGTTGGGGATTTTGCAGATAGCCGTTACTTATTTTTCTGGTGGTTACGGCGTTGTATGGGGTTTTGTTGAAGGCGTTTTATTATTAACTGGACATATGTATAAAGACGCAAAAGGCCGTCCTTTAAAGTAAACAAGTTGATGTAGGTGTGCTGAGGAACTAAGCGCATCGCTTGCAATTGATGACAGAGGTGCTCTTCGTGGAGTGATCAATAATGGAAGGTTTTATTGCAAGCTGTCTAACTAGTCGAGCGAAATTAAGCAATCAAAAAACATATAAAGAAATTTCAAAATAGCCACTGAGGTGACAAAGTCTTGCCATTCAAAAGACCTGGATTCTCAGTGACCTCCGTGGTAAAAAGTTAGGTCTTTTATACCCTCTTACTTACCTCTTTCATTAGAAACTTAGTGTCACCAGTAATGAACTCATTTTTGCTCGCGTTTCAACTATTAACCATTATTCCCATTAACTATACCTTTGTTGCTAACGACAAACAACTAGGATACTCAAGTCTTTTTTATCCTGTTGTTGGTTTTTTTATTGGTGGTAGTTTAGTCACTACGGCCTTGCTATTAACAACTATTCCCATACAAGTTCAAGCAGCCCTTATTTTAATGTTATGGGTGTTGCTGACAGGGGGCTTGCACCTTGATGGGCTAGCTGATTGTGCTGATTCCTGGGTTGGTGGCCTGGCTAGTCAACAACGCAGTTTAGAGATAATGAAAGACCCTGCATCAGGTCCCATAGCTGTTGTTACACTTATTTTGGTTTTGTTGTTAAAGTGGACGCTAATTAGCTATTTATTAGAACAAAAAGATTTTTATATTTTATTTATAACACCAATGTTAGGAAGGCTTTCTATTTTGCTCCTTATGCTGTCGACAAATTATATTCGCTTTGCAGGAATGGCTGCAAAGCTGGTTAATCATTTACCTAGATCAAATGCATATATTGTGTCTTTAATAGGCCTTGTTGTTGGACTATATTGTCTAGGTATCTTCTCTATTATTTTTATGCTGTTAACTTTGTTACTTATAGCTCACCAAGCAAATAAAAGGTTGGGTGGGGTAACAGGAGATGTTTATGGAGCTGCTGTTGAGCTGGTTGAAGTGAGTGTTTTGTTGGGGGTAATAATATGAGCCAGCACCGATTTAATGAAGCTGAACTAGCAGGGGTTTATAAAGCAATCGCTGAACGTAGAGATATGCGACATTTTTTGCCCGACCCAGTAGATGCTGATATTTTAAAAAAATTATTGCAAGCAGCTCACCAAGCGGGAAGTGTTGGGCTTATGCAACCTTGGCGTTTTATTCGAATAACTGATAAACATCGGCGCGCCCAAATATATCAAATTGTTGAGCAGGAAAGAAAAAATACCGCCCAGGCTTTAGCAGAACGTGAAGATGAGTTTATGAAGCTTAAAGTTGAAGGTATTAGGGAATGTGGAGAATTACTTGTTGTTGCTTTACCCGATAAACGAGAACAACATATTTTTGGTAGAAGAACCTTACCGGAAATGGATTTGGCTTCTACTGCTTGTGCAATACAGAATATGTGGCTAGCTGCCAGGGCAGAAGGTTTGGGTATGGGCTGGGTTTCCTTGTTTGAACCTGATGCTTTAGCGAAATTATTGAAGATGCCAAAAGGTAGTAGACCTATAGCAATTTTATGTTTAGGGCATGTAGCTGAGTTTTATTCTCAGCCCATGTTGGAATTAGAAAATTGGATTAAAGCTAAACCTTTGGAAGATTTTTTATCTGAGAATGAGTGGTAATAGCACCCAGAATAGTAGAAAATATCTCTAAAATCAAGGGGTCAGCCAGCTTGATTGGAAAGAATGGCTCAGGTCTTTCGATGCTGCATCAAAGGACGAAGCAAATCAAAACCTAACCAAAAAATACAGGAAAAAAGGCAGGGCGAAATCGTTCTAACTATAAGCTATTGATTTATAATGACAGCACCATAAAGTAGCTACTTTATGGATCAACACCTTGGCATTAGAACGGTTTCGCCGTGGGAAAAAAGGTGTCAGGTCTTGAATTTTGAATTTCAAAGATATATTATATGATTTTGACAATGGGTGAAAAGAACCTATTTAAAACACTCAATAGAGGCTTCGCCCCTAGCCGCTAAG
>CAYYNM010000048.1:0-16657 GCA_964472945.1 uncultured Methylomarinum sp. | reverse complement strand
GACTTTCACCTCAAAAGAAGCGACAAGCTTTGCTTGTCGCACCAATAAATAACCTACCCAGATTACGCAGGGTTTTTGTTGCAAGTTGCCTAAGTTTAATGAAGCTCTTCCTGTGTAAGTTAAAGGAGTTATTTATTTCTATGTAGGAACGGCTAAAGTTGTTCTTCTACAAAAAACCATTTATTCTTAACTTAAATGATAGTGGCCTGAGATTTGTAAAGATCATGTTAAGTTGTAGTATAGCTAGTCATACTGATAAGGGGTAAATTATATATAATTTGATTCCAAATGAGTGGAAATGGGATAATTAGGAAAATACATAGAGTTTAAGTAAGTGTTTAAAATTATCTAACAATTTTAATTTAATAAATTAAGTTTTTGTTGCTTATAGGGCGGACTTTAGTCCGTAATAGCTCAAAAATACTAATTCAATAGCGGACTAAAGTCCGCTCTATACCTTATAGCCTGTGGCTTGTTAATAACCCTCCAAATGTTAGAATAAATAAGATACCTACCTACTTTAGTTGTAGCGTCAGAAGAAGATTAAGATATTCCCTAGACTTTTAGCTGTATTTTTTTTACTATAGCTAGCACTTTGGCTACAAATAAAGTAGCTTTATCAAAACCACCCCAATTGTCTTAACAACTGTTCTGGATAAAATTTCACCCCTATTCATTAAAGGGGTAAGGATAAATTTCCTAGGAGGCTGTCCGAGAATAGAAACCGTCGCGAGGGAAAGCCCTTTTGAGTCAGTTTTTTCGTTCATTTGAGGCGAATAGTTGCGCTATTTAACGAAAATGAACGGGAAAAATGGCCAAAAGGGCTTTTTCCGTAGCAGGTTCTCTGTTCTCGGACAGCCTCCTAGTAACTTGCTGGAAGTAATCTGTTTATGCTGAGGCAGTAATGGTGGTTTAATTATTTATGGAGAATGTAATGAAGCTGTTAGGAAATATTTTATGGTTTGTTTTTGGTGGGTTTGAGCTTGGCTTGGCTTGGTGGCTTGTTGGCTGTATTTGTTATTTAACTATTCTTGGTATTCCTTGGGGAAAAGCGTGCTTCGTTATAGGGAATTTTACTTTTTTTCCTTTTGGAAATGAAGCTGTGAATAGGCGTGACATCAATGGTGAGCATGATATTGGTACGGGGATTGCTGGAACAATTGGAAATATAATCTGGTTTGTTTTTGCAGGGGTTTGGTTGGCATTAGGGCATGCTTTTGCCGCATTAATTTGCTGTGTCACCATTATAGGAATCCCTTTTGGACTACAGCATTTTAAACTCGCTAAAATAGCCCTATCACCTATTGGTAAAACTATTATACCTAAAGCTACTGCTTCGAACCTTAAGTAAACACAATAATAAACTTTTATAACTATAACCTGAATCCCTGACTTCACTACGGTACAGAACACAATCCATTGATTCCACAGCGGTTAAAAAAATACCCACTTAACCTATGGGTGAAGCTAAGATTTTTTGAGCCACATGGATGTGGTGAATGTCGATTATGCAGGAGCAATAATCTGACTAAAGCCCCTGTGAAACCAATATCTTGAGCCCTGTTATCCGTATTGAAGTCACGGATTCAGGTATAAACTTATCATAGGTTGAAAATTATAGGGCGGACTGAAGTCCGCCCTACAACACTTACTTTTTATTTTTTAAAATCAAACCGTGGTTTGTATATAGCCATGTAAACTTTTAAAATAATCATTAAAATTTAACAGGAAAAATCATGAACTGCCCCAAATGTAATGCTGACGTAGCTGATGATGCTATTTTTTGTAATAGCTGTGGCTATAAGCTATCTGGAGATGGCCAGATTTTATCTACAAATGCAGTTGTTAGTATTCAAGATAAAAGTTCTCAGCTGTTTAATCGAGTCACATATTCCACATTAACTAAAGTGCTATTTTTCGATACTTTAGTAGCAATGCTTGGTGGTATTTTGAGTATGTTTTCTTTGGTTGAGGGAGCTTACGCATACGCTTTACCAGCAATTACAATACTTGGTGTTAGTTTATATTTTACTATTAAGTCATTTGTCGATATTGATAGATCATCAACTGAAACACTCAACCAAGTATTGCGCTTATTACTAACTTTTATGGCCTATAGTTTATTTTTGATTGTGTTTGCTAGTATTGTTATTGGCGTGGCTATGTTGATAGGAACATGGAAATATGCGACTATTATTGCCATTTATACTGGTTTAATCTCTGCTTTTGGTGGTATTGTTTGTTTTATTCTTGTGATGACTTCTATAATGTATATGATTGTTTTTGTAAGGGAAAACAATAGATAACTTTTCTAAAACATACTTAAATCTTCCCTAAATTTAATAATATAAAATATGAATTATAAAAGTCTTTATTTTCTTTTGATCTTTCTTTGTCTTTATGGCTGTGGATCATCAGAAGTGCCTGTTGAGCAATTAACATACAAAAATGGTTTAAAAGTTTTAAAAGAATCTGGTGAACCGTTTACAGGTAATTCAATTAGGTTTGTTGAGGATGGCTCAACACCAATAGAAATAATTGAATATAAAAATGGAAAGTTAGCTGGAAATATCCAAATTTTTTATTCCAATGGGGAGCTAAAGGAAAATTTTTATGGGCGGCTAGATAATAAATTTTATATGATCGCCCAAGCTTTTGATATGAATGAACGAAGTCGAGAAAGAGGCTTAGACGAATTAGATAAAGTAGCTTTAGAATCTTTTTTGATTCGTTATGGCGAAGAACAAAAGTGGTATAAAAATGGAAAAATGCAAAGTGAAGGTGCCTATTCTGAAGACGGCTCAAGAAGAATAGGCGACTGGCAACAATGGTATCAAAATGGTGAGGTAAAAGAACAAGGTGAATATAGCTCTGACTTATCTATTCCTATAGATAAGGTAAACAGAAGGTATAACTCTAAAGTAACGGGTATAAAAATAGACGAGTGGAACCGCTGGTATGAATCTGGCGTCAAATCTCAAGAAATTATTTACGATAATAACAAAAAAGAAAGTGTGCGTATGTATTGTAACAATAACACCTTAGGTTTTGAGTTAAAAACTAAGGGAAAATATCCGCTGGGAGAGATGAAAATTTGGGCTTGTGATGGAACTGAGTTTATCCAGCATGACTCTGCCAATAAGGAAATTAAATATGCCAAAAAGAAAAAATATGGCTCTGGATTTCTAGTGGATAACGTGTTAAGCATGGTTGAATCAGGTAAATACAATATTAACGCTGATGACTATTATAAGAAAAGTGAAGTAAAGAGAAAAAATGGTCAACCTGTTGGCTTAATGACTGAGTGGGATGAAGATGGAAGGATTGTAAAAATTAAAGATTATAATATTGCTAATTTTATAGACTTTGAATATTTAGATGCTTTCTTGCAGAAAGGTCGTTTTGGATCTTATTATAAAATAAATTATGACAGTAAAAATTGGCCAATATCTCGCTTTAATTTTAAAAATTCTAAGCCTGATATAGCAGCAACAAAACTTTATTTAGATAGAGGTTTAGTAGACCCAGCAAAGAAAATTGCTATTAAACATTCACTGAAAGATATATTTGGTAACTTAAAAAAAGATCAAGGTATTAGCCGATGGACTTACCCTATTATTGTTGCGCCTGAAGCTTTATTTGATGTAATAAGATCGTATCCAGGGGTAAAACTAGATTCGGTCGATTCTGAGGGCCAAAACCGTTTACACCTATGTACAATTTTAATGCTTGGTAATAAGCCAAGTAGGTGTAGTTTTGAGCATTTTCAATTTTTGGCGAACAATATTCCCGTTAATACTGAAGATAATTATGGAATGGCTACTATTAACTATATTACAGATTCCTTTCATAAAAGAAGGTCAGTTCGGTCTCGTCGCAGAAAGGGAACGGACAACCTTGCGATTAAAGCCTCAGAAATTTTGGTTAAAGCAGGAGCAGATGTTAACCATCTTAATAAAAATGGACAAACACCTCTGATGATGGCCTTATCTCATCAAGAATATAAAATTGCTAAAGCTCTTTTAGATTTAGGGGCGAATGTTAATGTAAAAGACAAAGAAGGTCATAATGCTTTGTATTTTGTATTTTTTGAAAAAGCTAAATCCAGTTGGGCTAAAGATAAAATCAACTTCAAGTTGAGTAAAAGCCGTAAAGAAATATTGACCGCTTTAGCTGAACACAGTATACAGATTGATGCTTTAAACTTAGCTGGAAAATCTGTAAAAGATATTGCTTTAAAGTTTGGTGCTATATCCGTTGTACAGTTTTTAGAGTCTCTTTCTGAGGTTAAACCTATTGCAAAAATAACGCCTTTAGATGTTCAAATTGACCAAAATATTGAGATCAAAGAGCCGAATAAAGTTGAGCAAATAAATACTATTAAAACGACTATTGAACCAAGCAGTCACTTAACACCAAGGGCTGAAGTAGTCATTGAACCAATAATTGAAGAAAATGTTTTAAATCAAGAAGAACAGTTATATCAAAAAGCTTTAGGGCAAATTAAACGAAGTCGTTTAAGTAAGCCCAAAGGTGATTCGGCTTTAGATACTTTAAATCAATTATCAGATTTAACTTCGAATAATGAGGGGCATGTAATTGAGTTACGCCAGAAAATTGTTGATAAATATTTATCTTTAGCTCGAGGGCGAATTAATGATTATCGGTATCAAGATGCTATTAAGTTTATTAAAATTAGCCAAAGGATTAAACCAACAAAAAAAGCAACTCAACTGATGGTTAGAGTGAATGATAAAATTGCAGAGGAGGCACTTTTTCAGCAGCAACAGCAACAAAAAATACAACCCATTCCTAGGCAGAAAGAAAAGTCTGAGTCAGGTTTTCGTACAATATTTCAAAGTATTTTCAATTAAAAAGGTCAAGCATAATTCCTGTAAATCTTTTGTTCTGAAAATAAATAAAATGGTAGTTGGGCGAGTCTGTTGATAAGGCTATTTTAAAAACTTATCCATTATTAGTGCGCCAGCTGTAGCCAGCTCTTGCTATGAAGAATGCAGGTTAAAACCTGCGCCCCATAAGACGGTTACCAATTTGGTAACACCACAACTTCAACCCATCACCACATGGCTATGTATGTAGCTTGTTAATAGGTGTGTATGTTAATTATTTAGCTTATTTTCAATCTTTTTCTTATAGTTAAGATAATGGATAGTTTGTAGCTGCTCTTCATTGTTTTCACTTATTATGGAACGAGAAATATCTATATCTGAAATGTAGACAGGGTAAGTTTCATTATTGTTTCTGAAGCTGTGAATATATTGAGCTACTTTTTGAAATATCTGCTGACCATAATTAACAGAGCTAAATTCATTATCATTACAATAAATAAAATAGTCGGTAGATGGTGTTTCTTCCTCAATAATGACACGGATGGATAGGTCTGAATAATTAGTTGATGTCTGCCAGCTTTCTGAGTAAGCTGAAAAATCAATGGGCGAGCTCCTTTTGATTTGATAGACCTGTAATTGACTCTCTGTTTGCTGAAAAGTGTGGTCTGATATAGATTCAAGAAATAATAAATAATTATTTAATACTTGTGTATAACTGGCATTACTATGCTGTTGATTAAATAAGCTTCCTTTTTCATCAATAATAAAAATGTTAATCAAATCATTTTCAGGTAAATAAAATATTTGAATAGCCTGTGTTTTGTTTAAGCTGTATAAAAAAGGAATTAGTGGGCTGTCAAATACCTTATCATCAAAATACGCAGGACTGAATATTTCATTTGATTTTGCTAACTCTTGTAAAATTTGATCTTCTGTTTCCAGTGTTTTGTACTGTAGTTGTTTATTTGTTTTTTGAAAAAGATAAGTTAAATGATCAGCAGGGAGAAAATAGCGATTATTATCCTCAGTAAAGTTGCTAAAAAAATGGATTAAATTTTCAAAAATTGCTTTGCTGCGTAAAATTATGCTGTTAGCGCGAGTTGGGGTGAAGCAGGTTGTTTTTAAAGTACCGGTTGATAAAGGCTGCTGACTGGTATTGAAAATATGGTTAATACAGTTAAAAAAGCCATCACTGCCTAAATAAAGATAAGTGGTTACTTCCCCCCAGCTAGAAATAGAAATTCGAGCAATATTATGGATAAAACAATGACGACCTTTTCCATAGCTTAAGGGATCGGACCTATCACTTAAAACCATCATGCCATCTTCCCGTTCTGCAAGGTGTGATAAGCCCAAGTTTATAATAAGGAAGGATGAAATAACTTTATTTGGTTTACTGTATACCTCTAGAGATTCCGATTTGTTTTTTGCACTGTCAGTTAAAAACAGAAAGATTTGAGCCAATATCTGTTGAAGCTCAGACCTACTTATAACATAAGAATGAGAGCTGAAGTGTAATTGTATATGTTTACTATATAAGCCATTAGCAACAAGCCAGACAAGTATTTCAAGCAAACTGGATTGTTGTTTTATAAGACTGTTTTTTGTAGCTTTTTTAAGGTCAAATTGACCTGAATATAATGCCCAAATAGAACCTGAATCGGCTAATGACTCGATAATAGATAATTCATTTTCTTGGGTATGTACAGCTGACCGAGTACTAATTATTTCAACTTTTCCAGGTTTTCTTTCCAGGAAAACATGCAGCTTTCGGCTTAGTAATTTTAAGTCTTGGTTTTCTCTGTAGTTATATTCAACATATTGCCCTGCTAGTTTTAAAATCATTCGTAAACAGTGTTTTAATTGTGCCCGAACGATAATATGCTCTTCATTTGCTTTTTTTATGTCCCAGAATTTTTGTTTTTTAAAGGAGGTGAGTAAGTGTTCTGGCCAGTGCCATTGTTTAGCAATGGAGAGCATATAATCTTCTCTAAAGACACGAGATTTATAGTCTAAGTCATGGCTTGATGAACCCATTATTTTCAAATAAAAGCATTGTCTGGCAAGGTTGAGACGCTGAGTTGACTGATTGTTTTGTAAATAATGCTCAACTTTTGCGTAGATTAATAAATAAGGGTCAAGCTTATCTATATTCATAGTCCCTTGGTAAATGGCTTGCTTTAGATCAAAGCAAAGCCACTGTGGTTTTGGGTATTCGCTGGCATAGCTTTCCATTAAAAAAAGCTTTAATAAGGATTTGTGTGGTGAGTTGAGTGATTTATAAATATGCCAAAGCGTAGCACTAATAAATTCTTCTGCTGGAATGGTCTCTAGACCTCCAAAATCAATGACTTCAGTTGCCGAAATAAAGCGGTTTTCAATAAGGTGCTGAAGGTAGCCTGTATAGTTATATTCTTGTTCAGGAGGGACTAACCACCAGGCAGGTATTCTTCCGGCAATAAAAATAGCAGTACGGTAAAACTCTTCTAAAAGTAAATAATGCTGAGTGTCACCACTGCTTTCTGAAGAGATAGGTATATTTTCCCCTTTAGAAAAAGATTCATTATTGACTAGAAAAAAATGCACCTCAAGTCCAAGTGAATCAGCCCATGTTTCAATTTCTAATGCCTTTTTCTGTAACTCTAAAATACTGTCAATACTAAGTTTGGGGTCGTGACATAACCATATATCCATATCACTGGTTTTAGAAAAAGCAACGCTGCCAACACTGCCCATCAGGAAAATACCCTGAATCGGGTGGTTTAGTAAGGCTTTGCGTTTATAAGTAAAAGTTTTAGAAAACTGTTTTGCAGCATGAACAGCCTTTTTGTTAGGTGAAAAATCAGGAATACCAATAGGCGTATCTAGTGAGATAAAACCAGGAAGCAGGGGGTGATTTTGGTGAAATAAAAGAGGCAAGATATCCAAAAATATTTGCTGGCGAGACTGTAAAAATTTTTGTACTCGCTGTAAGCGTAACTGGTTGAGGTTTTTAAAGCGCTTAGCAATACTATGAAGATCTCTTTTGCTAATATCTTCACCTGGAGAGCCTAATTTTATTACTGGGTAATTTGTTTTTTCAGTCACTGGGAGTTTGGTTATTCTGATTTTTTATGACAGGGCTGATAGCAAACTACAGATTATTAACTGTAGAGCAAACTTTAGTCCGCTACAATTAGGTTGCATCATTGTATTACAAGCTCATTCCTAAATATTAATTATAGATTAGGCTGAGTTAAATTGTGAAATACCAGAGTGATGAAGTTGGCAGGTTTAGCATTAAAACACTCAAAACGCGTTAAGCTGGCATGATCAAGCTGAAGGTTGAAAATTTTATTGGTTGGTAAATCTAAAAATAAATTAAATAAACAGCGGATAACACCTGCATGGCATATTACTAAAATATGTTTTCCGGCATGTTGATGTAATAAACTTTCCCATGCAGTCTCTATACGTGAAAGAAATATACAGAAGCGTTCAGCATTTGTAGGTGTGTTTATTAGAGGGTTCTGGTAAAACAGCATTAATTCAGTGGGGTTAATTTGATCGGCTATTTTTCCTTCCCAATCACCAAAATCAATCTCTTGCCAATTAGAATCGATTGATAAAGGTATATTTGTTTGTTTATGCAAATGCTCAGCAAATGTTTGGCAGCGCTGTAAGGGCGAGCTAATAATTAAATCCCACTGGCGGCCCTTAACAGTTTTGTGCATTTGTTGCCAGCCATATTCGGTCAGTGGGTCGTCGGTGCTCCCCCTATAATATGAGCCACCAGCTACTTCTCCATGACGCAAAAAGTCGATGGTGGTTTTCATTTTGTTATTTTAACTCTGAGCGTGCTGTTGCAATTGCTTTTCTAACGGTATCAGGTGCAGTACCACCAATATGTTTCCTAGCCGCTACCGAGCCTTCCAGTTTTAAAATATCGAATACATCTCCAGTAATTTCAGCAGAAAACTGTTGCAATTCAGCCAGTGAAATATCAGATAAGTCCCTGCTTGTTTCAACACCCAGTCGAACAGCTAAACCAACAACTTCGTGAGCATCACGAAAGGCCATGCCTTTACGCACTAAGTAATCAGCGAGATCTGTAGCTGTTGCAAAGCCTTGCTTAGCAGCTTTATACATATTTTCTTTGTTTGCAGATAAGTGTGGCACCATATCAGCAAAGGCACGTAATGAATTAATCAGTGTGTCTGCAGTATCAAAAAGGGGTTCTTTATCTTCTTGGTTATCTTTGTTATAGGCTAAGGGTTGGCCTTTCATTAACATTAATAAAGAAACTAAATGCCCCGTCACACGCCCTGATTTCCCTCTGACTAATTCAGGTACATCAGGGTTTTTCTTTTGTGGCATGATTGATGAGCCTGTGCAAAAGGCATCTGGCATATCAATAAAATTAAATTGAGCACTTGCCCATAAAACCAATTCTTCAGAAAAACGAGATAAATGCATCATAATTAAGCTACCTGCGGCAGTAAACTCAATGGCAAAATCCCTATCACTCACTGAATCCAGTGAGTTATTAGAAGGTCGAGAAAAACCTAATAATTCAGCCGTCATATAGCGGTCAATGGGGTAGCTTGTACCGGCTAAGGCGGCGGCTCCTAAAGGCATGATATTAATGCGCTTACAGCAATCTTGTAAACGTTCTTTATCACGAGCAAGCATTTCAAACCAGGCCATTAAATGATGACCAAAAGTTACTGGTTGGGCAACTTGTAAATGGGTAAAGCCCGGCATAATCGTGTCAGCCTCTTTCTCAGCCAAGTTTAAAATGGCAGTTTGTAAACGTGTTAATTGCTCGTTAATAACAGTGATTTCTTTGCGTAAATATAGGCGAATATCTGTGGCAACCTGATCATTTCTGGAACGACCTGTATGTAATTTTTTACCAGCAATACCGATAAGGGCAGTTAAACGAGCTTCGATGTTCATATGAACATCTTCTTGCTGGATTGACCACTTAAACTCGCCTTGTTCAATTTCTTTAGCAATAGTTGCTAGACCATTGATAATATCTTCACGCTCCGCTTCCGTTAGAATGCCTATTTTACATAGCATTTTTGCATGGGCAAGTGAGCCTTCAATATCTTGTTGTGCCATGCGCTGATCAAAGTCAACGGAGGCGGTAAAAATTTCAACAAAAGCATCGGTTGCTTGAGCAAATCGAGCGCTGGAAAGTTTGTCTGTATTAACTGTGGCCATGATTATTATTTTAAAGGGTGGTAAGTATTTATAAGCAAAAGACAATAATTATACCGTTAAATACAAACGAGGGTGTTTATCTGTCAATAAATACTACGATTAAAATAATTTCGAATCTGATGACTAAAAGATTACAATAGAAGGATTATTAGACAGATGTTTAAGGATTTGTTTTGGCAAAAAAAATAATTCGAATTGCAACCCGTAAAAGTCCTTTGGCATTATGGCAAGCCGAGCATGTTGCTGAAAGATTGAAAAAGGCTTTTCCAGAGCTTAAAACTGAATTGGTTAAAATGGTGACCAAGGGAGATAAAATTCTGGATGCCCCTTTAGCTAAAATTGGAGGGAAAGGCCTTTTTGTTAAAGAGTTGGAGCAAGGTATGTTGGATGGAACGGCTGATATTGCCGTACATTCGATGAAAGATGTGCCTGTTGAATTTCCTGAGGGCTTATATTTAGCTGCTATTTTGGACAGGGAAGATCCTACTGATGCATTTGTTTCAAATAACTATAAATCATTAGCTGATTTACCTAACAATGCAAAAATTGGAACTTCGAGTTTACGCCGGCAGTGTCAAATTAAAGAGAAATTTCCAGATGCTGAAATTTTATCTTTAAGGGGTAATGTAAATACGCGTTTGGCAAAACTGGATGCGGGTGAATATGATGCCATTATTTTAGCCTCAGCAGGTTTAAAACGTTTGGGGATGGGGAGTAGAATTACCCAATGTTTAGATACTGGTATTAGTTTACCTGCCATAGGCCAAGGTGCAGTAGGTATTGAATGTAGAGTTAATGATGCTGAAATTAATAGCTATTTAAAACAGTTGCAAGATGAACAAACAACTATTCGAGTGACTGCCGAGCGCGCCATGAATGAGCGGTTAAATGGCGGTTGCCAAGTACCTATTGCTGGTTTTGCTGAGATACAAGGTAATGCATTATTTATGCGGGGCCTGGTTGGGTCACCTGATGGTTCTGTTTTGTATCGAGCAGAAAGAACAGGGTTACTTGCTCAAGCTAAACAGATAGGTATTGATATTGCAGATGATTTATTGGCACAAGGTGCTGATAAAATTTTGAAAGACTTATATTAGTGAGTGCAAAAGTAAAGCCTTATAATGTTTTAGTTACTCGCCCCGTTCATCAGGCAGAGGCTTTATGTGATTTAATTGAGCAGCAAGGCTGGCAAGCTATTCGCTTTCCTACATTAGATATTGTGGGTTTTACAAATGATAAAATTCAACAACAGTTTAGAACGTTAGGTAAATATGACTGGCTTTTTTTTATCAGTAGCAATGCTGTAAATTTTGCACTTACTGCGAATAATGGCAAAATAGATGACTTTAAGGCATGTTCAATTGCGGTGGTTGGAAAAGCAACTGAAAAGGCCTTGCTTTCTGCTGGGTTAACAGTTGATTTGATGCCTGAAAATAATTTTAATACAGAAGGCTTATTAGCAACACAAGCCATGCAACATATTAAACGTAAGCACTGTTTGATTATTCGGGGTTTGGGAGGGCGTGAGGCTTTGGCTAATAGCTTAAGTCAAAGGGGTGCGATAGTGGATTACATGGAAGTTTACAAAAGAGTTACTCCTATCGTGGATAGTTGTCATGTACATGATATGCTAAGGCAACAAACACTCGATGTCATCACTATTACGAGCGGTGATGCATTAAAAAATCTAATAATAATGATAGGGGCTGAATTAAAAAATCAGTTATTAGCGGTTCCTTTAATTGTAATAAGTAATAGAATTAAACAATTAGCAGAAAAGAGTGGGTTTAAAAAAATTCTGGTGACAGAAAGTCCAAGTGATGTGGCAATTATTAAGACAGTGGTAAAAATGAGCAGCCAAGCTCAAAACTAATTAATGGGGGATACAGTGGCTGAAGAATTAAAAAAACAGCAAGAAACTAAAGAAAAGGTTGAGGTTCAGCCAGAATTAAAAAAACAACAGAAATCTTATGGCTGGATTATTGTTGGTGCAATTAATTTTTTTCTTATTCTTTTACTTATAGGCGGTGGATTTTATTTATTTCAAGAAATCAAAGATAAACAGCAAGCGCAAGGTAAAGATATTAATGAGGGAGATTTAAGAGAAATAGAGGTGAGTAAGCAACTTAATGCTTTTCAAACCCAGTTAGGTAATATGAACTCCCAAATTTCAACTTTTAGTGCAGAAATGGCAGGAAAGGATAATCATTTCACTAAAACCTTGGCTGATTTCTCACAGCTACACTCAGAAAAACTGGATGCTACACGTAAAGAACTCTCAGCAGAAATTACTCAATTAAGACGGCAGCTTGGTAAAACGCGTGGAGATTGGCTGGTGGCTGATGCTGAGTATTTATTAACGGTGGCTAATCAACGGTTACACTTGGCGGGAGATATTAAAACCGCCAAAATGGCTCTTGAGGCCGCTGACCAAAGGCTTCGAGAAAGTGGTGATACGGCTGCCTTTAAAGTCCGTGATCAGATTGTTAAAGAAATTGCAGAGCTAGAAAGTGTAAATGCGCCTGATATTGTCGGGATATATTCTTCAGTTCAAGGTTTAAAAGAAAAGGTTAAAACACTCGCCCTTTTCTTGCCTTATGCAGGTAAGCCACTTACACAGTCTAAACAAGTCCATAACCACGAAAAAGCACAACAGGCTGATCATGGCTTATTAGGTTCAACCTTACATTTACTAGAAGGCTATGTCACTGTTAAACATTCTGATCACGCGGTGACAGAAATTATTACCGAACAAGATGCAGCCTTTATAAAACAGCAGTTAAATGTAAAATTAGAAATGATTAAAATTTCTTTGGTACAGCAAAATGATGCTTTATTTCAAGTGAACATTAAAGATGCAATACAGTGGGTAAAAACTAATTTTACTAAAAATAAAAGCTCAAAAAGTATTCTGGCAGAATTACAGAAATTAAGTGTTATACAGCTTCGCACTCAATTTCCTGATATAAGCCAGTCATTAAAAATGATAAAAGATATTACTAAATTAAGGATAGAAACTGATAAAGCTCAAGTATGGGTTACTAAAAAACCTATTTTAAAGCAGATAAAAAAGCCAATCATTTCAAAACCTATCGTCAAAAAAACTGAAGTGCCAACAGCTGATATTAAGCAGCCTGCAACTGTTACTCCTTAAACGGAAAGGGTATTATGAAAAATATAATTTATTTTCTAGGGTCTCTTTGTATTGCAGTCGCATTCGCTTTTTTTATACAAAATTGGCTGTCAAGTTATGAAGATCCTGGATATGTGTTAATTGGGCTGGGACATTGGTCGATAGAAACATCAGTTATTGTGTTTGCAATAGGCTTGATTATTGGATTTTTTGTACTGTATATCGTTTTTAGATTGTTAGGTGTGTTATTTCGCTTACCAAGTAAGTTAAAGCATAAAGGCAAAAGTATTAAGTTTAACCGGTCTCAAGAAGCATTAATTGCAGGTTTGGTGGATTCAGCAGAGGGTAACTGGGAAAAAGCTGAAACTACCTTGATTAAACACGCATCGAATAGTGGTGCTCCTTTGCTCCATTATTTGACAGCTGCAAGAGCCGCACAATCAAGAGGCTCAATAGAAAAAAGAGATGAATATCTCAGAAAGGCGACAGAACAGTCTGGTGAAACTGATATAGCGGTTGGGTTAACTCAAGCAGAGTTAAATTTATCGGCGAATCAATTTGACAAGGCTTTAGAAACATTAATAAAGCTACATTCTATCGATTCAGGGCATGCCAGTGTTTTAAAATTACTGCATCAGACTTATCAGCGGATTGGTGATTGGGAAGGTATACGTAAACTGATACCCGCATTACAACAGAATAAAGTGCTGATGGAAGCAGAAGTAAAATTACTGGAAACTGAAACCTTTAGTGTTTTATTGAGGCAAGCTTCAGAAAAAGGTAATGCTGAAAAAATTCAACAATTATGGCAAAGTGTTCCTGAGCATGTACAATCTTTTCAAGGTATGACAGCCATTTACTTTGCTGCAATGATTGAAGCTGGGGCTGGTGATAAAATTGAAAATTTACTTGCTGAAACAATTGTAAAAAACTGGGATGAAACATTATTGGTTTTATTTGCCAATATACAAACAAAAAATAGTCACAAACAGCTACAAACTGCAGAACAATGGTTAGCCATACACTCAGGAAATTCGGTGCTGTTACAGATATTAGGTAAAATTTGTATAAAATGTAAGCAAATGGAAAAAGCTGAGCAATATCTAACCAAAAGCGTGGGTATTGAGCCTTCAGTAGCAGCGTATCAAATGTTAGGTGATGTGTTACGAGAAAAAGGTGATCAGGAAAAAGCCTCTGAATGCTATAGAAAAGGTTTGGAGCTGGCTTCTAGTGAAGTTGTTAATCGTATTGAAGGGATTGATGGGTAAATAAGATAACCAGATCCGATTGTTCTAACGAATAAGGATAGATTGTGATCGCGAAGCGAGCCACAATCTTATCTTATTGTTGGACAAGCCCGGTAAAGTGCAGAACACTATAATATAAGCAAATATCTTTTTTGGAGGATGGGGTGAAACGAGGTTTTTGGAATTAAGCCCTTTTCTTCAGGCTAAAAAAATCTATGATTATCATAAAATAGTGGTACTCCGTGTGTGATGGGTTATTTAGCCAAGGCGAGAAGGCTGTCCGAGAATAGAAAACCTACTACGGAAGAATCCATTTTAGCCAGTTTCCCCGATCATTTTCGTTACACGCGTAAACTATTATATTCAAATGAACGAAAAAACTGACTCAAAATGGGTTTCCCTCGTTACGGTTTCTATTCTCGGACAGCCTCCCTAGCCTTAAGACTGATTATTTTTTAATCTTGAGATACTTAATAGACTTAATAAACCTGTTCCAAAAAACCAAACAGCAGCAGGAACAGGAACTACGCTTGCTCCTGGTGAAAAAGTAGTTAAAACTCTTATGTAATCTCCAGGTGTGCTGGCTGTCCAATTGACAGAAATTGTTTGTAAACCAGTAATTGTTACCGCATCACCACCTTCAAGTCCACGCAAGGTGGAGTTAAGGTATGTTACACCAGTATTTATTAGGAAATCACTTGCAGCAAGATTTGTTGAGCTAGTAATTACCCCCAAAATATTTGAATCAAAAGACACACTTCCTATCTGTGAAGAATTGCTTTGTGGGTCGAAGAAAATATAATGACTTGCT
This sequence comes from uncultured Methylomarinum sp., assembly GCA_964472945.1. Lineage (GTDB taxonomy): Bacteria > Pseudomonadota > Gammaproteobacteria > Methylococcales > Methylomonadaceae > QPIN01. The sequence goes on along the minus strand of CAYYNM010000048.1, from coordinate 1,408 downwards.
ACTGTACTTCCTGATGCAACAACCCCAGAACCAGATCCATCAGCAAGAATATCCACATTTATATTTGTGCTAATAGCAATATTTTGCCCTTCATCAAAACCATATAAATCAGGTGATTGAAATGTGTCATTTCCAACGGTGTTGTCTGGGTTTGATACAGTAAAAGGTAAGGGTAATTTAACAAAACTTCCCACTCCGGAGCTTACATTTCCCGAGGTAATAGTGGCAGAGGCTTGTGTACTTATTAGTAGAGTTGAGATGGAAATGAGAGAAAGTAGAAAGTATTTCATTATTTTTTTCCTTAAGTTTTATAAATGTAAATATATAAGCAAAAAACAGACCAAAAATTAAGTCATTGATTTTATTCGACTATAACTGTTACTACTATAAAACTGTAAAATAAATTGACACTATTTTTTTTATAAGAAATAACATGTTGATAATTCTAACTTTAGTATCAATATGTTATGAATCTAATCACAAGACAGGCAGCTTTTAAATATATACTTAACTGGAAAAACTGTAAAATAAGGTGACACTTATTTATTAGTTCCTATTACTCGATATTCCAGTTTTTTAACTTGAATTCAGAAAACACTAAAAACCATAGGGGGAAGGCTAGTTACTCTTACTGCTCTAAAGCCCTCTCCTGCTGGAGGGTTGGTTGGGTGAGGAGAAATAAAAAAAGTTCTTTTTCCTTAACTTAATGACATTGGTTATTACCCCATAAATCTAGCATCAGTAGAAAAGGATACTCTCTATCCCCCTGTTTTTCAGCACTTTACAAAAGCAACAATTAAAAACTGGAACATAGAGCTTAAAGCATCCATGTTTAAAGTGCTTCCCTTAAGTTCTAAATCTTCTCTTAATTTGATGCAGCTTTCTTTGGTCGAATCACTATTAACGATTTTTCCTTTGCTTTCGGGTAATAGCATCCCGATCAAGCACAACAACAAATCTTGATCGGCAATATCAAGCTCGTAAAACAGGTATATTGTTAATTTTTTCAAACCATCTTTGCTGATGTATTCGCGCTCAATACCTTTACGCCTTGCACCGCGTCTAATGGCGCGAAACTGTGGGGTTGCGTGTAAAAACCTGTGTGATTTTGCCGATGAATATTTTATGAGTTCTTTCTTGTGAATGGTTTGTTTCATGATTTAAAAATAGCATTTAACAATGTCTGTTAATCAAGGCAGTTTGAATCAAAGCCTTATTGCTTATTGCTTATTCACGGTGTTGATTCTTATGTTGTAACTGCTTGGCCTATCGGTTCGATCGGTAAAGTTTCTAATCGTGTATCTCGTAAGTTACATTAGTTAGTTGTTTTCTGTTTTTGTGTTTGTGTTTTTTTATTTACCACCTTTTTTGCTACCGTTTTCGGTTTTAATTCTTTCCAAGCTTTAAA